>NZ_AZYW01000056.1:0-29943 GCF_000517725.1 Streptococcus sp. SR4 | reverse complement strand
GTTTTTTAAATAGTAGCTCATACAAGAGTAATATGTTAGTTAGAAGCTAAATGTGAAGTCTCTATGATAGAAGTTAATTAGAGACGAGGGGAAGATAAATTCATTTAAATATGAGTCTACTAACGTGATTATAGCAGTAAAATTAGAATTTTACAACAAGTTTTATAAAAATAATATTTTCTGATATGTTGAGATGGATTTTCAGACTATGTTATAGGAAAATATAATCTAGTTTAAGACTAATTTATTTATAATTGAGGAGATTTCAGGGAGCGTCAATGCATGGTTACAATTTAATATTTTATGTTTTGAAAATATATAGGTGTTTAATTTAAGAGACTAAATATTTCTTTCATACACGAAAGATATATATAATGAGATTATGTGACGATTGATATTTAGATTATATTATGGTAAACTCTTTATTAGCTAGATTATCCATATAGTATTTCTCAAGGTAATGGGTAATCTCTGGAATATTAATGCGAAAAAAATGCGAGAGAAGTTCTTGCATTTTTTTAAAAATAAAATTAGTAGTTTTTATTTATCATTTCAATTAAAATGTTAGATATATGGGGATCTTAGTATAATTTATAAAATTATTTAACTCAAAATATATCACTTATAAGAATATCAAGAGAATATTCTTACAAATATTAGAGTCTTTGGAATTATTTATATGAAAAGGTTTAAGAGGTTTTCATGAAAGAAAAACATAGTCGCTAAATAATATTTATATTGATTAAAAATTAGAGAAAATGCTTGCTTAAAGATTAAAAAAAGGATATGATAGACTTCGGAAGAAGGTTAATAAATGTATAGAGTGCGTGTTTTTTCAATAACGTCTTCGTTTTTTTGACGTGCCTTGGGGTACAAGGATTAACATATAGGAAGATTTTGAATGAAACAAGCAAATCATGTTTTTGAAAAAATGACAAAATACGCCATTCGTAAATTGTCAGTAGGTGTAGGGCCAGTTGCTATCGGGACATTCTTGTTAGCAGGTGGTCTTTTCGTGTCTAAACCAGTTTCGGCAGACCAGGTTACTTCGGATGCATCGGTACACATGGCCTATGTCACAGAAAATGAATTAACAGCTGAAGAGCAGAAGCAAGTGGTACATGCTATTCCTAAGGAATATCAAAATGAGGACACTTTTTATCTGGTTTATAAACGTAAGGGAGACAGTCAAGCTACTCTTCCTCAGACAGGAAGTTCTGACTGGGCAGCGACAGGTTTGGGATTGGCAACAGCGACTATGGCTGTGTTGCTATTTTCAAAAAAACATCGTAAAAAAATTATTGGCTTGGTCTTGATTGGGGCCGCAGGGCAAAGTCTCCTTGTGCCGATAGAGGTTCTTGCCTTGCAAAACAAGGAGTTGCAGGCCTATAATCAAACTCTTGCGGTTTCAAATAAAGAAGATTTGGCTAAGGGTGTTATTGCCATTGATGGTTATGAGTATGTGGGTTATCTGCGTTACTCTGCTAAGCCGGAGCTTGAACAACCTTTGGAAAATACTTTACAAGGGCTTGAGTCTTCAATAAAAGAAGATAATACAGTTAGTCAGGGGACAGCTGATAGGGATAGTAAGGGCATCAGTTGGAAAAAAGGAACACAGGAGCCAGGTCATGAAGGCGAGGCGGCTGTTCAACCCGCTAATCCAGAGTACACAGGACCAATTAGCGCTAAGGGTACGCAAGAATCAGGTCACGAAGGCGAAGCTCTGGTTCAACCCGCTAATCCAGAGTACACAGGACCAATCAGTGCTAAAGGTACGCAAGAATCAGGTCATGAAGGCGAGTCAGCTGTTCAACCTGCCGCTCCAGAGTACACCGGTCCAATCAGTGCCAATGGTACCCAAGAAGTTGGACACGAAGGCGAAGCTCTAGTTCAGCCTGCTAATCCAGATTACACTGGCCCAATCAGTGCTAATGGTACCCAAGAAGTTGGTCATGAAGGTGAAGCCCTTGTTCAACCTGCCGCTCCAGAGTATACCGGCCCAATCAGTGCTAATGGCACGCAAGAAGTTGGTCATGAAGGTGAGGCAGCTGTTCAACCTGTCGCTCCAGAGTATACAGGTTCAATCAGTAGCGATACTACAAGTGCTAATGGAACGCAGGAAGTTGGTCACGAGGGTGAAGCATGGGTCCAACCAGCTAATCCAGATTACACTGGACCGATCAGTGCTAATGGTACCCAAGAAGTTGGTCACGAGGGTGAAGCATGGGTCCAACCCGCTAATCCAGAATATACTGGCCCAATCAGTGCCAATGGAACTCAAGAAACCGGTCATGAAGGTGAGGCTGTCGTTCAACCTGCTAACCCGGACTATACAGGTAAACTGGAAGCCGAGGGTACACAGGAATCTGGGCATGAGGGCGAAGCAGCTGTTCAACCTGTTAATCCAGACTATACTGGCAAACTGGAAGCTAAGGGTACACAAGAATCCGGTCATGAAGGCGAAGCCCTTGTTCAACCTACAAATCCAGAGTACACAGGCAAACTGGAAGCCAAGGGTACACAAGAATCAGGTCACGAAGGTGAGGCTCTGGTCCAACCCGAGAATCCTGTCCACACTCCAGTTCTTGGAAGTGTCACAGAGACTGAAACGCAAGCCATCGATTATCCTATCGAAGTTATCACTGATGATAGCAAGTATGTGGATGAAGAGGTTGTCGAGCAAGAAGGTCAAAAAGGTAGCCAAGAAATTCAGAAAATTTACCAAACCATTGATGGTGTCAAGGTTGGTGAGCCAACTATTGTATCAGGTAAGGTTATTGAGGTGCCACAACCTAGAAAGCTTCGTCGTGGCAGCAAGCCTCTAGATGGAACAACGACGGAAGAGTCTATTGTAGAGCTTCCATTTAAAGAGATTGTCCAAGAAGATGATAGTCTTGAAAAGGGCACGCTAAAGGTTGTTCAAGAAGGTCAAAGAGGTCAAAACAAAATCACCAAAGTCTATAAGACCTATAAAGGGAATAAGACGTCTGAGGCACCAACTGTCACTGAAACCGTGCTAGTTCCTGTTCAAGATCGTATCGTTCACAAAGGGACCAAGGTGTCTGAAAAACCAGTGCTTACGCTGACACAGATTGACAAGGATGATTTGGGTCGTAGTGCTAAACTTAGCTACAACTTGACGAATCCAGGTTCAGCAGCTATCACGACTATTAAAGCGGTGCTTAAGAAAGACGGACAGGTTGTTCAAACGCTTGATATTCCTAGCACGACCTTGACTGCTGACCTAACAAACTTAGACTATTACAAGCCATATACCCTCGCAACAACCATGACCTATGATCGTGGCAATGGTGAGGAGAATCAGGTTTTGGCAGACCAAACTCTCCAACTGGATCTCAAGAAGGTTGAGCTTAAAGATTTTGCACGTACAGATTTGATTAAGTATGACAATCAAACAGAAGTGGATGAGACTCGTCTGGCAGCTGTACCTCAGGATCTCACGAATTACTACTTGAAGATGACTTCTGCGGATCAGAAGGCCACTTACTTGGCAGTAAAAGCCATCGAAGAAACAACGGTTGATGGCAAGGCGGTTTATAAGGTAACTGCAGCAGCGGACAATTTGGTTCAACGTGATGCCCAAAGCCATTTTGCGCAAACCTATAGCTACTACATTGAGAAACCGAAGGCCAGTCAAGCCAATGTTTACTACGATTTTGCTGACTTGGTCAATGCCATTCAAGCGAATCCATCAGGTGAATTTAGACTTGGCCAAAGCATGAGTGCTCGTCACGTTGTTCCAAACGGCAAATCATACATTACGACAGAATTTACTGGTAAGTTGCTCAGTGATGGTGACAAACGCTATGCCATCTATGATTTAGAGCACCCATTGTTTAATGTCATCAATGGCGGAACAATCAAGAACATCAACTTTGAAAATGTAGACATCAATCGCTCTGGGCAAAATCAAATCGCGACGGTTGGATTTAACCTTAAAAATAAAGGTCTGATTGAAGATGTTAAGGTGACTGGTTCGATTACTGGTAACAATGATGTGGCTGGTATCGTCAATAAGATTGATGAAGATGGTAAGATTGAGAATGTCGCTTTTGTCGGTAAGATTGACTCTATCGGTAATAACTCGACAGTTGGTGGGATTGCTGGTTCAAACTACATGGGATTTGTCAACAGAGCCTATGTAGATGCGACTATTACAGCTCAAAATGCCAATGCAAGTATGCTGGTGCCATTTGTCACTTACATGCTTAACAGCTGGAAGTCGGGAACTAAGGCTAGGGTGACTAACTCGGTAGCCAAGGGTGTTCTTGATGTTAAAAACACAAGAAATGTCGGTGGTATTGTCGCTAAGACGTGGCCTTACGGCGCTGTTCAAAATAATGTGACCTATGCTAAGGTTATTAAAGGTCAAGAAATTTTTGCTTCTAACGATGTCAATGATGAAGACGGTGGCCCATACATCAAAGATCTCTTTGGTGTTGTTGGTTACAGCTCGGCCGAAGATGGTACTGGTAAAGATACTAAGAGTCCGAATAAGCTCAAACATTTGACTAAGGAAGAAGCTGACAAGCGTGTTGAAGGTTACAACATCACAGCTGATACATTTGTTAGCGAGCCTTACGCGTTGAATACGCTTAACAATGTTTCTAGTCAAGCTGATTTTGCCAATATTCAAGACTATAAGCCAGAATACAAGCAGGCTTACAAGAATATTGAGAAATTCCAGCCATTCTATAACAAGGATTATATTGTCTATCAAGCAAATAAACTGGCCAAAGGCCACAACTTGAATACTAAAGATGTGCTCTCAGTGACACCAATGAAAGACAGTAACTTTGTCACAGACCTAAGCGATGCTAACAAGATTATTGTTCACTATGCTGATGGAAGCAAAGACTACTTCAAGCTTTCAGAGAGTGCAGAAGGTTTGAGCAACGTTAAGGAGTACACTGTTATTGATTTGGGTATCAAGTACACTCCGAATATCGTTCAAAAAGACCACTCAAGTCTTATCAATGGTATTGTTGATATCCTGAAACCGATTGAGTTGCAGTCTGATCCGATTTACCAAAAACTTGGTCGTACCGGTCCAAACAAGGTCAATGCTATCAAGAACCTCTTCTTGGAAGAAAGTTTTGAAGCTGTTAAGGCTAATTTAACTAACCTGGTGACTAAGCTGGTTCAAAATGAAGACCACCAGCTTAACCAATCACCAGCTGCCCAACAAATGATTCTTGACAAGGTTGAGAAAAATAAAGCGGCCCTCTTGTTAGGTTTGACTTACTTGAATCGCTACTATGGTGTGAAGTTTGATGATGTTAATATCAAGGAAATCATGCTCTTCAAACCAGATTTCTATGGTAAAAATGTGGATGTCCTTGACCGTTTGATTGAGATTGGCTCTAAGGAAAATAATATCAGTGGTTCAAGAACATACGATGCTTTTGGTGAAGTTCTCGCCAAAAGTACCCTTTCTAGTGATCTGACCGACTTCCTTAATTACAACCGAAAACTCTTTACCACTATCGACAATATGAATGATTGGTTCATCGATGCTGCTAAGGATAAGGTCTACGTTGTTGAGAAGGCGTCTCAAAATGAAGGTGTTGGTGAGCACAAGTATCGTGTTTATGACAACCTTAGTCGTGGTCTCCACCGCAAGATGATTTTGCCTTTGTTGAACCTTGATAAGACAGAGATGTTCCTGATTTCTACCTATGATACTATGTCTTATGGAACAGCTAACAAGTACAACACAACCCTAGAGAAGTTGAAACCAGAGATTGATCTAGCGGCCCAACGTCAAATCAACTATCTTGATTTCTGGCAAAGATTGGCTGCAGATAATGTCAAAAACAAATTGTTCAAAGACATTGTCAATCCAATCTGGGAAGGTTTCTATGTCTGGGGTCATGGTTGGCCAGGTTGGCCAGAGCGCTACGGCCAATTCAAGAACAGTACGGAAGTCTATGCGCCAATCCGTGAAATCTATGGACCAGTTGGTGAGTACTACGGTGATAACGGAGCCATGGCAGGTGCCTATGCTGCCATCTACGACAATCCATACGATAATCGTGCCAAGGTTACTTACGTCATGTCTAACATGATTAGCGAGTATGGTGCTTCAGCCTTTACCCATGAAACGACTCATATCAATGACCGTATTGCCTACTTTGGAGGTTTTGGTCGTCGTGAAGGAACAGACGTCGAAGCCTATGCCCAAGGAATGTTGCAATCACCAGCGACTCAGGGTCACCAGGGTGAATACGGTGCTCTAGGACTCAACATGGCCTTTGAAAGAGAAAATGATGGTAACCAGTGGTACAATACCAATCCAAACAAGTTGAACTCTCGTGAGGCCATCGATCGTTACATGAAGGGCTACAATGATACCCTCATGCTTCTTGATTCGCTGGAAGGGGAAGCAGTCCTCAGTCAAGGCAAGCAAGAGCTCAATAACGCATGGTTCAAGAAGGTCGATAAACAGCTACGAGGTAATAGTAAGAACCAATACGACAAGGTGCGTGCTCTAAGTGATAGCGAAAAGGCTATTAGCTTGACCTCTATTGATGACCTTGTGGATAATAACTTCATGACCAATCGTGGACCTGGAAATGGTGTTTATAAACCGGAGGACTTCTCTTCTGCCTATGTCAATGTGCCTATGATGTCTGCCATTTATGGTGGTAATACCAGTGAGGGCTCTCCAGGTGCTATGTCCTTCAAGCACAATACCTTCAGACTCTGGGGTTACTACGGCTATGAAAAAGGCTTCCTAGGTTATGCGACTAACAAGTATAAACAAGAAGCGAAAGCAGCTGGTAAGAACACTCTTGGAGATGACTTTATCATTAACAAGATTTCTGATGGTCAGTTCAACACCCTAGAAGACTTCAAGAAAGCCTACTTCAAAGAAGTCAAAGAGAAAGCGTCACATGGTTTGACGACAGTTACTATTGACGGTAAATCAGTAAGCTCTTACGATGATTTGTTAGCCTTGTTTAAAGCTGCAGTTGCCAAAGATGCTGCAAGTCTTAAAACGGATAATAACGGCAATAAATCTGTATCTACAAGCTATACAACAAAACTCAAAGAAGCTGTCTACAAGAAACTCCTACAAGAGACAGATAGTTTCACAAGTTCTATTTTCAAATAATAGATGAAAGAATCCCTTTTGGTCAATGCCAAAGGGATTTTTGAATCTGTTGGGAATATGGGAAGTAGGAGCCTCTAGGTCAGTATTGGCAAGGGATTGAGAGAGATGTGGGTTGAGCCATTAAAACGTTTTCTTTTTGAAGGGAGAGAGTTTTGTATTTTAATAAATATCACCAAAACTAAAAAATAAGGTTAGAGTGACGAAGGTTTTTAATAAAAGATGCTTTCATATAAAAGTATTTTAAAAATTATAAAACTGACAAAATAGGGAATTGTGCTAAATAAAAGCACGAACGTTTTGATGTTTCAAAGGACTTAGATAAAAGTTTTAAATTAACATTCTCTAATGAAAGTTAAACTTTAGAACAATAATCATTATATATTTGACAATTTAATAATTGTAGTATAAAATGGAAACTGTATATAAAGTAATTTGGATATTGAGGAAATTTATTATTATGAGAGATATGTTTAATAAACGCCAACGTTTTTCATTAAGAAAATACAGCTTTGGTGTAGCCTCTGTCCTTTTGGGAGTTTCAATCTTCTCAAATGCACAGGGTGCCCAAGCTGATGAAACGGTAGCACCAACTACCGCAGGTATGGAAACAACTGCTGAGCCAGATGTAGTCGTGGAGCAATCAACACCAACGACAGCATCAGTAGCGCCAGCAACAACAGAAAACGCACCAAGTTCAGTCTCTACTGTAGCTTTGGCTAGTGAACAACCACAATCAGCAGCTCAAAACAGCCAAACAGCTTCAACAACTAGTCAAACAGCAGCTAGTTCAGAAGCAGCTTCTCAGGCTGCATCGCAAGCGAGCTCTGAATCTGCAGCAGCGACTGCTTCATCTGTAGCGACTAGCGCCCAAGCTCTTAGCTCAACAGCAGTAGCCGAAGTTCCTGTTGCTGGTCAAGTATCAGCACAAACAAGTGCAGCAGCTTCAGTTGCGACTGCAGCAGAAACTGCCAGCGCAGAGTCTACAACCAATGCTGTAAATAGCGTCCTTAAAGTGGCGACTAGTGAGTTGGCCGTGACAAGCAGTGAATTGAATGCTGCTGAAGCAAGCCTTAACTCTGAAAATCTCATCAATGCTATGGGACTTGCGGTATCAAACCGTAGTCTTCGTACAGCTGATGCGGTTGCTGTTTTGACAAATGCTGGAGCAAGCTCAACAAACCCTGACTTGACAAACCTCGGCTATAAACTTGCCTATTTGCCAGAACGTCAACAATACTTTGTTAACATTGATTACATCAACCACCTCAAAGTCGGTCGTGATAACCGTGGGGTTATGAGACCTTATGACTACATTACAAATGGTAACTACATGGTTGTCGTAAACTATGCCAACCTTGGTATTATTGACTACGTTGATGAAGCAGGAAACAAGATTCCAGGATCTTCAACATATCGTATCAACAACTCAACTGAAACAATCACAGCAAACGGTAAGACTTACAATAAAATCTACGATGCTGGTGTAACAGAACTTCCACCAGTACCAGCAGGATACCGCATCAAATATGCCTCTGCTGACAAATCTAAAGCTAATGCTTATGTAGATGTTTTGAAGTCAGAACGTCAATATGACTATACAAATGGTATTGCAACCATTCGCTCAGATCGTACTTGGGACTTTAACCAAAGTCGTGTTGTTGACCTTGTTCAATTTGCTAACGGTTCACAAGGATTGGATGCTTCAATTGATGCCAATGGTGGTGGTCAATACCTAGCTCCAGGTTACCGTTACCACATTATCGTTGAAAAAGACACTAAAGATGTCACAAAAGCAACAAGTCAAACAGTAACTTACACTGGTGCTGATACGAAGACACCAGCTGCTAACACTCAAAATGACTTTAGCTTCAACGGTAAAGAAGATCCTACAACTAATACAACAACTTGGACAGCAACAAGCCATACTTACGGCACAGTTAAGACTCCAGTTGTCATTGGTTACTATGCAGATAAAGCCGTAGCAGGTGGCAAGACAGTTACTCCAGATGCACCAAATGCGACAGACGCAGTGACATACAAAGCCTTTGGTAAATTTATCGCTGTGGATGAAAATGGCAATCCAATTCCAGGTGTATCAACAACTGCCTACACTAACGATCCTAATGATGCGACTAAGATGATTGCCATCGACAAGACGCTTCCAAGTATTCCTGGTTACACTGTTAAGGTTGTCCCTGCATCACCATCAAATCCAGGTGAAGACACTCGTGTCGTTTACGTAGCAATCGTTAACGATGTGACTAAGGCAACGAAACAAACAGTTACCTTCCAAGGTGCTGGCGATAAAACTCCAGCTGCAGATGTGAAATCTGACTATACCTTTGCAGGTAAGGATAACCAAGCGACTGGTAAGGTGACTTGGAAGGTAACTAGCCACACTTACGGTACAGTTAAGGTTCCTGTTGTTAATGGCTACTTTGCCGATAAAGCGGTAGCAGGTGGTAAGACAGTAACTCCAGATGCTCCAGAAGCAACTGACACCGTAACGTATAAGGCCTTTGGTAAATTTGTCATTGTTGATGAAAATGGTAAGCCAATTGCAGGTGTCTCTGATACTGCCTACATCAATGATCCTAACGATCCAACTAAGATGATTGCAGTTGACAAGAACTTGCCAACTATCCCAGGTTACACTGCTAAGGTAGTACCTGCAACACCAGGTGACTTGTCTAGCGATACTAAGGTTGTTTACGTTAAGAACGATCAAAAAGCAAGTGTTGTTTACCGTGATGAAACAAGTGGTTCAACCCTTGAAACTGTTGCTTTGGCTGGTAAGTCTGGTGAAGCGGTTAACTATTCAACAGCTGAACGTATCAAACACTATCAAGACCTTGGCTATGTCCTTGTAACAGATGGTTACCCAGCTGGTGCAAGCTTTGACTTGGATAGCACAGTTGACCAAGCTTGGACAGTAAGCTTCAAACGTGTAGCACTTGACTTTAATCCAGACAATGCTCACGAACCAGGAACACCAATCTATCCTAACCAACCAAACGGTCCAAAATGGCCAGCTAAGGATGCTTACCTTAAAGATGTGACATACACTGTTCACTATGCAAGCAAAGATAGCAATGCTAAATTGCCAGCAGACAGTGTTCAGAAAGCACAATGGAAACGTTCATTGACGCTTGACTCTGTAACAGGTGATATTCTTACTGCAGGTGAATGGAAGGCAGATAAGACTAAGTTTGATATCGTGATTACACCAATGGTAAACGGTTACTTCGCAGATAAAGGTCGTGTGGCTTCTCAAGATGTCACTATGGACAGCAAGGTTGAGACTGTTACTTACACTAAATTCGGTAAGATTATTGCCGTTGACGAAAAAGGTAATCCAATCCCGGGTGTTGAAGCAGTTACTTACACAAATGATCCTAACGATCCAACTAAGGCTGCTATGACACTTGTTCCTGAAGTGAAAGGTTACAAGGCTGATAAGACAGGTGTGACACCAAGCAACCCAGGTGAAGATACAAAGGTTGTTTACAAGGTTGTTAACGCAGAACCTGCTAAACCAGCAGTTAACAAAGAAGTTGGTACTATCGTCGTTATCTACCGTGACGAGTATGGTAACCAAATCAAGATGCCACTTGTTATCACTAACTCTGTTGGTGCTGAAGTTGATGTTCATGGTGATCGCTACATCTACCGTAACGGTGTGAAATACGAATTGATTCGTCAAGAAGGTAAATCTACAGACAAGATGACAGAAGGTCAAACAGTCGTGACTTACATCTACCGTAAGGTCGAAGATGGCTCAACACCATCAAACGGTAATGGCGGACAATCTGGAAGCTCAACATCTAAAGCTGTCAAAGCAACTTCAAACGGATCTAAGGGTTCTAAAGGTTCTGGATCTGGCTCAGCAGCTGATGGCGCTTCAGATGGTAAAGGTTCAGATAAGAAGAAATCTGGAAACAAAGATGGTAAGAAGGCAGATGGTTCTGATAAAGCTAAAGAAGGCGACGAACAATTGCCAGTAACAGGTGAGACAGATAACAACCTCGCAGCAATGGGTGTTGTTGTTATGGGACTCATGTCAGGACTTGCGGCTATGAATCGTCGTAAAAACCAAGACTAAGATTTCCACACCTTATCTCTCATAAATTCTAAAAATAAAATCTCTCTCGAGTGAATTGCTCGGGAGAGATTTTTTGGTCTTTTTAGATAAAAAGTGGGAAAACTATCAAAGCCATGAATCTTTTAAGCAGTATTCGGCTTGATAAGGTACAATAGAGTAAGACAAAACGAATGAGGAGACTGTCATGAAGTTTTTACATACGTCAGATTGGCATGTGGGGCGAACCCTCAATGGCTGGTCTTTGCTGGAGGAGCAGGAGTGGGCCTTCCAACAGATAGTGGATTTGGCAATTCGTGAACAGGTGGATGGGGTCATCATTGCTGGGGATCTCTATGACCGTGCGGTGCCGCCTGTGGATGCGATTAAACTTTTTAATAAGACTTTGGCACGTTTGGTCTTAGAGGAGCAGATTCCTGTCTATGCCATCAGTGGCAATCACGATGCGGCTGAACGCTTGCATTTTGGGCGAGACTTTTTTCAACCTCAGGGTCTTCATTTAAGCACACGTTTGGAGGAGGCCTTTGAGCCGGTTGAGTTGGAGGATTGCCAGATTTTTCTTCTTCCCTTTATTGATCCTATTGATGCTCGGATTTATTATAAGGATGATGGGGATAAGGAGATTCAGGGGATTGGTGATGCCTTGGCCTACATTCTTGAGGATATGGAAAAAGCCTTTGATCCTGACAAGGCCCATATTTTGGTGACGCATTTTGCAGTTTCTAAAAAAGAGGACCAAGATGGTCAAAGTTTACGAGAATTGATGTTGTCTGAAACCAGCAATACGGTGGGTGGGCTTACCAATGTGACCAGTGACCTTTTCAAGGCTTTTGATTATGTCGCTTTGGGGCATATCCATACGCGCTTTGCCAGTCCGACCCAGCGCGTGCAATATTCAGGTAGTCCAGTCGCCTTTAATGTTAAAGAAGCCAAACGTAAGGAAGAAAAGGGTGTTTATATTCTTGAATTGGATGCGTCTGGTGACTTGTCCCAGACCTTCCATCCTTTAGAGGTCAGACGGCCAATTGTGACCCTGCAGGAACCTTTTGAAACCTTGATGTCATCCGAATTTTATAAGAACCAACCTTGTCAAAAGGCTTGGTTTGCCTTTGATATTCAACTGTCCAGTCGTAAGGAATTAGAGGGTATCAATGTGCGTGCCCGTCTGGAAGAAATTTATGGGACAGATATTGTAGAAATCACTTTCAGTCGTCTTGGTGATTCCAGGGAAGAAAGCTTGACTGTAGATCAGCACTTAAAAGATTTGGAAATGCAGTCTCCACAGGAAATTGTCTCTGATTTTTACCAGACAGTGACTGGGGGCGAGGTCTTGTCTGAGAGACAAAAGGCCCTTGTGGAAAGTATTTTTGAGGAGATTGGAAGGAGCCGACAATGAGACCAGTTCAGTTAGAATTGACCAATTTTGGACCTTATCGTAAGGAAGTCATCAATTTCACCCAGTTTGACCATGCTCCCCTCTTTTTGATTGGTGGTGACACAGGGGCTGGTAAGAGTACTCTCTTTGACGCTATGACAGTGGCCTTGTTTGCGACGACCAGTGGTGATCGTAATGTTGAGGAGATGCGGTCGACCTTTGCTGGTCCAGAGGATGATTTGACCAAGGTGACTTTTTACTTTCAACAGGGCAACCACCTTTATCGCATTGAGCGAGTTCTCCAGCAGGAGAGGGCCAAGCGGGGTGGTGGTACGACCATACAAAAAGCAACGGCTTCCTTAGTCATTGTGGATAAGATTGGTGGTCAGGAAATTGAAAAGCTTGGGGATAAAATCAAGGAAGTTAGTGACCAGATTGAGCAGATTTTGGGTCTCAATGCCGAGCAGTTCAAACAGATTATCCTCCTTCCGCAAAATGATTTCAGCCGTTTCTTGAAAGAAGATTCCAAGACCAAGACTCAAATTTTGAAGAAAATCTTTGGAACAGGTATTTTTGACCGTTTTCAAAAGAGCTTGGAAGAGCGTCTTCGTCAGAGCAACAAGGATATGGAGAAGCGCCAGGCTCAGTTAGATGGCCATTTTGCCAGTCAGGTTTGGTCTGAGGAAGAATTAGCTGTTTTGGCCCAAACACCAGCTTCTGAAAAATTAGCACGCCTCGAAGAACTTTTGGCACAACGTCAAGAAAATCTTGAAGAGCAGAAAAGCATTTTGAAGGATGCCCATGAGGATTTGGCTAAGCTGCAAAAGAGCTTACAAACTGCACAAGATGTAGCAAAGATTTTCCAAGAATTGGAGCAAGCCAAGGAGCGTTACCGTCTAGAAATTGAGGAAGGGGCTCAGGGACAAGCAGAGGCGAAATCGCATCTGGAGGAATTGCAGTTCGCCCAAGGGCTGCAGGAAACCATCAGCAGCTTGAAGCAGTATCAGAAGCAGTTGTTGCAAGTAGAGCAAGACCTTGAAATTGCTCAGGAGGCGCTAAGTGCTCAGGAGCAGGCTTTTGAGGAAGTCAAGGCTCAAAAAGAGACGCTTGCAACTCAATCTGAGGATTTTCTTCAAAAAGAAGGGAAACTGGAAGCGTGGAAAGAGGCTATTATCTATGCCCAGAGTCTTGCCCAAGAGCAGGAGAAAATCAAACAGTCGAGTGCTAACTACAAGAGGTTAGAAGAAACCTATCAGCGGGCTTCGAAAGAGATTGAGCTCCTTTCCCAGTCCTTGTCAGATTTGGAGGCCAATCGTCTTGGTTTAGAGAGTTTGCATGAGGCTGAAAAACTCCTCCAGTCTGTGGGCTACAGTGTGGATAAGCAGCTGGCTCAGGATCTTAAAGAAATAGAGGGCTTGAATCAGGAGTTGGCAAAGACGGAAAAGCGTCATCAAACCTTATCTTTGGATAGTGATCAAGCTCAAGAAATTCTCAAAAGATTGGAAGAGAAGTTAAGAACGACTTTGGCTTCACGACGTCAGCTCATGATTGCCCAGCTGCAGGCAGAATTAGAGGATGGACAGCCCTGTATGGTCTGTGGTTCCTTGGATCATCCTAAGGTCGATGGGACACAGGCTGATGAAGCGGCCTTGAAGGATCTCATGAATCAGGTGGAGGAACTTCAAGCTCAAAAAGAAAAGCAAGTCGCTACCTTGTCAAACCGTCAGGCTAGATTGAGTGAAGTTGAGACTAAGCGCCAAGATCTGCTTGACCAAGTGGCTAAAGTTAAGCTGACTCTTGAAAAACACTATCAAGAACTCGAAGAGCAAGTTGAGGGGCAGTTTGATTTTGACTTTTCAGAGGACTATGGAGCTGACCGTGGGCAAACCTTGTTGAGTGCTGTTGAGAAGCATTATCAAGAACTCCAAAAACGCTATGATAAGGAAGAAGCAGACCTTGTCCATTATCAAGAGGAGTTAGCTAAGGCCCAAGAAAAAGCGACAGATTTGGCTAAGAGCTATCAAGAGGCCAAGTCAGCGCTTGACCAAACTAAGGAGCGCCTAAAAGACTTGCAGGAAGCTCATCCAGAGCTGGAGTCTGTAGAGGTCTATCAAGAACGAATTTCCCTTGCGAAGCAGGAGTTGGACCTCTATAATAAGCAGGTCAAGGAAAATGGTGAAGCCTACAACCAACTTCATGCCGACATTCAAGGCATCAAGGGGCAACTTGAGAGCTTGACCAAGTCTAAAGAAAAGACCAGCCAAGAAACGAAGCGTCTATCGGCTGAATTAAATCAAAGTCTTAAGGCTGAAGTGGCGCTCACCAATGACCTAGAACAAATCCAGCTTTGGCTACTTGAAGTGAACAAGCAAGCTATTCCTAAGCTTCAGGCTCAATTGACAAGTTACCAAACCCTTAAACAAGAATTGCAGACCCAGATTAGTAAGAACCAAGAGCTTCTCCAAAATCAAGAAAAACCAGATTTAGCTGCTTTAACACAAGAGGTTCGAATCAGGCAGGAAAGTTACGATAAACAATTGTCTCAGGTCTCTGTCCTGGAAAAGGGACTTAAGGATGCGACGGCTACCTACCAAGCGGCTAAAACTCTTCAAGACAGCAACCAAGAGGCCTTTAAGGCCCATCAAGAACTCAGTGATTTGGTTAAGGTGGTTAAGGGAGAAAATACTGCTCTGACTGGTCGTCTCAATCTTGAGGTCTACGTTATCCGTCAGTATTTCCAACAAATCTTGGACTATGCCAATGCCAACTACATCGGTCTCTTAACGGATAATCGCTATTCCTTTGTCTTGAGCGAGGAAGGACGCAGGGCGCGTGATCACTTTGGCTTGGATATCAACGTCTATGACCAGTTGACAGGTAGTGAACGCTCCGTTAAATCCTTGTCTGGTGGTGAAACCTTTATCGCCGCACTGGCCATTGCCCTATCCCTCTCAGAAGTTGTGCAAAATACCAGCAAGGGTGCCGTTGTTGAAGCCCTCTTCATCGACGAAGGTTTCGGTTCACTTGATAAGGAAGCCCTCACCAAGGCTATCACGGTTCTGGAACAAATTGGTGAAAACCGAATGGTCGGAGTCATCAGCCACGTGGACGACATGAAAGAAGGCATCGCTCAACAACTAGCTATCATCAAGTCGCATGATGGTAGTAGCCGTATTAAAATTGTGGATAAGGGGTAGGAAGAGTCGAGAGCTTAAGAGACCTCGCTCAAAACCTTTAAGCATTCTATGAGATAGTTCCTCGTCAGGGCTATCTCTTTTTCTATCCCCTCTGTATCAGCTTTTTAACTGTCAGTTTTTTCTGAAAATAAAAGGAAATTAGTTTGAAAAAAACCTCTCATAAAAAAGCTAATCTATTAGAAAATTAAGTGATACTATGGTATAATTTAATATGGTTAAGTCTCGATAAAAGCAAGGAAAAAAGTGTATAGAGTGTGTTTAAGGTCCCTATCTCTTGCGACCTAAAAGTTGTTATTAAACTCTTAGACTGTTTCTGGAAAGCTTATGTCGGTTTAAGACAGGAAAAGAAAAAATCTTACTAGCTAGAAAAAAATAAGAAATAAAAAATGACAGAAAAAATTTCCGTAATTATTCCCGTTTACAATGTGGAAAATCAACTCCAGACTTGTCTAGACAGTGTCCTGGGGCAGACCTATCAAAATCTCGAAATCATCCTTATCAATTATGGCTCAATAGATGACAGTGATGCCATTTGCCGTAGCTATGCTGCTAGGGATTCTCGCATTCTCTATTTCAAAAAGGATAATGGAGGGCTTTCAGATGCTCGCCATATTGGTATTCGTCAGGCTAAGGGAGCTTACGTTACCTACGTGGATGCTGAGGATTGGGTAGAGCCGACTTATCTGGAGGAGCTTTATAAGACACTCCAGGCTCACAAGGCGGATATCGCAGTAGCCAACTACAGTGTCTATAAGGAATCGGAAGATCGCTTTTATTTTTATATCAAGGATGAAGACTATTATGAGCAGGTTTATTCACCCGCTCAGATTATTGATGGGCTCTTTGAAGAAACCAATAATATTAATATCGCCTTGATTTCTGCAACAGGTAAGCTCTACAAACGTTCACTGTTTAATGATTTGCTTTTTCCAAAAGAGCATGCAGGAGAGGACGGCTTTTTCAACCTTAAGGCCTATCTCATGAGTGAACGTACGGTTTATCTCAATAAGGGCCTTTATGTTTACCGCGAGAGTCCAGAGATGCCATCAGCGACTTGGATGCAAGACTGGATGATGACCTTGGTTTATGCCATGGAGGAGCGCTTGGCTATTGTTGCTAGCCATGGTTTCCCTCTGGAAAAATACATGGTTACCTACCGTCAGATGCTCGAGGCCTGCTTGAAAAATGTGGAGGAGCAAGGTCTCACAGATTATGATGCCTACCGCTCCATTCAGGAGAAATTCCAGGTTTTGAGTTTGGCTCCTCAACGTTATGAGACTAAGAAGCAAGCCATTGTTCTAGCAGCTAACTATGCCTATGTTGATCAAGTGCTTACGACTATCAAGTCTATCGTTTTCCATCATCGCAATATTCGTTTTTACTTGATTAACGATGATTTCTCTCAAGAGTGGTTCAGAGGGCTCAATCGTCATCTGGCTGCCTTTGGTAGTGAAGTGATTAACTGTCGTGTGGATAGTAGTCATATCAAGCAATACAAGACCAATAGCAATTATGCTAGTTACCTACGCTATTTTGTGGCGGACTTTGTGTCTGAGGAACGAGCTCTCTATTTGGATAGTGACATGGTGGTTACAGGTTCTCTAGAGGACCTCTTTACCCTTGATTTGAAGGGGCGTTCTTTGGCTGCTGTGCGTGACTATGCCATTCAGGTTCAGGACCGCCAGGCAATGTTTGATGCAGGCTTCATGGTGATTGATACGACTTATTGGAAGCAGTACAACATGAGACGCCACTTGATTGACATGACCAGCGAATGGCATGACAAGGTCCCATTTGCAGAGCAGTCCATTCTAAACATGGTCTTCCGTAACAACTGGTTGCCTTTGTCTTTTGATAACAACTATGCGGTCACCAAGTCTAGTCTAGCTGGCTTCCATTTGCCAAATGGTCAAGACTATCCTAAGGTTCTGCATTATGCCTCACATCGTAAGCCTTGGTTGCCTTTAGCCTGCCAAGCCTATCGTGAGGTCTGGTGGTTCTATGCTCAAATGGATTGGTCAGGGGTCGCTGAAAATGCTGCTTTATCGCCACTTTCAGAGGACATGATTTATCCTAAGGGTCGTCCATTCACTTGCTTGGTCTACACCAACATTTCAGAAATTCCGCATTTGACGGATCTTATCTCAGCCCTTCCTAAGGTACAGTTTAAAATTGCCTCTCGCCAGCATGTGACAGATAAACTGGCCCAATTGATTACCTATCCAAATGTGACGGTTTACTCAGCCATTGCGGGCTTAAACGGGCTAGATTTGGAATTGGTGCGGACCAGTGACTTGCTTTTGGATATCAATCCAGGAAGAAAGGTAGTGGAGATTCTTGATGCCTTTAGGTTTGAAAATAAACCGATTTTAGGGTTTGAGGACCTCAAGTCAACCAAGCATAACCAACAAACCTACTCAAGAGATCGTTGGAAAGAGATGGCTGAGACCATTCGCCAAATGCGTAAGAAGAGCCTGTAATCCTTTGTTTGGATAAGTAGGCTGAAATGGCGTCTCTGTCTCGTTTCAATCGAAATAACATCAGCCTGTCTATGGGCAGGAAATAGGAGTAATAGTGAAAAAAATTAGTCAATCGATAATCACCAAACGTGTCTTATGGACCCTCTTTTTCCTCTTTATTTATTGTTTGGGAAATCAATTGGTTCTACCGTTTGTAGATTTGAAAAATGCAAATATCTTTGGGGGAGCCATCGGTTCCTTGGCTTTCTCTAGTGCCATGATGGGTGGAAACCTCAGGTCCATGTCTCTTTTTTCAGTGGGCTTGTCGCCCTGGATGTCGGCCATGATTCTCTGGCAGATGTTTTCTTTCTCTAAGAAAATGGGCTTGAAAAATCTTCCCATTGAGATTCAGGACCGTAGACGCATGTATTTGGCCCTGGGGATTGCCATTGTTCAATCTTTGGCAGTATCATTGAATTTACCTATCGTCTCAGGGGTTAATGCTAGTCTCGCTATTTTTATGAATACCATTTTATTGATTGCCGGTACCTTTTTCTTGGTTTGGTTATCAGACCTCAACTCCCTCTTTGGGATTGGGGGCTCCATTGTCATCTTGATGGCAAGTATGATGGCCAATCTGCCTTATCAAATCATGGATAGTATTGAAAAATTAGGTATTGGTTGGAATGTCTTACTTCCTCTGATTCTGTTCAGTTTAGTATTCCTCTATGTTTCAGGGGTTGTGCAGAGGGCTAGATACCGTATCTCAATCAATAAAATCAATATTCATAACCGCTTCAAACAGTATTCTTACTTGGATATTATGTTGAATCCAGCCGGAGGGATGCCTTTCATGTATGCCATGTCCCTAGTCAGTATTCCGCAGTACGTCTTTATGCTAATTCAATTTATCCATCCTGAAAACAAGTGGACCAGTGGTGCCATCAAGGCCTTGACGGTCGGTCAACCTCTCTGGTTGGTTGTTTATCTGGTCATGCTCTTCGTTCTAGGGTTAGCCTTTGCCTTTGTTAATGTCTCTGGTGAGCAAATCTCTGAGCGTATGCGCAAGTCAGGTGAGTACATCTACGGCGTTTATCCAGGACAAGAAACCAGTGCCTATATCAACCATTTGGTCCTTAGACTTGGTTTCATCGGTGCCCTTTATATGCTCTTTATGGCAGGTGCTCCGATGCTCATTATCTTGGTCAATCCAGATTACCTGCAGCTTAGTATGATTCCTGGGACGTTCTTGATTTTTAGCGGTATGATTTACAACGTTAACGAGGAAATGAAAGCCTTGAAGCTTAACACTTCCTACACCCCACTTTTTGAAAATGTATAATATCTCACCCCTCGTGGGGTTGAGAGGCAGGCTGGTGATGCGTGATCGGTCTGCCCCTCAATCTCAAGTATTGTGATGAAAAGACAATGAAGGAGAACTCATGTATTATTTTATTCCAGCTTGGTATGGACAGACGGACGAATTTTGGAAGACGGTTATTGATCCTTGGTACCGTATCCACCAAAAAATCGAATTTGATGACAGCTTGCACCAAGTTCGTATTTTTCAGGATGAGGATTTAGCTCCTCAGCTTTTGCTTTTGGCCTACCAACCGCATTTGCGTTATTTCCTACATCGTCATGATGTCTTGGAAGTTGGTTATACGGCTATTTTTGACTTGATTCAGGGTATCACTGATGAAGAAATGAAAAACCTTCAGGTGACAGATTTGGAATGGCCAGAAGGCTCTACCTTTGTTCACACACCATTTGCTATCGTGGTGCAATGCCAACACAAGCGTTATGCCGAGATTGAGTTCGGTTCAGAAGGCTTTATTGGCATGATTCGCTACTATAAGGATGAGCAAATCATTCGTGAAGACATCTATGATGACCGCGGCTTTATTTCAAGTAGTCTCTATTATGAAGATGGACAACCAAGCTATCGAAACTACCTTAATGCCAAGGGAGTTTGGCAGCTTTGTCACTTCTTTGATGGTCGTGGGATTGTAGCCAACCCTCGTACGGAAGGTCGTTTTAATAAGAGTTACTATGGTGATCTTTCAGAAGTTATCTGGGAATTTTTGACTAAATTCTTGGAAGAAAAGGTAGAAGCAGAGGACCGTTTTGTTATCGCCTCAGATTCGCGTCATAACAAACACCTCTTCGACCACTTGCCAGCAGCCAACACTAAGATTTTGACTTGGTTCGCAGAACGTAATCAGGACGATAGTATTGACACCTATGGAGCTTTTCTGCCACAAGTGGACTTGTTGATTGCTGATCGTTACGATTACTTGGAGCAACTTCAAGTTGCCTATCCAGAAGAGGCTAAGAAACTCAAACACATGGCTTCCTTCGATACCCGTTTGGCTTTGGGAACCAGTCAACGTGTTAAAGAGTCTAAGATCTTCTATCAGGTTGACTTTGACCAATTGGATTTAGAGGCTATTTATCAGGTACTGGCTTTTGTGGCTAAGTATCCAAAGACACAGGTTGAGTTTGGGGCTTTTAATGCCAATCCAGAGCAACTTGCTAGCCTGCAAAATCAAGTGGAAAGAATGATTGAAGAACGATTGAGTCCAGAAGTCTTTGAAGAGGTTGTCGAAAGTAGTGGTGCAGAAAATAAATTGGAAGAAAATAATGAAATCGTAAGCCGATTTTCTTTCCAAGACCTGCGTGACGAGACTGCCCTTATTAAGGCTCTTCAGTTTACACGACTCATTGTCGACTTGAGCAAGGAGCCTAATCGTTATACACAAATTGCAGGGATTAGTGCTGGTATTCCACAAATTAACCGTGTGGCATCTGAGTATGTGACTCACCAAGAAAATGGTTATATCTTGAAGCACTTGTCCGATTTTGAAAAAGGGGCTTACTACTATTTGGGACAGTTGAACAACTGGAACCGTTCCCTTATCTACTCAATTGAGAAAATTAAGGAAAATACGGGAGACCGTTTGGTGCAAAAATGGGAAAATTGGTTGAAGGAGGAGCAGAATGACCAAGGATAATCGCCTGAAAATACTACAAGTTGGGTCATCCAACTGGTCAGAAAATCAGGAAATTCCTGAAAATATGAAATGGTATTATTGCAATCTTGGTCAGCTTGAGACCTTGCAAGAAACCATCGAAGAAGACGAAATCAAGACTTTCACAGCTGTCATTGTGGACAGTCTTGCAGGTCTTGAAGAATTGATGGCTATTAAAGAGCATTTGATTCCTCATACTATTTTCTTTGATCAAACGATTGAAGTGACAGATGAGATACTTGCTCAGTTTATCAAGGAAATGTGCGCTGTGCCGACTGATTTTTCAAATCAAGGACAGTTGCTCTTTACCCTTTCAAAAGCGCTCTTTTCAGGGCAGTACGGGGATAAGATGTTTCCTTTCACTACCCAGGTTAACCCCAATTTTACTGGCCAAGTGACCTACCATGGTTATGAAAATGTCATTTTAAATGGTGATTATGGTCAAGATTTCAGTCCTGTCTTGGACTGGACCTATAATGTCAGAGCCAGCAAGGAAAATCCTATCGAGCTTTGGTTGGAGTTTGAAAAAGAGGAGACTTGTGAGTGTCGCTTGATTCTCAATCTTTTGCCAGAAGGTTCGGTCGCAGGGATTTTCAAGACCTATATCGTTTCAGAAGAAGAAATGCGCAAGGGAGCCATTGTCCTTGATGAGGACACGACCTTCCTCCTGTCTGCTAGTCTTGAGATGAAAGGCCAAGGTCAGATTACAATCGGTGGGCTCCACCAACGTTTGACCCGTTTCCAATTTGGGAAATTTGTACTTGGTGGTGGAATTCTCCACGATAGCAAGCGTCAGGAAATCAACTATTTCTTTTATCCTGGGGACTTCAAGCCACCTTTGTCAGTTTACTTCTCAGGTTTCCGTCCTGCCGAAGGTTTCGAAGGTTTCGGAATGATGAAGGGAATGGGAACGCCATTCTTGCTCTTTTCAGACCCTCGTCTCCAAGGGGGAGCCTTCTATATGGGAACTGAAGAGCTTGAAAATAGCATCAAAGACACCATCCAACATTATTTGGACTACCTAGGTTTTGACAATAGTCAGCTCATTCTCTCAGGAATGTCCATGGGAACCTTCCCATCTATGTACTATGGTGCGGACTTTGAGCCTCACGCCATCATCATGTCTAAGCCTCTAGCCAATGTTGGTACTATCGGTAATCGTGCCAGACTCTTGGCGCCAGAGGTTTTCCCAACAGGAATTGATGTCTTGCATTTGCAGACAGGACGCTTGGATAATGAAGGTGTCGAGGCCCTTAATCAGAAGTTCTGGGATAAATTTGAAAAAGCAGACTTCTCAAATACAACTTTTGGTCTTTCCTACATGAAAGACGAGGATATGGATCCGACGGCCTACGAGGACATTACCAAGTCTCTCTATTACTCAGGGGCTAAGATTCTCAGCAAGGGAACGTCAGGTCGACACAACGATGATTCTTATACGGCGACAACTTGGTTTGTTAATTTTTACCGTATGATTTTAGAAAATGATTTTGGAAGGAAGGAGTAAGAATGTTCAGAAACAAGAAATCAGAAATCTTGTGGGGCTTAAACCACAAAGCCTACATGTATGGCTCAAAAATTGTTAAACGCCAAGATGGTTCTGTGCAATTTTACAATCCTTTGGTGCCATCAGGAACGGAAATCCAGTCTTGGGTGGCCATCCAAAACTATCAAGCTGGTCGTACCCAGCCTGCCCTCCCACTTTTGAAAAAGGGGCACAGCTATGACTTGACGGCCAATCTCGAAGCTGTCCCAACAGGCTCAGTCTTTTTGAAAGTCAGCTTTTTGGACCGTTATGACAATGAAATCAAACAGCTCATTGAAAAAGGTACCCACATGACCTTTGTTTACCCTCACGAGGCCTATACCTATCGTATTTCTCTCTTGAGTGCTGGGGTCAAAGAGCTGGATTTCTACAGCTTAAAACTGGAAGAAACAGGAGAAGAACATGTTTAAACAACTGAATCCTATTCTCCCTGTTAAGGAGATACTCAAGGAAATCAACGGCCTAGCCGATGAAATGGCCGATCTGAGCAACCTTGAGTTGAAAAATAAAACGCAGGAATTTAAGGAGCGTTTAGCCCAAGGAGAAAGCTTGGACGACCTCCTGCCAGAAGCCTTTGCGGTTGTTCGTGAAGCAGATAAGCGCGTGCTAGGCATGTTTCCTTATGATGTTCAGGTTATGGGGGGGATTGTCATGCACCAAGGCCATATCGCTGAGATGAATACCGGTGAAGGTAAGACTCTGACGGCAACCATGCCAGTCTACCTTAATGCCTTGTCAGGTGAAGGGGCTATCCTCGTTACGACCAATGAATACTTGGCTATCCGTGACGCCGAAGAAATGGGTCAGGTCTATGAGTTCCTAGGTTTGACGATTGGTGTGCCTTGTGTGGAAGGCAGTAATGAGATGGAACCAGCTGAAAAGCGTGCCATCTATCAATCAGATATCGTTTACACGACCAATGCCAGTCTAGGTTTTGACTATTTGATTGATAACCTTGCTTCTAACCAAGACGGGAAATACATGCGTCCTTTTAACTATGCTATCGTCGATGAGGTAGACTCTGTCCTTCTTGATAGTGCGCAGACACCCTTGATTATCTCTGGTGCGCCCCGTGTTCAGTCCAACTACTATGGAATGATGGATACACTCATGACCACCTTGGTCGAGGGTGAAGACTACATCTTCAAAGAGGAAAAAGGTGAAGTTTGGTTGACCACTAAGGGTGCCAAGGCTGCTGAAAACTACCTCGGTATCGGCAACCTTTACGATGAGGAAAATAGTACCTTTGCCCGTCATTTGCTCTTTTCACTTCGTGCCCACTTGCTCTATAAAAAGGACAAGGACTACATCATTCGCGATGGTAAGAAAGGGCCTGAAGTGGTCCTTCTTGATAAATCGACAGGTCGTCTCTTGGAATTGACCAAGCTCCAAGGTGGACTCCACCAAGCCATTGAAGCCAAGGAATTAGTGGCCTTGTCACAAGAAACCAGAGCCATGGCTTCTATCACCTATCAAAGTCTCTTTAAAAAATTCAAGAAAATTTCAGGGATGACTGGTACTGGTAAGGTTGCGGAAAAAGAATTTCTCGATACCTATGGTATGAAGGTCATTCAAATTCCAACCAACCGTAAGAAACAACGTATCGACTATCCAGATAAGATTTATGCGACTCTGCCAGAGAAGGTCTTTGCTTCTTTAGAGTATGTTAAGCATTATCATGAAAAAGGCAATCCAATCTTGATTTTCGTTGGTTCGGTGGAAATGTCAGAGCTTTATTCTTCTTTGCTTTTGCGTGAAGGAATTGCTCATAACCTCCTAAATGCCAACAATGCACCACGTGAGGCTGAGATGATTGCTGAGTCAGGACAAATGGGTGCCGTGACGGTTGCGACGTCAATGGCTGGACGTGGAACAGATATCAAGCTCGGTAAGGGTGTGGCTGAACTCGGTGGTTTGGTCGTTATCGGTACCGAACGTATGGAAAGTCAGCGTATTGACCTGCAAATCCGTGGCCGTTCTGGACGTCAGGGTGACCCTGGTATGTCTAAATTCTTTGTCTCACTTGAAGATGACGTGATTAAAAAATACGGTCCATCTTGGGTTCACCGTACTTACAAAGAATACGCCATTAGTGATCACATCGAGCCTAAAGAATTGACAGGCCGTAAGTATCGTAAATTGGTTGAAAAAGCCCAAGAAGCCAGTGAAAGTTCTGGTCGTACCTCACGTCGTCAGACTCTTGAATTTGCAGAAAGTATGAACATCCAACGTGAGATGATCTACGCGCAACGTGACCGCCTCATCTACCACAATCAAGGCTTGGACACTGTTATCGACGAGGTTCTTGATGACTTTATCGACCAGGCTATGGCTGAGGAAGATTTCTCAAAAGCGGAAAATCTTTACCACTTTATCTTGCGTAATATCAGCTTCCGCATCAATGAAATTCCTAAGGATCTGGACCTCAACAATCGTGAGGAAGTCTTGGAACTCATCTACCAGTTTGCCTATCGTGAACTTGATGCTAAAAAGCAGGAGTTGAAGACCAAGGAACTTAACGAGTATTTCCAACGCCTATCCATGCTTAAGGCTGTGGATGACAACTGGGTGGAGCAGGTAGACTATCTGCAACAACTCCAAATGGCTATCGGTAGTCAACAACTCAGTCAAAAGAACCCGATTGTTGAATATTACCAAGAGGCTTACAAGGGCTTTGAAGCCATGAAACGTCAAATCAGAAAGGATATGGTTCGTAATCTTCTCCTTAGTCAGGTGCAAGTCACTAAAAAAGGAGATATCATCAGCCATTTCCCATAAAATAAGGAAATTATGACAGTATATAACATTAATTTAGGCATAGGTTGGGCCAGCAGTGGTGTCGAATATGCCCAGGCCTACCGTGCCAAGATTTTCAGGGAAATGGGACAAGAGGCAAAATTTGTCTTTATGGATCTCATCCTTGGAGATAATATCGAGCATATGACAAGCAAGATTGGTTTTGCAGACGACGAAATCATCTGGCTCCATAGCTATTTTACAGATGTTAAGATTGCACCATCGAGCATTAGCCTAGCGGAAATCGAGGCTATTTTACCTGCTAATCCTGAGCGCAAGGAAGTTGCTGGCCGCCTCATTCGTTACCATTACCCACAAGATGATATGGTGGTGGCATGTAACCTTCGTGCGATTGATGAAGATGCAGTGGAAACAGTCAGCTACTTTGTCAATGACAAACTCTTGCGCAAGGACTTTTACTCTTACACTCGTTATTGCAGTGAGTATTCTGCGCCTAAGGACAATCAAGCTAAGGTTTACCAACGTCGTTTTTATAACGAAGATGGGTCTACAGCCTATGACATGATTGTAGGAGACAATAATCAGGATATCTATCGTTTCCCTGATCAGGTTCTCTATGGTAAGCAAGAATTTCTTCGATATTTCTTCAAACGTCTGTCCCTAACCAAGGATGATGTGGTCATTTTGGACCGTGAAACAGGTATTGGTCAGTTGGTCTTTGAAGAAGCGCAAGCTGCTCGCCTAGGTGTCGTTGTTCACGCTGAGCATTTTAGTGTCAATCAAACTGATGACAACTATATTCTCTGGAATAACTATTACGAGTACCAATTTACCAATGCGGACAAGGTTGATTTCTTTATCGTGGCAACTGATCGTCAGAAGGAAATCTTACAGGAACAATTCCGTCGCTACACCAACCATGATCCAAAGATTTACACTATTCCAGTTGGAAGTCTGCCTGAATTGGTTGGACAGGACAAGCCACGTAAGCCCTTCTCAATGATTACGGCCTCACGATTAGCTCAGGAAAAACACATTGACTGGTTGGTTCGTGCGGTTATCGAGGTTCATAAGACTCTGCCAGATATCACTTTTGATATCTACGGTAGTGGTAGTATGGATGCCAAGTTGCGTGAGATTATTGTCGAAGCACAAGCTGGCGACTATATCCGACTCATGGGGCACGCTGACTTGACTGACATTTATAGCCAGTACGAGGTCTACCTAACAGCTTCAACCAGTGAAGGTTTTGGACTTACCCTCATGGAGGCGGTTGGTTCAGGTCTTCCTATGATTGGTTTTGACGTTCCTTATGGGAATCAAACCTTTATCGAAGACGGGGTCAACGGTTATCTCCTTCCTGTCGCTGAAAATCATGTTGTGGATGTTATCACCAAGTCCTATAAGGATGCCATTGTTCGTCTCTACGAAGAAGGCAATATCGAGGCCATGCGTCAAAAATCTTATGACCTTGCCAAAGGCTTCTTGACCAGTCAAGTCAAGGCAGCTTGGAAACAGTTACTTGAGGAGGTACGCTCATGATATTCTTATGTGATTACTACAATCAAGCCAGTAAGGATTTGGCTTACTCTCTTCAGGCAGCAGGCTACGATGCCACAACAGTTGTTATCAATCCAGATGGATTCCTCCCTCAAGGAGCTCTCTCTCCTTTCACCTACTATGTGGAAGCAGCAGAGGAAACAGGCAAACCACGCTTTTTCAACCAAGTCCCTGTGCCAGCCTTTTGGGAAATTTCAGGGAACAATCAGATGGCGCGTGTGTCTAACCTCACCGAAGAACGTGCCCGCATCACCTACCCAGAAGGTAGCAAGGCTCGTATCGTCAAAAGCGTCGAATGGTTGGACAAGTCAGGTAAGATTCGCCAAGTGGACCACTACAACAAGTACGGTTTCTGCTTTGCCAAGACCACTCATGATGAGAATGGACAGGCACTCTTTACCAGCTACCAAACCAAAGAAGGCGACGAATGTATCTTGGAAAATCATCTCACCGGCGATATTCTCTTGACCTTACCAGGACAAGCCCTTCGTCGTTTCGCCAACCGTACCGAATTTATCAAAGCCTTCTTAGCTCAGGTCTTTGGTGATATCGACCATATTATCTTTAATAGCTTGGCGACACCTTTCATCGTCTCATGGACTATGGAAAATAAAGGTGCCACTGATGTCCTTGTTTGGCAGGAGCCGCTGGGTGATGTCCTTCCAGGTAACATGAATGGTATCTTGGAGGATAATTCAGCCAGAGCCAATGCCATCATCATTCCTGATAAGGCAACTTATGAAAAAGCCTTGACCTTGGCGCCAGAGGACAAACATCATAAGATCTTGTCTCTTGGCTATGCCTATGACTTCAAGGAAAATCATGGTAAACCTCGTAATGCCTTTATCGCAACGAATTCAGACCAAATTGAGCGTTTGGAAGTCTTGGTTGAGTCACTCCCAGATGTGACTTTCCAGATTGCAGCAGTCACTGAGATGTCCCCAAGATTGCTTTCAATGATGCGTTATTCAAACGTTGTGCTCCATCCAAATGCTAGTCACAAGCAGTTGGACAAGCTCTATCAAGAGTCTGACCTCTACTTGGACATTAACCATCATAATGAATTGTATAAGGCGACACGGACTGCCTTTGAACACCAATTGTTGATTTTGGCCTTTTCAGAAACAGCTCATGGACCTGTCTATACAGCACCAGAGCATATCTATGCTAGTCAGAACTATCCAGCTATGGTTGCCAAGATTAAGAAGGTCCTAAGCGACAATCAAGCTATGCAAGAGGCCATGCAAGCTCAAGAAGCTCAAGCCAATACTCTGACTGCTTCTGAGTTGGCCGACCGCTTACAATCACTTTTAGGAGGAAATCATGTCTAAAAAAGATTTATTCTACGGTGACGTTGAAGGCCGTATGGAAGAACTCAAGCAAAAGCCTATCACAAAAGAAAAAGAAACCAGAGGAGAGAAGATCAACAAGAGCTTTTCAATCATGCTCGGACTTGTTATTATCATCGGTTTGATCTTCACCCTTATTGGTTTGTTGAGGTAGTCTTATGATGTTAGTATTTATGGTTCTAGCAGTGATTCTTTCGGTTGCCCTTATCGTCCTAGTGACCATCCAACCGCGTCAAACGCAGATTTTCTCAACGGATGCCACTAGTAATATCGGTAAACCAAGTTATTGGGCTAGCCAACCGATTCGAAAAATGTTGACCTTGGCTATCAGCATAGCCCTCTTTATCCTCTTACTTATTTTTATGATTGTTTCTTATAAGTAGAGGACTTCCTACCGTATAATAGAAAGAAGTATGTCATGCGCGTACATTTTACAAATTTATTTGGCCAGTCCTCACGTAGTGTAGCTTTGATTGCCCAAAATGATACCATGAAGATTGCCAAAGAGCTCGGTGCTAATGAACTAGGAATTTATTTCTATGATAGTAGCCAAGAGCCAGATGGAGAGCTTAATTCCCGCTTTGATGGGATTGTAGCAGGACTGAGTGTTGGAGACATCGTTTTCTTCCAGTCTCCATCATGGAATGGTAGTGAGTGGGACAGCCGGTTGCTCCGTAAATTCAAAGCTGTTAATGCTAAGACCGTTATGTTTATCCATGACGTCCCACCTCTCATGTTTGATAGTAACTACTATCTCATGTCTTCTTATATTGACATGTACAATCTCTGTGATGTCGTCGTTGTTCCATCTGAAAAGATGCGTGATCGACTAATTGAGGAAGGGCTAACAGTTGAGAAGATTATTATCCAAAAACTTTGGGACTTACCTCATAGTCTGGACTTGCACCAGCCTGCTTTCCAAAAGAAAATGATTTTTGCCGGAAACCCAACACGTTTCCCACATATCTTAGACTGGAAACAAACGACCCCTCTCCACGTCTACGCAGATAAACAAGAGGATAAGGATTATTCCAAAGTCCACCTCGAAGGCTGGCGAAATAAACATGAGCTTTTGCTAGAACTATCTAAGGGAGGATTTGGTCTGGTCTGGGGGAATTCGGAAAAACCAGAGGACGAGCTTGACTACTATAAGATGAACATCTCTTATAAACTCTCTACTTACTTAGCTGCAGGTCTCCCAGTTGTTGTACCTGACTACCTCTCAAATGCAGACTATATCAAAGAACATGGTCTAGGCTTCGTCGTTTCAAGTCTGGAAGAAGCAGACCGTTGCGTTCAAGAATGTACCGAGGAGCAGTATGCACAGATGGTGGCTAATGCTCGCCACACAGTCTATCTCATTAGTAACGGTTACTTCACAAAGAAACTTTTTATCGATGCTATCATGGCATTAAGCTAATAGAAAAAGGA
>NZ_AZYW01000055.1:0-657 GCF_000517725.1 Streptococcus sp. SR4 | reverse complement strand
ACATAGTGAACGTAAACATTACCCTTAGGTTGTGCTGGTTGTTCTTTAAGTTTGTAGATGTAAGTAACATCTTTACGTCCTTCGATAACTTTACCTGTTGTAGCGTCTGATGACTCAAGGTGACCTTGTCCATCAACTTTACCTACAGTGTAGTTACCTGCTGGTACCAATTCGTAAACTTTACCATCAGTTGTTGTGATAGTCTTAGGACGATTATCTACTACTGTATCGTAGTCTTTATCGACTGGTTGATCTTTTTCATCAACAACTGAAGTCTTGATTGTCTTACCTTCAGTATCTTTATAGTGAACGTAAACGTCACCCTTCACTTCTTTGTAGACATAAGTGATGATTGAACGTGGTTTATCAACTTTACCTTTAATTGGGTCAGATGATTCAAGGTGTCCATCGCCATCAACTTTACCTACTGGGTAGTCACCTTTCGGTACGATCTTGTATGTCTTACCGTCTGGAGTCTTGATTGTCTTAGGTTTTTCACCTTCCTCAGTTGTGTTATATGGAGTATCATATGGTGAGTTTGGTGTGTCTTGACGAGGTTTCTTGATTTCTTTACCTTTTTCGTCTACGTAAGTGATGATTACGTCACCTTCTTTAGGTTTCGTTGGATCTTCTTTAAGTTTGTAGACGTAAGTTACG
>NZ_AZYW01000054.1:0-50700 GCF_000517725.1 Streptococcus sp. SR4 | reverse complement strand
AGGGATTCGATTACACTTCTTGATGAAAATGGTCAACCAGCAGCGGCGGTGTTTGCGAAATCACCAGCGGGCAATATTATTGGTACATTCACAGTTGATAAAGACACAGGTGTCGTAACCTTCACACCAACTGATAAATCTTACTCAGGTGATGTTGTTCCAGTTAAGGTTCAAGCAGCCGATGCAAATGGAACAACAGTAGAAACAACTTATACACCTAAGATTACTCCAGTCGTTCCAACATCTGAAGATGCCACATCGACAGATATCCAAGGTGCAACACAAACAGGTAAACCAAGCTTCACCGAAGGTGACAGCCGTGTACCAATGAACGATGCTGTTCCAGCAACATTTGACGATGGTTCGACTACCAAGACAGTAGAAGGTGTTGGTACTTACACAGTAGCGGCTGATGCAACAGTTACATTCGTACCTGAGAAATCATTCGTTGGTGAAGCCCCAGCAGTGACAGTTGTTCGCGAAGATAAGAACGGCACTAAAGTTTCTGCTACTTACACACCAACTGTGACACCAGTAACTCCAACTGCTGAACCAGCAGCATCGACAGATATCCAAGGTCAAACTCAAACTGGTAAGCCTAAATTTACTGAAGGTGATAGCCGTGTGCCTATGAACGATGACGTTCCAGCAACCTTCGATGATGGATTAACTACGAAGACAGTAGAAGGCGTTGGTACTTACACAGTAGCGGCTGACGGAACAGTAACTTTCGTACCTGAGAAATCATTCGTTGGTGAAGCCCCAGCAGTGACAGTTGTCCGTGAAGACATGAACGGCACTAAAGCCTCAGCAACCTACACACCAACTGTTACACCAGTCACACCGACTGCAACTCCAGCAGTATCTACTGACATCCAGGGTGCAACACAAACTGGTAAACCTGTATTCACCGAAGGTGATAGCCGTGTGCCAATGAACGATGACGTTCCAGCAACATTTGACGATGGTTCAACAACTAAGACAGTAGAAGGCGTTGGTACTTATACAGTAGCAGTAGACGGAACAGTTACATTCGTACCTGAGAAATCATTCGTTGGTGAAGCTCCAGCAGTGACAGTTGTCCGTGAAGATAAGAACGGCACAAAAGCCTCAGCAACTTACACACCAACAGTAACTCCTGTTACACCAACTGCCGCCCCAGCAACATCAACAGATATCCAAGGTCAAACGCAAACAGGTAAACCAAGCTTTACGCCTGGTAACCCAAGTGTGCCAATGGATGATGATGTACCAGCTACCTTTGAAGATGGTTCAACAACTAAAGTTATTCCAGGAGAAGGAACTTACACCGTTTCTCCAGACGGAACAGTAACCTTTGTTCCAGAAAAAGCATTCACAGGAACAGGTACAGGCGTAACAGTGAAACGTGTTGATAAGAACGGTACAGCTATTACAGCTACCTATACACCAACCGTTACACCAGTAACACCAACTGCAGAATCAGTTACTTCAATTGGTAATAAGGGTCAAACGCAAACAGGTAAACCAAGCTTCACTGAAGGCGATAGCCGTGTACCAATGAATAACCAAGTTCCAGCTACCTTTGAAGATGGTTCAACTACCAAGACGATTTCAGGTGTTGGTACATACACAGTAGCTGCAGATGGAACTGTAACCTTCACACCAGAACCTGAATTTACAGGAACTGCCCCAGCAGTAACAGTTGTTCGTGAAGATGTCAACGGAACTAAGGCTTCAGCTACCTACACACCAACTGTCCTTCCAATCACTAAGTTTGTTGATAAAGAAGGTAAGGAAATCCCAGGATATCCTACAGTTGATGGTGAACAGCCAAAAGTTGAGATCCCAGGTTACCGCTTCGTAGAAACTAAGAAATTACCTAATGGTGATATCGAACATGTCTATGAGCAAGTAACAACATCATATGTAGATGAAAATGGTACTCCAATCCCTGGTTATCCAACCGAAGATGGCCAACAACCTAAGAAAGACATCCCTGGTTATGAATTTGTGAAGACAGTTGTAGATGAAAATGGTAATACTCAACACATCTACAAACAAATTGTGACTCCAACACCTGTGCCGGATACAACTCCGACACCAGAGCCACAGCCAGCTCCACAAACAGAAGAGCCTAAGGCTCCAGTGCTTCCAGAAACAAAAGAAGAAGCTCACTTTATCAATCCAACTGATAAGACAGCCCAACTTCCAGAAACTGGTAGTGAAGATTCAAACCTTGCAATCTTTGGTTTGGCAAGTCTTCTAGCTGGATTCGGACTCTATGGCACAAAACGACGCAAACGTTAAAATGATTTAACGGTCGTATAGGACCTTAAGAATCCAGATTTCAATTAAAATAGACCTCATGGTATTTGCCATGGGGTCTATTTGTATGGCCCAGACTGCGAGTTTTTTTAAGTCGTCATGATTGACTTTGCTCTCTAGGAAGCGTAATCTAGACCTTAGTTAAAGGATTATAAGGAGGTCCCTCGATGATTGAAGTAACTTATTTAAATACCGCCAAGCAAGAAAAACACACTTCCTTTGAAGATTACAATGAATTTGTTAGGGCACAGCAAGCTTGTTGGATTGCCTTACCAGATTCAACGCCAGTCACTAAGGTGACAATAAACGGACATGATATTGGCTACAAGGGACAATATGGTGACCTTTACTTTTATATTATGAAGTTAGACTTGGCACAATATCAGTAATAATAAGGGAAAAGAATCAGACATCGTGTTCTGGTTCTTTTTTTTAATCAGGGTAATTTTTATAAATTAAGAATATTGCTAATTGACTGAAAATGACTTACAATAGAAAGGAAGAATTTATAGAAGGAGACACATATGAAAAACAAGCGTTTAATTTGGACTTTGGTTTTCTTAGCTATCTTGACGCTCGGTTCTATTGGTACAGATCTGTTCAAAAAAGAACACCAAGATACCAATAAGGTCGTCAAAGTAGGGATCCTCCAGTTCGTGACTCACGACGCCCTGGATCAAATCGAGAAGGGAATTGAGGATGGCCTTAAGGAAGCTGGTTATAAGGGGGACAAGGTTAAAATCACCCTCCTAAATGCCGAAGGAGACCAGTCTAAAATTCAAACCATGTCTAAACAATTGGTTAATGACAAGAACGATGTTGTTATCGGTATTGCCACACCAGCAGCACAGGGGCTAGCGGCAGCTACCAAGGATATTCCAGTCATCATGGGGGCTATCTCAGACCCTGTTGGGGCAAAATTGGTTAAGGATCTCAAGCATCCGGAAGGCAATGTCACTGGTACCTCTAACCAAGTGCCGATTAAGCAGACAGTAGAATTGGTCAAATCACTGACACCAAATGCCAAAACGATTGGTATTCTCTATGCTTCAAGTGAGGATAATTCCAAATCACAGGTTGAAAGCTTTAAGAAATACTCTGAAAAAGATGGCCTGAATGTGGTCGAGTACGCCGTACCATCAACCAATGAAATCAATACAACCATGTCAGTCATGACTGGTAAGGTAGATGCCATCTGGACGCCTCAAGATAATACTATTGCTTCAGCCTTTTCAACAGTAATCTCATCAGCCAACCAGGCTAAGATTCCAGTTTATACGACGGTTGATACTATGGTGAAAGAAGGCGGTTTGGCTTCAGTGGCGCAAAGCCAATATGAACTTGGAAAGGCTACAGCTCGTAGTGCCGTTAAGGTTCTTAAAGGTAAGAGAGTTAAGGATGTTCCTGTAGATGTTATCGATGATGGCACACCAACACTTAACCTTAAAGTTGCTCAAGACCTCAACATCACCATCCCTGACGATGTGCTTAAACAGTCAGACATCGCTGTTAAAGCTGATAAATAAGGAGGACTTATGATTATTTCATCTATTTATCAGGGGCTTCTATACGGAATCCTAGGTCTTGGGATTTACATGACTTTCCGTATCTTGGATTTTCCTGATTTGACAACAGAAGGTTCCTTCCCTCTTGGTGGGGCAGTAGCAGTAACCCTTATGAACTTTGGTTGGAACCCAATTTTAGCAACCTTGGTTGCCGTTTTGGCCGGCTGTGGTGCTGGACTTGTGACTGGTCTCCTCTATACTAAGGGAGAAATTCCTACTATTTTGGCAGGGATTTTGGTCATGACCTCTCTTAACTCAGTCATGCTTATGATTATGGGAAGGGCCAACTTGGGACTTCTTGATATTAAGACTATTCAAGATTTGCTTCCTTTCAGCAAGGACTACAATCTCTTGATTGTTGGTCTCATTGCTGTGACCATTGTTATCACTGCCTTGATTGCCTTTCTTAACACGCGCCTAGGTCAAGCTTATATTGCCACAGGTGATAATAGAGACATGGCCAAATCTTTTGGTATCAACACAGACAATATGGAAGTGATGGGTCTTGTTATCTCAAACGGTATTATTGCCCTCTCTGGAGCCTTGATTAGCCAACAGGACGGTTATGCCGACGTTTCTAAAGGGATTGGGGTTATCGTCATTGGTCTTGCCAGCATTATCATTGGTGAGGTCCTTTATGCGACTAACTTGACTCTGTTGGAACGTTTGATTGCCATCTGTATTGGTTCAATCCTCTATCAGTTCCTTTTGACAGCGGTTATTGCTCTTGGTTTTAACACAAACTACCTCAAACTCTTTAGTGCAATTGTTTTGGCTATTTGTTTGATTTCGCCTGTCCTACGCCGAAAATTCTTTAAGGGGGTGACCTTATCACGATGACAGCTATTGTAGAACTCAAAGATGCGACTGTTAAGGTCAATAACGGTTTTGACACCGAAAAAACAATCTTGGACCATGTTAATCTTACCATTAGAGAAGGTGACTTTATTACCATTCTTGGTGGAAATGGTGCCGGAAAATCAACCCTCTTCAACGTCATTGCAGGGACACTCATGTTGACCAGTGGTCAGATTTTCATCATGGGTGAAGATGTTACGGCTCTCCCTGCTGAGAAGCGTGCTAAGTACCTCTCACGAGTCTTCCAAGATCCTAAAATGGGGACAGCTCCTCGTATGACTGTTGCAGAAAACCTCTTGATTGCCAAATACCGTGGTGAAAAACGAGGGCTTAAATCACGCCAAATTCATCTCTACACAGAGGAATTTCAAGGTCTGATCGAACGTATCAGTAATGGTTTAGAAAAACACTTAGATACACCAGCAGGTCTCCTTTCAGGTGGTCAGCGTCAGGCTCTCAGTCTTTTGATGGCGACACTTAAACGTCCTGAGCTCTTGCTCTTAGACGAGCACACTGCAGCCCTGGATCCTAAGACCAGTGTAGCACTCATGGAGTTGACTGATGAGTTTGTGACGGGAGACCATCTAACAGCCTTGATGATTACCCACCACATGGAAGATGCCCTAAAATATGGAAATCGTCTGATTGTTATGAAGGATGGTCAAATCATTAAAGATCTTACCAAGGAAGAAAAAGGTCAATTGGATATCACAGACTACTACGCTATGTTTGAGTAAGCCTAGTCTGACTCTAAATTGTAAAATAAGCCAAAAAGTTGTATACTTAAAGGGTATGCAACTTTTTGTTGTGGCCTGTAAATCGACAAGGAGACTGTTCGCACGAACGTTCAGCTTCTTGGACCGTCTGTAAAAATAGGCTCTAGAAGAGAGTCAAACTAAAAAGGAGAAAAACAAGCATGAGCGATATTAAAATTATTGCCCTAGGTGGAGTACGTGAAAATGCTAAGAACCTCTATATTGTTGAGATTAACGACTCTATCTTTATCTTGGATGCTGGTCTAAAGTATCCTGAAAATGAACAACTAGGTGTTGACTTTGTCATCCCTAACTTAGATTACTTGATTGAAAATAGAGATCGTATCCAAGGGATTTTCTTAACTCACGGACACGCCGATGCCATTGGTGCCCTACCTTATATCTTGCAAGACGTCAAAGCACCAGTTTTTGGATCATCACTCACAATCGAGTTAGCTAAACTTTTTGTCAAGAATGCTGGCGTTAAGAAATTCAATAATTTCCATGTTATTGACGCAGAAACTGAAATTGAATTTGAGGATGCTGAGGTTTCATTCTTCAAAACAACTCACTCAATTCCAGAATCAATGGGGATTGTTCTTGGTACTGACCAAGGAAATATTGTCTATACAGGTGACTTCAAGTTTGACCAAGCTGCCCGTCCTTACTACAAAACTGATTTAGGTCGTTTGGCTGAAATCGGACGTGAAGGTGTTTTGGCCCTCTTGTCAGACTCAGCAAATGCGACAAGTACTGAACAAACAGCTTCTGAAGCAGAAGTTGGCCAAGAAATTGACCAAGTTATTGCCGATGCAGAAGGACGTGTTATTGTTGCTGCAGTTGCCTCAAACTTGGTACGTATTCAACAAGTCTTTGATTCAGCTGCTGATCACGGACGTCGTGTTGTTCTTACTGGTTTTGACGTAGAAAATATTGTCCGCACAGCCATTCGTCTCAAAAAATTGACTGTGGAGCATGAGAAACTTATTGTCAAACCAAAAGACATGAACAAGTTTGAAGACCACGAGTTGATTATCCTCGAAAATGGTCGTATGGGTGAACCAATCGATGGCCTTCAAAAGATGGCAGTTGGTCGTCACCGTTACGTTCAAATTAAGGATGGAGACTTGGTTTATATCGTAACTACCCCAAGTATTGCTAAAGAAGCAGTAGTGGCACGTGTCAACAATGCTATCTATAAAGCTGGCGGTTCTGTTAAGATGATTACACAAAGCCTCCGTGTGTCTGGGCATGCCAATGCTCGCGAACTTCAATTGATGATTAACCTCCTTCGTCCACAGTATCTCTTCCCTGTCCAAGGGGAGTACCGTGACCTTCAAGCACATGCAGAGTTAGCCTTGGAAGTTGGTATTCTTCCAGAAAATATTTATATCGTTAAACGCGGTGATATCATGCACTTGTCAGAGGACCAAGGTTTTCTTCATGAAGGAGCTGTTCCAGCTGGTGATGTTATGATTGACGGTAATGCCATTGGTGATGTGGGTAATATCGTCCTTCGTGACCGTAAGGTCTTGTCTGAAGATGGTATCTTTATCGTAGCTATCACTGTTAACAAGAAGGAACGTAAGATTGTCTCTAAAGCGCGTGTGAATACACGTGGGTTCGTTTATGTGAAGAAGAGCCGTGACATTCTCCGTGAGGCTGCTGACATTGTCAATGCTACAGTTGAAAATTACTTGGCAGGAGACAGCTTCGACTGGGGTGAACTTAAAGGTGCCGTCCGAGACGATGTAGCTAAGTTCCTCTTTGACCAAACCAAACGTCGCCCAGCTATCCTTCCAGTAGTTATGGAAGTCCGCTAATAACTGACTAAAACATAAGAGTGTGAGCGTGTCGCTTGCACCATAGACATTGAGGAAAGTCTCAACAAGACTTTGTTTTAAAATCAAAAGCTGGGGTTTCCCAGCTTTTCTAACATTAAGAAAGGAAAATACAAATGGCTTTTTTTCAAATTGAATACTCATCAGATGTTCTAGGACAATACCGCCAAGTGGATGTCATCTATCCAGATCGTGATCAGATTGCTGAAACGGAAAGTGATACGGACATCCCAGTTCTCTATCTCCTTCATGGCATGGGGGGCAATCATAATTCTTGGGCCTTCCGTACCAATATTCAGCGTCTCCTTCGTAAGACTAATCTCATCGTTATTATGCCTAACTCTGAAAATGGCTGGTATACAAATACCAATTACGGGGTTAAGTATTACGATGCCATTGCTAAGGAGCTTCCTCAAGTCATGCAACGTTTCTTCCCTAGTATGACTAAGAAGCGTGAAAAGACCTTTATCGCTGGACTTTCTATGGGTGGCTATGGTTCTTTCAAACTAGCCTTAACGACAAATAACTTTGCTTGTGCGGGTTCCTTCTCTGGTGCCCTTGGATTATCAGTAGAGATGATTACAGATGAAACGAGTGAGTCTAAGGAATACTGGCAAGGTGTCTTTGGCGATTTGGAAGGAAAAGACATTGAGCAGCACAAATTGGTTAACCTAGCCAAACAACATGACAAGAAAACCAAATTCTTTGCCTGGTGTGGCCTTGAGGATTTCCTTTTTGATTCTCAAGATAAGGCAGTTGCTGATTTGAAGGCCCTTGGTTTAGACATTGACTACCGTACAGACCATGGAAGACATGAGTGGTATTATTGGGAAAAACAACTAGAAGCCTACTTAGAATGGTTACCTATTGATTACGTTAAAGAAGAACGCTTGTCTTAATAGGTCAATTTTGTAACATCTTATCAAAGAGATGATAAAAGCTTAAAGTGATATTTTTTGCTTGTCAGAACTATTAGAGCTTGATATACTAGGGGAAGTTTCGAAAAGGAGGCTCAATAATGAAAAAATTATTCAGAGTAATCTTCTATATTCCCAAACTTCTTTTACAATTTATTTGGAATCTTATTTGGGCTATATTTAAACTTGCCCTAGTTCTAGCCCTTATTGGTTATGGACTCGTCTACTATGCCAATAATTCTTCAAGTACCTTAGCCACAAACATTAACCAAGCCTTTCATCAAGTAGAGCTAGGTTTTAGTGGTACCAGTACTAGTGACGTTGAGAAAGTTGTCTCTAACCTATCAACGACAGATACCATTCCAGAGTCTAATGGAGCTAGATGGGCGCAAAATACAGCTAGCATCTATATACAATCTACAGATGAAACCTTGGTAGCAGCTTATAAGGAAGCTATTACTAACTGGAATAACACGGGTGCTTTCATCTTTACATTAACTGATGATGCCTCAACGGCTGACATTGTTGCGACAGACTATTCCGATGCGAATTCACAGGCAGCAGGTTTAGCAGACACTCAAACCAATGTTTTGACCAATCGCATCACTCATGTAGATGTGAAGTTGAACCGTTATTTCCTCTTGAATAGTGATTTTGGTTATACTCACAAGCGTATTGTGAATACAGCTGAACACGAATTGGGTCATGCCATTGGCTTAGACCATGATGACTCTAAGACATCTGTTATGCAATCAGCAGGATCTTATTACGGGATTCAACAGGTGGATATTGATACGGTCCATGCTCTCTATGCAAATTAAGGAGGGGTGTCATGCGCTATTTGAAACGCCTTGCTAGACGTTACCCCATGCAAACCTTCCTTTTTCTTTTCAATGCTGGGGTCTTTACTTGGTTGCAAACAACAGGAACCATGATTGCCAATCGTTTGGGATTATCAGGTGATGGTATTTGGATTTATATTCCCAATTGGGTAAAAACGCTGACCAGTCATTCCATACAGAGTATTCAAACCCTATACGGGGCCTCTGGTTGGAGTTGGTTAATCACCTCTATGCTTCTTACTTGGCTCTTGACTTTTCTTAGAGGTCTCATGAGAGCAGTGATTCTCATTCTTATAGTTGGTCTTGGCTTATGGCTAGTCTATCGACACTTTGAACTCTTACAAAATCTAAAACTGTCCTGATGGGCAGTTTTTTTGAGTTGTTAGGTCATTTATTTTCTGAAGAAATATGATATAATATAGCTAATTTATTATTTTGGAGGACATTATGGCTTTAGCAAAAATCGTTTATGCCAGTATGACCGGTAACACTGAAGAAATCGCAGATATCGTTGCCAAAAAATTGGAAGAATTGGGTCACACTGTAGATGTAGACGAGTGTACAACGGTTGATGCCGCTGATTTTGAAGATGCGGATATCTGTATCGTAGCGACTTACACTTATGGTGATGGTGAGTTGCCAGATGAAATCGTTGACTTTTACGAAGATTTGGCTGACCTCGACTTGTCAGGTAAAATCTTTGGTGTTGTAGGTTCAGGAGATACCTTCTACGATTATTTCTGTCATTCAGTGGATGAGTTTGAAAATCAATTCACATTCACAGGGGCGACTAAGGGTGCTGATAGCGTCAAGGTTGACCTTTCTGCTGAAGATGAAGATATCGAAAACCTCGAAGCTTTCGCTGAAAAAGTTTCAGAAGCATTAGCATAAGAAAAAAGCAGAGTAAAGTCTGCTTTTATTGTAGTCAAAAATGGAGTTTTTATGAATGAAATAGAAAGAGATTTTAGGACGCAATCTCAGCATCTCCTTTGGTCCGTTTGGCGAGGACTCTTAGTGGGGGTGACAGCAGGAGCAGTAGTCAGTCTTTTTCGTTGGTTAATTGCCAAAGGGGCTGCATTTTCTGTAGCTATTTACGAAGACGCTCTTCATAATCCACTTCTGATTCTGGGAATTGTACTTGTTAATCTCTTGATTGCCCTTTTTATTGGTTACCTTATTAAACAGGAAAAAGACATCAAGGGCTCAGGGATTCCTCACGTTGAAGGGGAACTGATGGGGCTTCTACATCCGTCCTGGTGGTCAGTTTTATGGCGTAAATTCCTAGGTGGAGTCCTTGGGATTTCAATGGGACTGATGTTGGGACGTGAGGGACCTAGCATTCAACTAGGTGCCATGACTGCTAAGGGATTAGCGGAGGGACTTAAGCTCTCTGCACGTGAGAAGCGTGTCTTGATTGCTGCAGGAGCAGCAGCAGGGTTATCGGCTGCCTTTAATGCCCCGATTGCTGGTCTTTTGTTTGTCGTCGAAGAAGTCTATCATCATTTCTCTCGTCATGTTTGGGTGACAGCTTTAACGGCATCTTTAGTAGCCAATGCTGTTTCCCTACGCATCTTTGGCCAGGTACCAGTCCTTGCTATGACAGAAAAATTACCCGTATTTCCTTTGAAGGATTATTGGATTCTTATTGTCTTGGGGATTTTTCTAGGTGTGCTTGGATACGGTTATGAGTGGGTTGTCTTACGTATTGGTAAGGTCTACCAAGGGTTAGGGAAAATCTTCCACTTGCCATCTCATTTTCATGGCCTTTTGGCAGTTCTGTTTATCATTCCTATTGGTCTCTATTTTCCACATCTTTTAGGTGGCGGGAATGAATTGATTCTTGCCTTAAATGGTTTACATCCTGCTCTAACTGTGGCTATCCTCTATTTGGCTATCCGCTTTATTTGGAGTATGCTGTCCTTTGGTTCTGGTTTTCCTGGTGGGATTTTCTTGCCGATTTTGACTCTAGGTGCTCTTTCTGGTAGCGTCTTTGCGGCAGCTTTTGAAAACCTAGGCTTTTTACATCCCGTTCAGTTTCCTATCTTTATCATTCTTGGTATGGCTGGTTATTTCGGTGCTGTGTCTAAGGCACCGCTAACTGCTATGATTTTAGTGACTGAGATGGTAGGTGACCTTCACCAATTGATGACAATTGGTGTCGTGACCCTGATTGCCTATCTAGTCATGGATTTCATGGGAGGAGAACCTGTCTATGAAGCCATGCTTCACAATCTAATCGCTCACAAACCAGAGCAAGTTGATAATATACCGACGATGATTGACTTACCGGTTACAGATAGTCTAGCTGGTCGATTGGTTAAGGATTTAACCTTACCTGATGGAGTTTTGATTTCCACTCAGATTTTTCAAGACCAGTCTGAGGTTGTTCATGGAGACACACGTCTAAAAGCAGGAGCAACCCTGTATCTAGTTGTTAATGAAAGTAATATCAGTCAGGTAAGAAAACTCTTTTTATAAGCAATTCAATGGCTTGAGGCTCTTTTGTCCTCAGGTCATTTTTGTTATAATGGAGAGAAAAAAAGGAGGTCAGTATGGACTTAAATGAGATTCGCCAACAGATTGATACCGTTGATAATGAGATTGTGGCTTTGTTGGAAGAACGTATGAAATTAGTAACTCGAGTAAGTGCTTATAAACAACGCACTGGAAAGGCGATTTATGATCCCGAACGTGAACAGGCTTTGCTTGATAAAGTAGCTGCTAGTGTCGTTAATCCCGACTATCAAGAAGCTATTGTTGCTAGTTTTGCGGATATTATGAAGCATTCACGTACTTATCAAGCAAGTAAGCTAGAGGAAAAGTAGGCAACTAGGATGAAAGTAAGACAATTAAGTGATAGTCAAGGTCTTTCTTACTTACATTTAGTAATGTTAAGTCTTTATGCAATCTTTTTGGGGGTGCTTGTTGGACTGATTGATGCTGTTTTTGGGCGCGTGCTGATAGGACTCTCGGAATTTCGTGACCACCATCTCTTTTATCTAGTCCCGGCACTTCCTTTAGCAGGTCTTTTGATAGTTTACCTTTACCAAAAGTTTGCGGGTAAGGCAGCACAGGGAATGGGCTTGATTTTCAAGGTGGGACATAACGAGGAGGATCAAGTGCCTCTAAGGTTAATCCCACTGGTGACTGTAACCACATGGTTGACCCACCTTTTTGGAGGATCTGCAGGCCGTGAGGGAGTTGCTGTTCAGCTCGGAGCCACAGTATCACATGCTTTTAGTCGCTATTTTAAGCTCCCTAATGCGTCACGCATTTTCTTGACCATGGGTATGGCAGCTGGTTTTGGAGGACTCTTCCAAACACCAGTCGCTGCGACCTTTTTTGCTCTTGAAGTTCTGACTCTAGGACAATTAAGTCTGCCAATCTTAGTACCGACTCTTATTGCATCATTTGTGGCTAGTACGACAAGCCATCTCTTAGGTCTTGAAAAATTTAGTCATTTTGTATCTGACAGTTTGACTATTGATTTCGAGACTTTTGTCAAATTAGCTCTTTTAGGTCTGGCCTTTGGTCTAGCAGGAAATCTCTTTGCTTATCTCTTGTCACTAAGTAAAAAGAAGGTAGCAAGTCTGCTCCCAAATCCCTATTATCGTGTTCTTTTTGGAAGCCTCATATTGACCTGTCTTCTTTTAATTTTGTGGAAGGGTCGCTATACAGGTCTTGGAACGAATTTGATTGCTTTAAGTGTTGGTGGTGGGACCATTTATCCATTGGATTGGCTCTTGAAATTGCTCTTGACCGTCTTTACCTTATCTCTTGGGTTCCAAGGAGGAGAAGTAACCCCTCTATTTGCCATTGGAGCAAGTCTTGGTGCTGTTTTAGCACCAGTTCTAGGACTTCCAATCCCACTTGTAGCAGGTCTTGGCTATCTATCTGTCTTTGGTAGCAGTACCAATACCCTTTTAGCACCTATTTTCATAGGCGTTGAGGTTTTTGGTCCAGCTAATGCAATCCCTTATGCAATTGTCATGGCTTTTGCTTATCTCATCAATCATAAGACAAGCATTTATGGTCAACAAAAAATGATAGAAATGCAATAAGATACTAGACATCTTTAAAAATTTTTGATAACATATTAAGAGTGTGTAATGGACACACAAAAATAACGGCTAATCCGCTGAGACACAGAGGTTGCTCTTAAGATTAGTAAGATAGGAGTATATAAAAATGAATCCATTGATCCAAAGTTTGACAGAAGGTCAACTTCGTACTGACATCCCATCATTCCGTCCTGGTGACACAGTTCGCGTTCACGCGAAAGTTGTCGAAGGAACTCGCGAACGTATCCAGATCTTTGAAGGTGTAGTTATTTCACGCAAAGGTCAAGGGATCTCAGAAATGTACACAGTTCGTAAAATTTCAAGCGGTATCGGTGTAGAACGTACTTTCCCAATCCACACTCCACGTGTTGAAAAGATTGAAGTTGTACGCTACGGTAAAGTCCGCCGTGCTAAACTTTACTACTTGCGTGCTTTGCAAGGTAAAGCTGCACGTATCAAAGAAATCCGTAAATAATTTACAGATTTCACATAAAAAATCTGTCCTCGTGGCAGATTTTTTCATAAGTCCTCTTAGTTAAATGGATATAACAACTCCCTCCTAAGGAGTCGTTGCTGGTTCGATTCCGGCAGGGGACATTTTTAAGCCTTTAACCATGCGGTTTTAAAGCGTTTTGTCCACATTTATTTTATCTTTTTATCGTTATGTTCTTTATGGGCTTGTAACGAAAAGGTTTTAAGCTAGTTTGCTCAAAATTTAAGCTAAATGTATTTGACACCTATTGAATTATAGGTGTTTTTTTGATAAGCAAAAACCCTAGTCAGGATTAGTCCTAACTAGGGTTGAAAATAGAATACTGGTGATGATAAGTATTCTGTTATCTCATTAATTGGAATTGGCAGTTGTGTCTGTGCTTGATGAAGCTTGTGGGTACTCGTAAGGATTGTTATCAACGTCGTTAATCCACTCATTGCTCTGATCAGTTGAGCTTGAGTGATTGCTTCCTCCACCAGCACCTGCGGCGAAGGCTGCATCGTGACCACCACCGCCTCCTCCGTTAGTGGCATAGGAGCCATCTTCTGGCCCGCCCCAACCTCGTCCGCCTTCAGCAGGCTTGGATTTATCTTGATTTCCATCTTGATGAGGTGTTTGGTTGTTTTGTTTTTGATTTGCTTCTTGAGCAGAAGGAGATGCTTGATGCTTATTTTCGTCCTTAGCCTCCTTCTTATGATCTTCCGTCGAAGTAGCTCTTGATGATTTAGTATTCTCTTTTTTATGAGATGAGCTGCTTTTTGATGAAAGGCTGTGAGAGATGTGATGCGTTTTTGCTGCTGGCTTTACAGGTTCTTTTAAATGTTTTGATAAAAAACCGAAGAGAAAGAAGAAAGCTAGCAAAGAGAAGGTGATAATATTATATTTTTTTCTTTTCAAATTTGGCTCCGTTCCTAGTCATAGATGAAGAGTTAAAAATAACAGTAAAAAACCAGGTTTCCCTGGTTCTCATTATTAGCGGCTTACACGACGGCGAGCTGCTTTTTTACGGTTTTCTTCGATGAAAGCCAATTTCTTTTCTTCTGGTTCGATAATGGTTTTCTTAACTGCGAAGACAGCACCTGCTACAGTAGCAGCAGTTCCGATAACGCCAGTAGCGACACCTTTAGCGAATGAATGTTTTTTAGCCATGAGACTATCCTCCGTATATGTTATAATATGCTTATATTATCTAAAAAAATATCTAGAATAGCAAGTGAAAACATTATGAAAACCAAACTTATTGTAGTAGCTGGTCCTACTGCTGTAGGAAAAACAGCGCTTGGAATTGAATTGGCCAAGCGTTTTAATGGGGAAATTATTTCAGGAGATAGCCAGCAGGTTTACCGACAATTGAATATAGGAACTGCCAAGCCCACTCCTGAAGAGCAGGTAGCAGCAGTGCATCATCTGATTGATGTTCGCGATGTTGATGAGACCTATTCAGCTTATGATTTTGTGACAGAGGCAGAGGCTGCCATTACAGATATCGTTAGTCGTGGCAAGCTGCCTATTATAGTAGGAGGAACAGGTCTCTATTTACAAAGCCTTCTAGAAGGGTATCACCTAGGGGGGCAGGTAGATCAGGAGCAGGTTTTAGCCTATCGGTCGGAATTAGAGCAATTATCTGATCAGGAACTTTTTGAAAAAATTGATCGCTTAGGTATTGAGATTAAAGAGATTAACCGTCGTCGTGCTATTAGAGCACTTGAGCTTCATCGTTTTTCGGAGAATCTTGAAAATACTGAGACGACTTATGATCCCTTTCTTATCGGATTAGATGATGAACGTTCCTTGATCTATGACCGCATCAATACACGAGTAGACAAGATGGTTGAACTTGGGCTCTTGGAAGAAGCCAAGTGGCTGTACGATAATTATCCTGATGCCCAGTCAGCTCGTGGTATAGGCTACAAGGAGTTGTTTCCTTATTTTGCTGGGAACCAAACCTTGGACGAAGCTTTGGAAAAACTCAAGCAAAATACGCGTCGATTTGCTAAACGTCAATTAACCTGGTTCAGAAATCGAATGACTGTTAAGTTTTATCAGATTTCTAGTCCAGAATATCCTGAAAATGTCGTTCAAGATCTTGAATTATTTTTAAATGAAAGGGAAGGAGAAAAGGTAGGTCAATCTTAGTTTTAAGAACCAATCTTTGCTATAATGGTAGTTATGACTAACGAAGAAAAAAAATCAGCCTATGAATTAATGCTAGCACAGGCTAAAGTGCTTTTTGCCAATGAAGACAATGCTTTGGCCAACTTTTCTAATGCCTCAGCTCTCTTGAATACAACCCTGCCAAATTCTGTGTTCACAGGCTTCTACCTGATGGATAATGACAAGAATGAGTTAATCCTTGGCCCTTTCCAAGGTAATGTTTCTTGTGTTCGAATTGCCCTAGGTAAGGGTGTTTGTGGCCAGTCTGCAGCAGAAAATAGAACCCTAATTGTCGAAGATGTCACCAAACACGACAATTACATCGCTTGTGATTCCGCTGCTCGAAGTGAAATTGTTGTACCAATGATAAAAGATGGCAAATTAGTTGGTGTTCTCGATTTGGATTCTCACCAAGTAGGAGACTATAACGACGTAGACCAAGATTATCTTGAAGCATTTGTCAAAATTCTACTTGAGAAAACCGAGCTTACATTTGGAATGTTTGAGGTAAACTAATGTATCAAGCCTTATATCGTAAATACCGTAGTCAGACCTTTGGCGAAATGGTTGGTCAAAAAGTGATTTCAACCACCCTCAGACAGGCGGTAGAGTCGGGGAAAATCAGCCATGCCTATCTCTTTTCTGGGCCACGTGGTACCGGTAAAACCAGTGCGGCGAAAATCTTTGCCAAGGCTATGAACTGTCCTAATCAAGTTGATGGTGAGCCTTGTAATCACTGCGATATTTGTCGCGATATTACTAACGGAAGTCTCGAAGATGTTATCGAGATTGATGCGGCTTCCAATAATGGTGTTGATGAGATTCGTGAGATTCGTGATAAGTCGACCTATGCTCCAAGTCGTGCGACTTACAAGGTCTATATTATCGACGAGGTTCACATGCTTTCGACAGGTGCCTTCAATGCTCTTTTGAAAACCTTGGAAGAACCAACCGAAAATGTTGTCTTTATTCTAGCGACCACTGAATTACATAAGATTCCTGCAACCATCCTCTCTCGCGTTCAACGTTTTGAGTTTAAATCGATCAAGCAGGGAGCTATTAAAGAGCATTTGGCTTCAATCCTGGAAAAAGAAGGATTAACCTTTGATGATGAGGCTTTGACCATTATTGCTCGTCGTGCGGAAGGTGGTATGCGTGATGCTTTGTCAATCTTAGACCAAGCACTGAGTCTGTCTCCTGACAATCATGTCAGCCAAGCCGTAGCTGAAGAAATCACTGGTTCTATTGGTTTAACAGCCTTAGACAGTTTTGTCGCTAACGTTCGCAATCAAGAGACTACGCAAGCTTTATCAAATCTTGAAACTCTTTTTGATAATGGTAAGTCTATGAGCCGTTTTGCGACGGATCTCTTGGAGTATTTTCGTGATCTTTTGATTGTCAAAGCGGGCGGAGAGAACAGTCACCATAGTCCCCTTTTTGAAGAGAATCTTTCTCTGGAGCAAGACCGACTTTTCCAACTGATTGACTTGGTTACAAGTGCCTTGCCAGAAATTAAAACTGGAACACATCCTAAAATCTATGCGGAAATGCTGACTATAAAATTGTCAGAAACCCATACTCAGGTTTCACAAGAAATTCCAGGGAATTTAAAAGAAGAGTTAGATAGTCTTCGTCGCGAGGTAGAAGGTCTACGTAAAGCTCTTAAAGAGGGCAAAGTCCAAGGAGAAGTAGCACCAAGTCGAAAAGCCAAACCTGCTTATCAGTACAAGGTGGATCGTGAAAAGATTCTCACGATTATGCGTGAAACTATGGAAAATCCTCAGAAATCACGCCAGTGTCTGGATGCCCTAAAGGCAACTTGGCCTGAAATTTTGGATTCTATCAGCCCACAAAATAGGGCACTTTTGAATGGTTCCGAGCCTGTATTAGCCAATCAGGAAAATGCCATCCTAGCCTTTAATGCTGCTTTTAATGCTGAACAGGTCATGAAACGCAGTGATCTCAATGATATGTTTGGTAATATCATGAGTTCAGCTGCCGGTTTCTCACCTAATATTATGGCTGTTCCAAAAGCAGAATTTGAAAAACTCCGAACAGAATTTGCACGTAGCCTCAAATCCAAAGAAGAATTGGAAAAAGAAGATCGCGAAGAGTATATTCCTCAAGAACTCGAATTTCTCTCTGATGTAGTAGAAATAGAGGACTAAAAAGGTCCAGTGGAACTTTTTAGGTCCGAGCCAAGAAACACAAAAGCGAGGCTGTCCAGTGGACCTTTTTAGGTCCGAGCCAAGAAACCCAAAAGTGAGGATGTCCAGTGTAATTTGATAGATTTCTGAAGCTGTTCCATCCGTGTAAAAATGAAAAGAGCCTAGACTGCTTGTCCTAGGCTCTATCTATTGATATAATAATCTTATGATTCAACAAATTTTGTTTATTACGCTTGAAACTATTTTTGAAACGGTTTGTTTTAATTACAGTTTACAGCACGGCTATTACTTTTTCACAGCCTTTTTTGGTTATTTACTGTTTCGTCGTCTTTGGACAACCTATGTTGTTTCACGCATTGCGCGTGCAGCCGACAAGTCTACCAAGAAGTAAGGCTCACTTCGCCAGCGGTCAACCATTTTTCCTTACCATCATCAGTAAGAACGAGAAGTTGGCCCTTATCGCCAATTTCCTTGGCAATACCAGTATAAGTCCTTCCAGCTTGTTCAAAGGTCACTTGTTTGTCTAAAACGAGGGACTTTTCTTTATAAACTTTGACCAAATCGCTTGTAGGAATGGTTAAAAAGAGTTTCCAAATTTCTGAAATGAGCTGGTTTCGAGTGATGCTTGGTTTTTCAGAAGTAAAAAGACTAGTAGCTTTATTAGCTAACTCTTCAGGAAAATCAGTGATTGAGAAGTTAAGCCCAACCCCGATAATGACATCTGTGATGCGACCAGATTCGATAGAACTAATGGCTTCGGTAAGGATACCAGCCATTTTTTTGTTGTTGAGGTAGATGTCATTAACCCATTTAATTTCTGTATTGATGCCAGTTAGACGCTGGATAGCTTTGACAATAGCAGCTGCCACCATCATCGTATAAGGTGGTAACTCCTCAAAATGACAATTGGGCTTTAAGTGGATACTCATGTAGATACCACCTTGTGGACTGGCAAAGAAGTGACGTTCAAATCGTCCTTTGGCTGCCTTTTGACTTGATGCCAGATAAAGTGCAGGCGTCGGATTAATCTTTTCCATGCCATGTTTAGCATCTAGTTGGGTAGAGTTAGAATCTGGATTAAAGTAGACTGGAATGTTGAGTTGCTTAGAGATGTCTTGAGGAAGAAGAATATCTCCCTTTTCTAAATAGTAGCCTTTCTTGCGGACACTGGTAATGTCAATTCCTTGTTCTTGAAGTGTTTGAATTGCCTTCCAAATGGCTGTCCGTGAGACACCAAGGCTTTTAGCCAAGCTCTCTCCCGTTACAAAGTCAGGACTCTTCGATAAGATGTGATAAACGTGTTCATAAGTTTTCATATCCTAAGTATAATACAAAAGATGGTAAAATGCTCACTATAAATTATTGATAAGGCTTGATAATAAATAACTATATGACTAGACTGAAAAAACATGATATAATGGAAAGTAGTTATTAAGTCCCGATAAGGCAACAGTCATCCTAGAGTTGGCTGTTGGTTCTTTGTAACTTTTTAACGGCGTCTAGCTCCATTAGGAGTATAGCGTTTTACCTATTAGGAGACGGTTAAATCCGTGCTATCTAATACTATTTTTCATATTAAAAGGGGGACATTTTATATGTCAGAACGTAAACTTTTCACGTCTGAATCAGTATCTGAGGGGCATCCAGATAAAATTGCAGACCAAATTTCAGATGCCATTCTTGATGCGATTTTAGCAGAGGATCCAGATGCACACGTTGCAGCAGAAACTGCTGTCTACACTGGTTCTGTCCATGTTTTCGGTGAGGTTTCTACAACAGCTTATGTGGACATTAACCGTGTGGTTCGTGATACTATCGCTGAAATTGGTTATAACAATGCAGAATACGGCTTTGCGGCAGAATCTGTAGGGGTTCACCCATCATTGATTGAACAATCACCAGATATTGCTCAAGGTGTCAATGAAGCACTTGAAGTTCGTGGAACTGGTGATCAAGACCCACTTGATCTTATCGGAGCTGGTGACCAAGGTTTGATGTTTGGTTTTGCTATTGACGAAACTCCAGAGTTTATGCCACTTCCAGTTAGCCTTTCACATAAATTGGTTAAAAAATTGGCAGATTTGCGTAAATCTGGTGAGATTTCATACCTTCGTCCAGATGCTAAATCTCAGGTTACCGTTGAGTATGATGAGAATGACCAACCAGTACGTGTTGATACAGTCGTTATCTCAACGCAACACGATCCTGAAGCGACTAACGACCAAATTCGTCAAGATGTCATTGAAAAAGTCATTAAGGCAGTTATTCCAGCCGAATACTTGGATGATGAGACTAAGTTCTTTATCAACCCAACAGGTCGTTTTGTTATCGGAGGACCTCAAGGGGACTCTGGTTTGACTGGTCGTAAGATCATTGTTGATACTTATGGTGGCTACTCAAGACACGGTGGTGGTGCCTTCTCAGGTAAGGATGCCACTAAGGTTGACCGTTCAGCTTCATATGCAGCTCGCTACATTGCCAAAAACATCGTAGCTGCTGGTCTTGCTAAGAAAGCAGAAGTACAATTGGCTTATGCTATCGGTGTTGCTAACCCTGTGTCTGTCCGTGTTGATACTTTCGGAACGGCGACAGTTGCTGAAAGTAAACTTGAAGCTGCTGTCCGCGATCTCTTTGACTTGCGTCCGGCAGGTATCATTCAAATGCTGGATCTTAAACGTCCTATCTATCGTCAAACAGCGGCCTATGGTCACATGGGACGTACGGACATCGATCTTCCATGGGAAAAATTGGACAAGGTAGATGCCCTCAAAGCGGCTGTAGAAGCTTAAAAAGATTTAATATTACTTTCAATTTAATAATATCAAAGTAACAGAATTTAATTTTTTTGAATTCTGTTTTTTTGTTTTGAAAATAAATAATATGAATTTTCTGACTTTAAACACTTGTAAAGCCTATGGATTGAGTGATTTAAGGATAAAAACTACTAGCTATAGATAAATTCTTTTGGTGAAAACCTTTGAAAGGAGTTGAAAAATAAGAATAAATTGCTATAATAAAAGTGACGATGTAAATATAAAACTAGAGTCATTTTAGATTGATAGAGTAAGAAGAAATACCTTTAAATAAGGTTTAACAGGTGTTAGATAATCTAAAGTGATCTGGTTAGTTTGTGATTTCTTGGGGAAGCTAATCAACATAACAAGATATTTAGTTAGTTAATTTAATCTATTCTTTAATAATATTAATTTACGTTAATGTTTATTTAGAATGATCTTGTTCTTTCTTATATTTTTAAAATCTTTAAGAATCTTCGAAAGAGATTCAGATGAGAGTTACGTGCTCACTCATTGGGGAGGAGGCCATAACTTTCAAAGAGCTTTCTTAAGAAAGGCATTACATGGTGGTCTTGAGATTATTGGGAAATACTTGAGACTAATGATTAGAATGGGTAGAGAGTGTAGTTAAGGGGACACTCTTAAAAGTGGGGAGAAGTTTATGAATATTTTGATACTTGGTAATACTGCTGGATTAACAAACGATTTCATTTTGAAAACGTTTCCTAATCAAGCAGTTTTTATTTTTGGTCATACAGGTGTAAAGAACTCTCGTAAGAATAAAATCACCGTATATACCAAACATTATGAGAACAATCAATTAGAAGATGTTTTTGATTTTCATGATTATGATCAAATCATCTATTTTTCGGAATATCTCAATTATGGACATGAAAGTTCAGGGGAGATTGAAAATCTCATCAGATTGTTAGAGTGTCTTAAAGATAGAAAAAACAAACGTTTACTTTACATTACAGGTCCTGTCCTTGAGGATGGGAAACGAAGCTTACAGACGACAACTAAGGATACCTTATTATCTTGGACTCGAGAATTTGGGGTCAACCTTAAAGTTCTGCATAGTCCCTTTCTTTATTCAGTCATTAATAAAGAAGATTATCTATATAAACTGTTTGTACGTTTAGACGATCATGAGCAGGTGGAGTTGAAGGAGTCATCACAAAGTCAGGCGACTTTTATCAGTCTATCTGACTTGGGAGATTTGCTTCACAAATTATGTGAGCGTTGGAATGACATCTATGAAAGTATTATTATTCCGGATCCCTTCCAACTGACTTTTGGTGAGCTCTTGCAAGCTTTGGATAAATATTTCCCTAACAAGCAGGTTCATTTCTTAGAGGAAAGAAGAATTAGGAAATATGATAACGATCCTGAAAAGCACCATGATTTGCGTGATCGATTCGCTTGGTTTATGCGTTATGCCTTGGTGCGTGACTTGCCAGATATTTATGAAGATTATCAAAAACAGCGAAAAGGGTCTTTGCGTGTTTCTAAGTTCCGCAATATCGTAGATAATATCGTTAAGCAAAAGAGAAATAAGAAACTTGCTGCTGTTGTCGCGACTTTCTTAATCTTTGAAGCTTTTCGATATATGACTCAAGGTCAGTTACAGTTTCAATTGATCGACCTACGTTTGCTCTTTGTTGTCTTGATTAGTACAGTTTTGGGCATGGGTTATGGCTTGTTCTCAGCAGTCCTTGCAATTATTGGTTTGACAATTAGTCAAATTTTGTCTGGAACTAGCTGGCAATTACTTCTATATAATACGGATCGTTGGGTTGCTTTTATTGCCTATATCTTTATCGCTGTTGTTTGTGGTTTTGTGGAAATGAAGAAAAAAGATGACAAGCTACAACTAGACAAACAATTGGAAACAGTTAAGGAAGACTATCTTATCCTTAATCAATCCTACCATACATTACTTAATGAAAATAAAGACCTGAAAAATGCCTTGTTGGCAAGTCAAGATGGTCTTGGAAAAGCCTATTCTTACTTTGTGACCTTAGATCATGCTAGTGTTGAGAAGGTTCTTAGACAGACGATTGATTTGGTTTCAGAAATTTTGAATGCTCCAGTTTCACTATATGGTGGTGGTCCTTTCCAATATGAACTTCTTTTGGGAGATAACGATAAGAAGCAAGTATCTTTGACAGATTTTAAAGAAGTTAGAGATGCATTCGGTCATGGACGTGTCTGGGCTAATAAATCATTGCTTGAGAATCGTCCAGCTTATGCCATGGAAGTTAAGACCAAGGCAGAGGGTACCTTTATCATTTGGGTAGAGGCTGTTCCTTTTGAAGCTATGTCTACTAAAGTGTTAAACGAGCTTGAGGTTCTTTCAAAAATGAGTCGTTCTTTCATTGAAAAGGCAGAACTTCTTGAACAAGCTAGTCATCAAGGGAGGGTTGCACAATGATTCCAGTCCTAATTACTAGTATTTTAACGGTTTGTTACTTCCTATCTATAGCACTTGTCTATAAAGCCATTGTTAGTGGCAAATCAGATTTAACCATTTTTTACTTGATTTTCCCAATTGCTTTACCTTTCTTTGGTGCCGGTCTGATTCATATGATTTCTAAGCCAAATCCTGGTAGACACCGTCGTGGTCAAGAAGCAGCAGTTGGTGGCAAAATTAAAGATTTGACCATTGATTTTGGAAATATCGATGATTTTCAACGTCCTAAGGAATTGGTTGAAGAAGACATCGTTCCTCTTGAAGAGTCTCTCTATTTGAATAAAGCTAAAGAAGCTCGTCAGCAATTGATGGGATTGGCTAATAATGATCCATCTCATTTTATGGATTTGCTCTACTTGGCTCGCTTAAATGAGGACAGTGAAATTGTTCACTATGCGACAACCTTTATTTCTGAAATTTCAAGTCAATACGATGAGAAGTTGAGTGCCTTTGAGAAACGTTTTGAAAAGGGTGAAGCAGACTTTGATCTCTTAACCGAGTATTGTGATTTTATGGAAGATTACCTCTCTAAAGAACTTCTAAGTAAACAAATGGAAGGTTTGCTTCGTAAGGAGTACGAGGAACGTCTCTTGCAGAAACTTAGTCACGGAACGACTGCTAAAGACTTAGTGAGAGTTATCCATAATGAACTAGCTCTTGGTTTGTATGATTTGGCTCAAAAGCATTTGACGCAGCTTTCAATTAAATCAAATGCGGATGATGTGTATTATTTGTATTTAGAATATTACTATCAAACTGGTCAGTTTGATGAATTTAAGAACATGATTCGTGAGATGCAAGGCAAACAGGTTGTTCTTTCTAAGGACAAGCAAGATCTCTTGAACTTCTGGCAAGGAAAAGAGGTGATGGCATGAAATTAGGTAAAAAGAATGTTATCCGCAAAGAAACCTTGCTAGGGGTTGGCCTTATTTTGTGTTTGGCCATCGGACTCTTTGTTCAAAAGAAGGGGGAATGGTACCCAACTCAAGGTAAGGAAGCCTATCTTACCGGAAAAGTACCATCTACGGCCTCAGTGGTCAAAGATTTAGATAAAGATACGCTGGTTCTTTATGATAGTGAAAACGATACGAGTCAAAGGGCTTGGAAACAGTTCGAGCAAATTCTAAAAGATATGCGTATGGGAGCTAAGTTAGTCGATGTGGCTAAACACGAGTCCTATTCACTTTCAGACTATAAAAAAGTAGTTCTTCTTGTCACTGACCTTTCTCGAATGGAGGACCAGGTTCAGCCTCTCATGGATTGGACTGAAAAAGGTGGTCAAACACTTTTTGCAGTAACCATGGGGAAAGAAAGTAATCTGGATGCCATTGATCATAATCTCGGCGTAAGTTATTCCAATTTTGAGATGGATGAGGTCAAGGAAATCTACGTGGATCCTGACTTCATGATTGGTGGGGGACGCAATTATAAAATTGAGGAACCTTTTGAGTCAGCTAGAAAAGTCTCACTTGAAAGTGATGTTAAGGTACATGCTAAAACAACAGATGATTCTCATACACCGTTGATTTGGGAAAAATCATACGGCAAAGGGAAGTTTGTCGTTGATAACCTTGGAATCTATGAGCGTAATGTCCGTGGTATTTATGCCGCTTCTTATAGTCTTTTGACTGAAGCGACAGTTTATCCGGTAATCAATGGTTCTACCTATTATATTGATGATTTCCCATCACCTGTTCCAGCCGGAGATGGTCGTTTCGTTAAACGTGACTACGACATGTCTGTATCTGAATTTTATACCAATGTTTGGTGGCCAGACCTTCTTAAACTGCACGAAAAGTATGGTATCGTTCATACAGGTGTGGTCATTGAAAACTATGAGGCCCAGACAGATGGTAAAATTGTTCAACAAAATGATTTAGATCGTTTCAAGTATTTTGGAAATTCGCTTTTGGCTAATGGTGGTGAACTTGGTTATCATGGTTACAACCACCAACCTTTGAGTCCTTCATCTGTTAATTATGGTGAAAAGTATGCCAGCTACAAGACTTGGAAGGATAAGGCTGCTATGAAGGCCAGTCTGTCTGAGTTGATTCGTTTTGTCAACCAACTCTTTCCTAAAGCGCAAAAATCAGTTTACGTTCCACCATCAAATATCCTTTCAAAAGAAGGGCGAGAGGTAATCGTTAATGATTTCCCAGAAATCAAGGCTATTTCAAGTAACTATTTCCCAGGAGATTTCACTTATTCGCAAGAGTTTGAAGTGTCACCTGATGGAATGATTGAAGAGCCACGTACAGTTTCTGGTGCGGTTTGGGACGATTTCTCACAGATGACGGTCTTTTCTGAAATGAATATGCACTATGTCAATAACCATTTCCTTCACCCTGATGACGTTCTTGATGTCGATCGTGGTGCAGAATTGGGTTGGGCAAAGATGTATAAGGCTTTAGACAAGGAAGTTAGTTGGGTCCACAATATGTCACCTTCGCTCAGGAATCTAACAGGTTCAGAATTAGCAGGTGCTGTTCAGCGTTACGGTATTTTGAAAGTTTCTCAAAAATATACAAAAGACGCCCTAAAAATAGATCTTGAGAATTTTCATGATCATGCTTACCTTATGGTTCGTTTAAATCAAAACGAGGTTAAGAAGGTAAAAAATGGTAAGGTTACGCATTTAACGGGTAATCTTTACCTATTGGAGGCTACGAATAAGTCAGTCACCATCACATTAAAATAAGGCAAAATAGGGGAAATGCCGATGAAGATATGTTTAATTCTTGAAGGGTCCTATCCGTATGTTCACGGTGGTGTCTCTACTTGGATGCATCAATATATTACAGAAATGAAAGAGCATGAATTTGTTCTCTGGGTTGTGGGGGCAACACATGAGCAAAAGGGAAAGTTTGTTTATGAACTCCCTGAAAATGTCGTAGAAGTACACGAAGTCTTCTTGGACTATGTTGTGCCAGATAAAGAAGAAGACATAGAGCCACATCAGTTTACAGATGAGGAAAAACAAGCGCTTAAAGATATGGTTTTTTGTCAACAACCTGATTGGAAAGTCTTGTTTAAACTTTTACAGGATGGTAAGGTCGTTCCTAACGATCTCTTGAGTAGTGAGGCCTTTTTTCAGGTCTTGAAGGATCTCTGTAATGAGCGCTACACGCAGCTATCTTTTTCAGATGTTTTTCACACTATCCGTTCTATGCTGTTTCCACTTTTAAATATTTTATCTTGTCCACCTCCTGAAGCAGATGTTTACCACTCAATCTCTACAGGTTATGGTGGTATTCTTGCAACTTTGGGCAGTTTGACCTATGACAAACCTCTGTTCTTAACTGAACACGGGATTTATACACGTGAACGTGAGGAAGAATTGCTTCGTGCCAAGTGGGTTTTACCTACAATGCGCCAACAGTGGGTAAGATTCTTCTATATGTTGTCTGATGCGATTTATCAAAATGCTGAAAAAATTACTAGCCTCTTTACTAAGGCCAAGGAAATTCAGATTGAGATGGGGTGTGATCCAGAGAAATGTCAGGTTATTTCAAACGGGATTGACTACGATGCGTTTTCTCAAATTCCTTTGAAAGAACCGGATGGTTGGATTGATATCGGAGCCGTGGTTCGTTTGGCTCCAATTAAGGACATCAAAACCATGTTGTATTCTTTCTACGAACTAGCTCAGCAAGTGCCAAACGTTCGTTTGCATATCATGGGTGGTATAGATGACCAAGAATATGCGAATGAGTGTTTTAGCTTGGCCGATAAGATGGATTTGGGAGATCGTCTCCTATTCACTGGTCGTGTTAATATTCGAGAATATATGAAGAAAATTGATTTTACGCTTTTGACCAGTCTTTCTGAAGGTTTGCCACTTTCTGTTTTGGAATCAATGGCGGCTAGTCGTCCTTGTGTGACGACAGATGTCGGATGTTGTCGAGAATTGCTAGAAGGTCGTGAGGATGACAATCTAGGGATTGCAGGATTTTGTGCGCCACCTACTTGTACAGGACCTCTTGCAGAAGCTATGAAGAAGATGGCGATTAATGATGCTAGACGTCTTGAAATGGGTGAAATTGCGCGTAAGCGTGTTGAAGCGATATATCAATATCCGCAAATGATCGGTCAGTACCGACGCTTATATGAGGAGGTGGCTGTTTAATGGCCGGTATTGGATTTGAATTACGTAAAATTTACAACGAGGATAGCCTTTTTTCAAAACAAAAGGCCTACGCTTATGCTGGAATTGTTTATACCGGTCCTATGCTTTTGGGGATTTTACTTACAGCTGGTGTCGTTGTTTTGACAATGGTAGCGGGAATCAGTGAAAATGAGCGTGATTATATTCTTTCGAACTTAACCTACGCTATCATCTTTTCACTCGTGATTACCAGTCTCTTTTCTCTGGTGGTAACCCGCTTTGTTGCGGACATGCTCTACGAGAAGAAATTTGAGACTATTATCCCTTCATTTTATGCGTCGAGTGCCTTGATGCTTTTAATTGGGACACCGCTTTATGCGATCTATCTAGCCTTGGCTAGTCGAAGCTTAGCAGAAGTGGCTATGGGAGTTTTGCTCTTTGGTGAGCTCTGTCTCGTTTGGAATGTCATTACCTACTTGACAGCGATCAAATCCTATAAAGAAATTATCAAAGGTTTCTTTTTAGCGATTGGTGTGACGATTGTCTCTGGGTTACTTAGTATTTTCCTACATCAAAAGTATGGTATCTTCCTAAGTGTTTGTTTGGGATACGGTGGAATGATGTTTTGGATGGTTCGTCTCATCCATGACTATTTCCCATCTAATCTTAAAATGTCCTTTGAGTTTTTGAAATGGTTTGATCAATTCTCTGATCTTGCCAAGACAGGGCTTTACATGTTGGTAGCACTCTTTGCTCATATTATTATTAACTGGTTTGGGCCAATTAGTAAGAGTTTTGATGGTTTCTTCCGTACAGCTCCAGTCTACGATGTGCCAGCCATGCTAGCCTACTTAACGACTTTGGTATCAACACTTAATTTCGTTATGTCTGTCGAGGTTTCCTTCTATCCACATTTCCGACGTTATTTTAACCTCTACAATGAAGAGGGGAGTCTTTCGGATATCCAGGAAGCTGAAACTCAAATGTTGGATGTCATGAGTAACGAACTCAAATATGTTTTTTGGAAACAATTGCTAGCAACAATTTTCATTATGTTCTTCGGAAGCGTGGCCTTGACTTATTTACCAATTGGTTTTAACAATCAAATGCATGGGTACTTTTTAACGCTATGTCTTGCTTATGGCCTCTATGCTGTTGGTAATGTAAATATCTTGCTATTGATGTATTTTGCAGATTATAAGGGGGCCAAGAAACTTGCCAAACACTTTGCTATTTTGACAGTAGTTTTGAGTTTTGGTTCTCAGTTCTTGGACTCAGCCTTCCTAGGCTATGCCTTCTTGATTTCTTCTTTACTTCTTTTCCTTGAAAGTGGTCAGGAAATCGATAAATACACAAGTGATCTTCAGTATCATTTCTTAGGAAGCCAAGCCATGGTATCTAAGAAAGACGTGGGCTATTTTGAAAAATGGACTGAGCGTTTAGAAAACGTACAAAAGAGGTGGGGGAAATGAATAGGAAAAAGAGTTTAGCAGCAGTTTTGTTGCTCTGTACGGTCTTTGGTTTTACAGCATGCGGGACCAAGGAGCAAACAAAAAATGGTGTGACAACTAAAAAAGTAGATAAACAAGCAACTACTGATATCACGAATGTGCACTTAAGAGATAAGAAGAGCCTCTATGATAAGGATCATACAAAGGTAACGACCATGTACCTGACAGTACGTCGAGGAGATGCTACAGAAAATCAAAATCACTCATGGTCTGAGGTCAATCAATATTCCGTTGAAGATTATCAGAAAATGCATGTTAAACGATATCAAGTAGCAGGGCTCCTTCAAGTTGGTAACGAGGACGGTCCTGTCTCTGGTGAGTTAGGTTATGACCAAGACGTGCCAAATGCCAGTGTTCAGATTCGTGGGGAAAGTTCAAGTAAGAACGCCCAAAAGAACTACAAAATCAAGATTAAAAAGAACAAGGGTGAGTGGAACGGCCAACGTACGATTAACATTAACAAACACCAGACAGAAGCCCTTCGCTTTAGAAATAAGTTGTCTTATGATTTAATGGAAGAAATTCCTCAACTCATGGGTGCTAGAACGAGTTTTGTTCACCTCTATGTTAAAGATGAAACCTCTGACAATCCTTCAGGTAAGTTTGAAGATTATGGTCTCTACACGCAAGTCGAACAGATTAACAAAAACTATCTGAAAGATCACGGTCTGGATGAAAATGCCAACCTTTATAAACCAAACTTCTTCGAATTCTTCCGCTATGAGGATACGATTGTTAAAGAAGATGATCCTAAATTTGATAAGGATAAATTCGAGAAACTTTTGGAAATTAAAGGTAGCCATGATCACACCAAACTTATTGATTTTCTAACCAAGCTCAACGATCCATCGGTGAAGATTGAAACCATCATGGACAAGTATGTAGATCCTGAGAACATCCAATATTGGATGGCATTCCAGATGTTGCTTGGTAATGATGATACACAGAGTCGTAACATGTATCTCTATAGTCCACAAAACTCAACCAAATGGTACATCATTCCTTGGGATAACGATAGTATCCTGATGAAGAATGAACGTCGTTTGGTAAGTAAGGACAGCGACCAAGCCAATAGCTGGGAAGTCGGTGTCAGCAACTATTGGGGTAACCAACTTTTCCAACGTTTGCTCAAATCAAAAGAGTTCCGCAAGGGTCTAGATGAGAAGATGGATGAGCTACGTAAGACAATTACTGGTGACAAGATTTCTTCAATGAGTAATGAATACGCAGCAGTCATTAAACCTTATCTAGCTAAGATGCCTGACCAAATGCATGCTAAGACAACACCTGATAATTACGACAAGATCTTGGCAGATTTGCCAAATGAGTTGGAGAACAACTACAAGATTTACAAAACAAGTCTTGAAAAACCACAACCATTCTTTATTAATAAGCCGGAAGTGGCCAATAACAAATTGAAATTAAGTTGGGGTGCCTCTTACGACTTCAATAACAGCAAGTTGACTTACACAGTTGAGTTAGCTAAGGACTATGAATTTAAAGACAAGGTCTTTGAAAAATCTGGTCTCAAGACCCTCAGTGCCGAAACAGATACCTTGCCTAAGGGACAATACTTTGTACGTGTGACTGCAACTAACGAAGCTGGACAATCACAACGTGCCTTTGACTACTATGTCAATAGTGATAATTCAAAACAATTTGGTATCATGAGCTTCTTTGTCCTTGAAGATGGAAAAATTGGGGTAGATGGCTATGAAGACTAAAGAGAAGCCCTTTCGCCATGAGTTGAAATATGTCATCGGTGAACCAGAAAAGGCTCTGCTGACTGAGCGTTTTAAACATTTGATTCAATTGGATAAGCATGCGACAAATGGTGGTTATACCATTAGGAGTCTTTACTTTGACGACTATTGGAATAGTGCCTATGCTGAAAAAGATGCAGGTATTCTAGTTCGTAAAAAATATCGGATTCGTATCTATAATTTCGGTACCAATAGTATTAAACTAGAGCGTAAGAAAAAGGTAGATACCTACATTTTGAAAGAGGATGCACCTCTAACCGTTGAAGAATTTTATAAAATTATTGATGGAGACTATGACTTTCTCTTAAAAAGTCCATATCCTCTCTGTCAGGAATTTTACTATGAATGCGTTAGTAACATGATGCGTCCACGGACCATCGTTGACTATGAGCGAGAGCCGTGGGTCTATGACTTTGGAACAGTTCGCTTAACCTTTGACCAAAATGTTAGAGTAGCGGTTGGAAGTTTTGATATTTTTGATCCAGACTTACCAACAATTCCAGTCATTGATCCAGAAAAGATGGTTTTCGAAGTTAAATACACAGAGTATCTGCCAAAGATTGTCCAGAGTGTCTTGCCAGGGAAAGCAGACATGATGGCTGTCTCTAAGTACGTATTGGCTTATGAAAAATCTCAGTATCTAAATGGTTTTGAATACTGGGAAGATGGGAATATATAAATAGGAAAAGGCTAAGTTTGGAAGAACTTAGTATAAGAAGGGGAGTTTATGAGTGTTCAAGACTTTATAAAAAAATCAATTTTGCAGTCTGATAACTATGCGACACAATCACCGTTTCGTATTGTTATCGTCTTGCTACTTGCCTTGTTGATTGGAGCCTTTATCTATAAGGTTTACCAGCATTTCTTTACAGGCGTTATTTATTCACGCAGTTTTGCCATGACCTTGGTCGGTATGACCTTGCTTACGTCAATGGTAACACTGGCAATCAGTTCAAACATCGTTATCTCACTTGGTATGGTCGGTGCCCTCTCTATCGTCCGTTACCGTACCGCTGTTAAGGATCCTATGGACTTGCTCTACTTGTTCTGGGCAATTACCTCAGGGATTACGGTAGGGGCAGGTATGTATGTCCTAGCCGTTGTAACGTCTATCGTTATCCTTTTAATGCTTATTGTCTTTAGCCGCTTGCAAGAGACTGGTAAGGTGTATATCGCTGTGGTTCACTATGATGGTGAGCACACAGGTGACAAAGTTATTCAAGAACTTGGTCGCATCAAACACTTTATCAAGTCTGAAACTATGAGAAAAGACAGTGTTGAGATGGCTATTGAAGTCTTTGTGAAAAATAACGACCTTACCTTCGTTGAAAACATTAAATCTATCGAAGGTGTCAAAGACCTTACGCTGATCCAATACAACGGCGAATACCATGGCTAGTAAGCGTGAGAAGAAGAGTTGGAGTAGTCGAAAGAAGAAACTTTGGCTCGTCATCTGTCTAATCATCATTACGAGTGGTTTTTATGCTATTTTTGTGTATTTGAATACCAGAAATACAGGTACCAAGTTTGAATATACGCTTTCAGACAAGAGTTTTGGGAATCCGCTCATGGGTTATGTCCCTTCAGCGGAAGAAAAAACAGTTTCTGAAGATGTTCATCTTGTCTATGTTGATATCACATGGAAAGAATTGGAACCTAAAAAGGGCCACTATAACTGGGAAACAATTGAAGAAAGTAACCAGTTCAAACGATGGAAGAAAGAAGGCAAGCAGGTCGTCTTACGTTTCTTGCTAGATTACCCTGGCAAATCAAGTCATAAGGATATCCCTGACTGGTTGGGAAATGAAATTTCTGACCTTGGGGATGCTTATAACACATCCTACGGTAAGGGATTTTCACCAAATTACCAAAATAAACTGCTTAGAAAATACTATAAAGAAGCTGTTACTGCTATGGGACAGCGTTGGGGCAATGATGATTTTATCGCCTACATCGAACTTGGTGGCTTAGGACACTGGGGCGAGTGGCATGTTCACTCAGATGCTGGCATTCGCCAATTGCCACGAAAAGAAGTTCGTAAGGACTATATTGCACCGTTTCAACCAGCCTTTCCTAAAGCGAAGATTCTTATGAGAAGACCTTTTGATACAGGTTTGGAAGGTGATTTTGGAATCTACAATGATGTCTTTGGAGACAAATCAGCAACTAAAACCTGGTTAAATTGGATTCAAAATGGTGGCTCATACGATCAAACTCAAGAGCAAGCAGCCTTGAAAGCCATGCCTAATGCTTGGGAAAAGGCTCCTATCGGTGGTGAATTAACAAGTTCACAGTCTATGTCAAGCTTACTCGGTAATAACTTAGATGAGTTAACTGAAGAAGCTAAGGCAGCTCATCTGACCTTCTTGGGTCCAAAGGTTGCTGAAGATATCGGTGACGGGCATGCTGCTTATAAGGAGCTTTTGAAGAACATGGGCTATCGCCTCTGGGTATCAGGTTTGACAATCTCCAAAGGAGAGAGCAAGGTTGATATTACCCTTAATTTGGAAAATTCTGGGGTTGCCCCTTTATATGGGGATTGGCCTGTGGTATTATACTTGTGTAATACTAATGGCAAGGTTCTTCAAGCACAACAACTTGAGTGTCGTTTGTCTGAATTGCTTCCTGATCAAACAACTGAACTTAAGGCAAGTTTCGCCTATTCTAAAGATCAGAACTATCAAGTGAAGCTAGGAATTCTATCTCCAATGACACAAGAGCCTTCGGTTCATTTTGCCATGAAAGGTTTTGAAGGAGAAGTTATGCCTAAATTAGCAACGATTCAAAAGGATCAAAAAGGCACTGGCAAGTAAGAAAGGAAAAATAAATGTCTATTTTAATTACAGGAGGAGCTGGCTATATCGGTAGCCACACAACCGTTGAACTCCTTAATGCAGGTTTCGATGTAGTCTTAGTTGATGACTTTTCAAATAGTTCGCCAGCGGTACTTGAACGTTTGGAAAAGATTACGGGTAAAAAGTTTCCATTTTATCAAGGCTCCATTTTAGATACTGATTTTTTGGATAAGGTTTTCACAAATGAAGATATTGAGTTAGTTATTCACTTTGCGGCCTTCAAGGCAGTGGGTGAATCTGTTCAAAAACCTTTGAAATATTATAAGAACAACATCAGTGGTACCATTACCCTCCTTGAAAAAATGAAGGAATATGATGTTAAAAACATCGTCTTCAGTTCAAGTGCAACAGTTTACGGTACCAATAATCCTTCTCCAATGACCGAAGATATGCCAACGTCAGCGATTAACCCATATGGTTATACTAAGTTGATGATGGAACAAATTCTTACAGACGTAGCTGCTTCAGATTCGTCATGGTCTGTCACAAATCTTCGTTATTTCAATCCTATCGGTGCTCATGAAAGTGGTTTGATTGGGGAATTGCCAAACGGTATTCCAAACAACCTGATGCCATATATTACACAAGTAGCTATCGGTAAACTGCCTGAGCTTAACGTCTTTGGGGATGACTATCCAACTCCAGATGGTACAGGTGTGCGTGACTACATTCACGTTCTTGACCTGGCCTCAGGTCACTTGGCTGCTGTCAAATATAATTTGAGTCATAAAGGTGCTGAGATTTTCAACTTGGGTACTGGACATGGTTATAGCGTTTTGGATCTCGTTAAGACTTTCGAAGCTGAAAACAAGGTTGCTATCCCATACCGTATTCAAGGACGTCGTGCTGGCGATATTGCTACTTGCTATGCCTCTCCTGAAAAGGCCAAAGAAGTCCTTGGCTGGGAAGCTAAGAAGACCTTGAAAGAAATGGTTAGAGATTCATGGCGTTGGCAAACGACTAACCCAAACGGTTATGAAGACTAAGTAGCATAACTCAAATTATCAGTTCCTAGGGAGTGTAAGATAAGCACTAGATTATTTTAAACTATGCCTAATCTAGTAGCTTCAAAAATAAAGAGAAGAGGAGTGGGAGCGGTCACTAAATGATTACAGATTTAGAACTGTCTCACCCTCTTTTTATGTTTAAGCTTAGCTTTCTATGGTATAATGAAACTATGACTATAATTAATCAATTCGTCACTTTGGCGAGTCACCTTGTATTTATAGGATTGAGCTACCAAATGCTGATTAGCCTTTTTGATTGGGCGAAGATCATCAAAAATCCGATTGAAAATACTGGTAAATTGAAACTCTTTTTGCTCTTTATCAGTATTGCCTTAGGCTACCTTATCAGCTCCTTTGTTCTGGCGGTTTTAGCTTTTGGACAGAATATGGCTAGCTCGATTTCTTAAATTAGTGATTTTAAAAGACTTTTGATATAATACAAAAAGATGAAAATGACCCTTGAAAGGAATCCTTATGGATAAAATTATTGTGCAGGGTGGCAACACTCGATTAAGTGGTGAGGTTGTCATTGAAGGTGCTAAAAACGCTGTCCTCCCTTTGTTGGCAGCGACTATCTTGGCCTCAGAAGGTCAAACAACCTTAACTAATGTTCCAATCTTGTCAGATGTTTACACGATGAATAATGTTGTTCGTGGTTTAGATATTGCTGTAGACTTTGACGAGGAAAATAATACCGTTGTCGTTGATGCTAGTGGAGAAATTCTCGATCAAGCACCATACGAGTATGTTAGCAAGATGCGTGCGTCAATCGTAGTTCTTGGACCTATTCTTGCCCGTAATGGTCACGCTAAGGTTTCAATGCCTGGCGGTTGTACGATTGGTAGTCGTCCAATCGACCTCCACCTCAAAGGTTTAGAAGCAATGGGTGCTAAAATTACCCAAGTTGGTGGTGACATTACTGCGACAGCAGAAAACCTTAAAGGTGCAACTATTTATATGGACTTCCCATCTGTTGGTGCCACTCAAAACCTTATGATGGCAGCAACTTTGGCTGATGGTGTTACAACCATTGAAAATGCTGCGCGTGAACCAGAAATTGTTGACTTGGCCCTCCTTCTTAACGAGATGGGAGCAGACGTCAAAGGTGCTGGAACTGAAACGCTCGTGATTAAAGGTGTTAAAGCTCTCCATGGTACTAAACATGCGGTTGTTCAGGACCGTATTGAAGCCGGTACTTTTATGGTAGCGGCAGCTATGACTTCTGGAGATGTTCTCATCAAAGATGCTATCTGGGAACATAACCGTCCTTTGATTTCAAAATTATTGGAAATGGGTGTCGATGTTAAGGAAGAAGACGGTGGCATTCGTGTTAAATCTGATGTTTCTCAATTGAAACCAGTAACCGTTAAAACTCTACCTCACCCAGGTTTCCCAACTGACATGCAGGCTCAATTTACAGCACTTATGGCAGTGGTAAACGGGGAATCAACCATGATTGAAACTGTCTTTGAGAATCGCTTCCAACACTTGGAAGAAATGCGTCGTATGGGACTTCATTCAGAAATCCTTCGTGACACGGCTATGATTCACGGTGGTTTGCCACTTCAAGGTGCTCAGGTTATGTCTACTGACCTTCGAGCTTCAGCAGCACTTATTCTTACAGGAATGGTAGCTGAAGGAACAACGACTGTTGGTAAATTGACACACTTGGATCGTGGTTACTATCAATTCCATGAGAAACTAGCTAAACTAGGAGCAAATATTTCACGTGTAAGTGAGGCTTAGTATGGAAACTGGTAAAGGCTTTGTTTTTCGTCAATTATTACTTGTTTTGAGTGTGTGTGTGATTGGCCTTGCTTTTCTAGCTATCGGTTTGATGATTGGCTATGCTGTTTTAGGAGAAGGCAAGGATCCGATTAGCATCTTAAAACCAGAAACTTGGCAGGCAATTGTTGCTAAATTTACAGGAAAATAAAAGGGAGCGGGAAGTAATCCCGCTCCTTTAGTCATGACATACATATAAAAGAAAGAGAACAATGGCAAAAAGAAAGACATCTTTAACAAATAAACAGAAACGTCAGCTAGTCTCGTTACTAATAGCGGTTTTGATTGCAGTTTTAGGTTACATTGGAACGAGCAATAAGCTCTCACCTAACAATCCAATCAAGCAGGTAGCTAGTCTAGTCTCGGGAAAATCCAATAACTCCGCCAAATCAAACGGCTCAACAAGTGGGCAGTCTACGCCACAAGAGCAACTCGCAGAGACGGTGATGACCAGCTCTGTCAAGAGTCAACTCGGAAACGCCATAGAATGGAATGGGGCTGGTGCCTATATTGTTAACGGTAATAAAACCAATCTTAATGCTAAGGTATCTAGCCAACCCTACGCTAATAACCAAGTTAAAACGGTTCAAGGACAAACGGTTCCTACAGTTGCGAATGCCTTGTTAAGTAAAGCGACCAGACAGTACAAAAATCGTCAAGAAACAGGGAATGGCTCAACTTCTTGGACACCAGCTGGATGGCATCAAGTTCACAATCTTTCAGGAGAGTATAGCCATGCCGTAGACCGAGGCCATTTGTTAGGTTATGCACTTGTAGGTGGTCTCAAAGGATTTGATGCCTCGACTTCAAATCCAGAAAATATTGCCGTTCAAACTGCTTGGGCTAACCAAGCTAATAGCGAAACTTCCACAGGCCAAAACTATTATGAAAGCCTGGTACGAAAAGCTCAGGATAAAAACAAACGTGTCCGTTATCGCGTGACCCTCATTTATGAAGGAGATAACCTCATTCCATCAGGATCACATCTTGAAGCCAAGTCAGCAGATGGCTCGCTTGAGTTCAATGTCTTCGTTCCAAATGTCCAACAGGGAATTACCCTAGATTATTATTCAGGCAAAGTAACGGTGAATTAACGAAACAAACGACTCCGATTGGAGTCGTTTTTAGTATCCAGAAAAACAAAAACCCACCCGTAGGTGAGTTTTTTGTTTTATTCACTAGCTTGCTCCCATTGTTTAGAGAGGTAGCGAGAGTAGCTAGAGATGGCAAAGTTAACCACGAAATAAGCTAAAGCCACAATACCGTATAAGGTAAAGATTTGACTAGGTTCGTAGTAACCACCCATCAAAATCTGACTCTTACCAAACAATTCTTGTAAGGCGATAACAGAGTAAAGGAAAGAAGTATCCTTGATAACTGTTACGAATTGAGAGATGATAGATGGCAACATCTTACGAATAGCTTGTGGGAAGATGATGTAAATAAAGATTTGTTTGTTGTTAAATCCTTGAGACAAACCGGCTTCCGTTTGGCCATGGTCGATAGAGTTCAGTCCCCCACGAATGATTTCCGCCAAGGCAGCAGAGGTAAAGACCGTGAAAGAGGTAATCCCTGCCGCAGTTGACTTGAGTTGGAAGACCAAGAAGATGATGAAAATCCAAAGCAAGTTAGGAACGTTACGGACGAACTCAACGTAGATAGAAGCAATCCAACGCAGAATAGGATTCTTTCCGTTACGCATCACCGCCAGAATAGTTCCGAACAGGGTAGATAGCACGATGATGAAGAAAGACAAGTAAAGGGTCGTCCACATCCCTTGTGCCAAGAATTTAAGGTTAGTAGCTGATAAAACTTCTGACATAGTGGACCTCCTTAGTAAGCTTTCTTATTCTCTTCTTCTTTACGACGTGCCCAAGTAGCTAGAGGGAAACACATGATAAAGTAGAGGAAGGCAGCCCCAGCAAAGGCCGGTACATAGTTAGTGGTATCATAAGCCCAAGCCTTAGCCGTGAACATGATATCTGCCCCAGAGATAATGGCAACTGTAGAAGTATTCTTAATCAAGTTAACCACTTGGTTGGTCAATGGTGGCAAGATAGTACGGACTGCTTGAGGCAAGATGATGATACGCATGGTATCAGCGTAGGTGAATCCTTGAGACAAAGCGGCTTCGGTTTGACCTTTAGGAACTGCCTCGATACCTGTACGAATAATTTCAGAGATATAGGCTCCTGTGTAGACACCCACACAAAGGATAGCCGTCAATGAAATTGGGATCATGACATGACCATCAGTCAAGATTGAAATCCCATAGAAGACAACCACGAATTGCACAAGCAAGGGTGTGTTCTGGAAGATTTCGACATAAACACGTGAAATGCCACGAAGGACCTTGTTGTGAGTCGAACTCATAGCTCCAAAGATAAGCCCAAGAAGAAGAGCTACAATCAAGGCACCAATTGAAATGCCAAGGGTGTAAAAGAAACCTTTGGCAAATTGCCCAAAGTTAGCGAAGAAAGCAGCCCAACGTTCAAGAGCGAAAGGACTAGCCGTTTCAGTTAAAAGATACATAAATTCAGGACTCCTTTCTATTTATCTTCAGCCTTAGCTGGTTTCAAGTGATACTTATCGTAGAGTTTTTGAAGGCTACCATCTTTTTGCCATTTAGCAATCAAATCGTTGGTATAATCAATCAACTCTTGGTTAGACTTACTTGAAGCAATACCGTACTCTTGTGTTTTGAAACCTTCATCAAGGATCTTGGTTTTATCACTTTCGTAACCTGACAAGATTGATTTATCACCAGCAAAGGCGTCAATACGGTAAGCATAGAGTGATACGGCTAACTCAGGATAAGATCCAAGTTGAACGTAGTCAAACTTAAGGTTATTAGCTGAAGCGTACTCTTCAACAGCAGCTTTGGCAGATGACCCTTGAGACACTCCAATAGTTTTACCGTTTAGGTCAGAAAGTTTCTTATAGCCAGATTTGGTTTGAACGAGGAAACCGATTTGGTCGTAGTAGTAAGGATTTGACATGGCATATGAAGCCTTACGCTCATCTGTAATGGTATAAGTAGCGATAAGCATGTCAATAGTTCCGTTATCCATAAGGGCTTCACGAGTTTGTGGGGTAACCGCTGTAAAATTCACCTTAACCTTAAGTTCTTTGGCAATTTTCTTAGCGAGGTCAATTTCCATCCCTTGATAGGTATTAGTTTTGGCTGAATAGTAACCAAAGTTTGGGACATCCTGTTTGACACCAACGTTTAGAGTCCCTTTTTTGACAATTTTTTGAATTGCAGCACTATTGAGTAGTTTACTGCTTTCATCTGCCTGACTACTTTTAGTGTTCCAGAGGAGAACTGCTAGAAAAGCTATAACAGAGATAGCTAAAATGCGACTAAGTTTCTTGATTAACATAAGTCCTCCTTAGGCGTCCACTTGGACACGATCAGAGTTGTGGTCGATAATCTTAGAAAGGAATTGAACCGCACGAGGTTCAGTTGGATTGTCAAAGAAACCATCCACATCCGTAGTGTCTACAAGAACTTGACCTTCAGCCATGAAAATGATACGGTCAGCCACACTACGGGCAAAGCCCATTTCGTGGGTTACGACAACCATGTTCATGCCACCTTTGGCAAGGTTTTGCATAACCGCAAGCACGTCACCGATAGTTTCTGGGTCAAGGGCTGACGTTGGTTCATCAAAGAGCAAGAGCTCAGGATTCATGGCAAGACCACGGGCAATTGCGATACGTTGTTTTTGTCCACCAGAAAGCATACCAGGGTATGAATCTTTTTTGTCCCACATGTTAACGTAGCGAAGGAATTTTTCAGCAGTCTTTTCGGCGTCTGCCTTACTGATTCCAAGAACCTTGATTGGTGCCAATGTTACATTTTCAAGAACGGTTTTGTGCGGGTAGAGGTTAAAGTGTTGGAATACCATACCCGCTTCCTTACGAAGCTCAACCAAATCTTTGGCAGAAGCTTCCGTCACATTATGTCCGTTAACGATAAGCGTACCGCTATCAATGGATTCCAAGGCGTTGATTGTACGGATAAGGGTAGATTTCCCAGACCCAGAAGGTCCCAAGAGAACCACAACTTGTCCTTTTTCAATTTCTAGATTGATATCACGAAGTGCATGATAATCTCCGTAATATTTATTAACATTTTTAAATTCGATAAGTGCCATAAGAGCCTCCTAAAATTTTACATTAATAATTTTACATTAATATATGTAACAACAAGAGTGTATTTTACTATAGATATAGTAAAATGTCAAAAATGTTTGAAAATTCAATCATAATGTTTGTCTTTTAACCGATTACACATAGCAAAGCTATCTTAAAAAACAAGAAAAGCTTGTATATCAGCTCAATATCTATAGTAGAAACTTGGTCCTTAACCTATTTTTTGGTATAATATGTTTGATACGTAAAGTTTTCTACTTTACAAAATTGAATGACTTAAGAAAACCGATGAGGTGTTTATATGAAAAAAATTCTAGTTGTTGATGATGAAAGACCAATCTCGGATATCATCAAGTTTAACCTGACTAAAGAGGGTTATGAAGTGGTTACAGCCTTTGATGGTCGTGAAGCTTTGGAGCAGTTTGAAGCTGAAAAACCAGACTTGGTCATCCTAGACTTGATGTTGCCTGAACTAGATGGCTTAGAAGTTGCTAAGGAAATTCGAAAGACAAGTCACACACCAATTATCATGCTTTCCGCTAAGGATAGCGAGTTCGATAAGGTTATAGGGCTAGAAATTGGGGCGGACGACTATGTGACGAAACCATTTTCTAATCGTGAATTGTTGGCACGTATCAAAGCTCACTTGCGTCGTACAGAGACTATTGAAACAGCAGCAGAAGAAAGCTCTAACTCTGGCAAGCAGGAGATTTCAATTGGTGAGTTGATTATTGTTCCAGATGCATTTGTTGCTAAAAAACGTGGAAATGAAGTCGAGCTCACACACCGTGAATTTGAGTTGCTTTTCCATCTGGCAACTCACATGGGACAAGTGATGACGCGTGAGCATTTACTTGAAACTGTTTGGGGTTATGACTATTTTGGTGATGTTCGTACGGTTGACGTAACCATTCGTCGTCTCCGTGAAAAAATTGAAGATACACCTAGTCGTCCTGAATATATTTTGACGCGTCGTGGTGTTGGTTATTATATGAAGAATTATGACTAGTATTGGCTTAAACATCACAAGCTTTGAACTAGCCTTACTCTTTACGCTCCTCTTTGTGGCTTTCTACTTTATTTTTCTTGCATATCGTGATTATCGACGAGTCAAAAATATTCGAAAGTTGACCAAGAGGGTCAAGTCCTTAATGGCAGGTAACTATAACGAGGAGTTACGCTTAAAGGGTGATCCAGAGCTTTTAGAGCTAGCTGACAGCTTGAATGATTTATCGGATGTCTTTCGTTTGACGCATGAAAATCTAGCCCAGGAAAAAAACCGCTTATCATCAGTCCTCTCTTACATGAGTGATGGAGTTATTGCGACAAATCGCCGTGGTCAAATTACCATGATTAATAGCACAGCTCAGCGTTTGTTGAATCTAGATTATGAAACAGCGACACAGATGTCCATTTTAGATTTATTAGATGGCGAAAATCCCTATACTTATAGTGAATTGCTCTCTAAGACTCCTGAAATTCATTTGTCACGTCGAGATGCCAACGATGAGTTTGTGACCTTACGTGTTAATTTTGCCCTTATTCGTAAAGAATCAGGTTTTATCTCAGGTCTGGTTGCCGTTCTTCACGATGCCACTGAGCAAGAAAAAGAAGAGCGTGAACGTCGACTCTTCGTCTCAAACGTTAGTCATGAGTTGCGTACACCTTTGACTTCTGTAAAATCCTATCTGGAGGCACTTGATGATGGTGCTCTCGACGAAGAGATTGCTCCTAACTTTATCAAAGTTTCTTTGGATGAGACCAATCGTATGATGCGAATGATTTCTGATCTCTTGGCACTGTCACGTATTGACAATAAGAGTACCCAACTTGATGTTGAGATGACTAATTTCACAGCCTTCATGACCTATATCTTGAATCGTTTTGACCAGATTAAAAGTCAAGAAACCAATACAGGTAAAACTTACGAAATCATTCGAGATTATCCGGTAAACTCAATTTGGGTGGAGATTGATACAGATAAGATGACTCAGGTCGTGGATAATATTCTTAACAATGCCATCAAGTATTCGCCTGATGGTGGTAAGATTACAGTGTCTATGAAGACAACTGACTCACAGTTAATTGTTTCTATTTCTGACCAAGGTTTGGGTATTCCTAAGAAAGATTTGCCTTTGATTTTCGACCGTTTTTACCGTGTTGATAAGGCAAGAAGTCGTGCCCAAGGTGGAACTGGTCTAGGCTTGTCCATTGCAAAAGAAATTATTAAACAACATAAGGGCTTTATTTGGGCTAAGAGTGAGTATGGTAAGGGTTCAACTTTTACAATTGTGCTTCCATGTGACAAGGATGCCATGATGGTTGATGAATGGGAGATGTAGTAAAAATGACCTCAGATTTAGGGTTTAAATATAGTATTTTGGCTTCAGGGTCAACTGGTAATTCCTTTTACTTGGAAACTCCAGAGAAGAAGATTCTTGTAGATGCTGGTTTGTCTGGTAAGAAAATCACAAGTTTGCTAGCTGAGATTGATCGTGATCCGAGTGATTTGGATGCAATCTTAGTAACGCATGAACACAAGGATCACATCCATGGCGTAGGCGTTTTAGCTCGTAAATATGGCATGGATATCTACGCCAACGAGAAAACCTGGCAGATTATGGATAGTAAAAATATGCTTGGCAAGATTGATAATAGCCAGAAACATGTTTTTTCTCGTGACAAGCTTCTGACCTTTGGAGACCTTGATATTGAGTCTTTTGGAGTTAGTCACGATGCTATTGATCCACAGTTCTATCGCTTTATGAAAGATGGAAAGAGTTTCGTTATGTTGACGGATACGGGTTATGTTTCTGATCGTATGGCAGGTATTATTGAGAATGCCGACGGCTATCTGATTGAGTCCAATCATGATGTTGAAATCCTTAGAGCAGGTTCATATCCTTGGTCAACCAAGCAACGTATCCTCTCTGATCAAGGTCACTTGTGTAATGAAGATGGAGCGGATGCTATGATTCGTACCATCGGTAATAAAACTAAAAAGATCTACTTGGGTCACCTTTCCAAAGAAAATAATATCAAGGAGTTGGCCCACATGACGATGGAAAATCAGTTGGCACGTGCTGACTTTGGTGTTGGAACTGACTTTAAAGTTTATGATACCTCACCAGACACAGCGACTCCACTGACAGACATTTAAAAATAGCAGAAGAGCTGCACTAATACGTTTAGTGCAGCTTTTTAAAAGGAATGTATTTATGAAAGTAATTTATCTCTCGTTAGGTTTTGTCTCGCTCGGTTTGGGAATTCTTGGGATTCCCCTCCCTATCTTACCCACAACACCTTTTCTACTTTTAGCCATTGCTTGCTTTGCTAGAAGTTCCAAACGTTTTGAGAAATGGTTATATCATACTAAGCTGTATCAAAGTTATGTAGCCGATTTTCGAGAAACCAAATCAATTGCCAAAGAACGAAAGAAAAAGATTATCATCCAAATCTATGTTTTGATGGCAATTTCAATCTTTTTTGCCCCTATACTATGGGTGAAAATCGGACTCTTTTGCCTGACGGTCTTCATCACTTATTATCTCTTTAAGGTTATTCCTGATAAAGACTAAGCTATCATCAAAAAATGAGACTTCCAAGATGGAGTCTCATTTTATATATTATTAATGTTTGCTACGTAATTTCTTACGGAGTTTATAGGCAAAATTGGCTGGTCCGTATAGAGGGCTAACTGGAAGGTTGAATTCCCCAATGAATTGTTCAATACGTGGGTTAAATTTGGACTTGAAATTATACAAACCACCATCTAGTGAATTTTCAATTCCTCCCATGTTTTGCCACTCAGCTCCACGCTCGAAAGCGTGATTAGCTGTTTCATACCATGTCAGGATAGCTGGCTGATAACGACGGTAGTCTTCATCCATTCCTGCATAGATATTCTCAGACGTCTTGCCAAATTCAAGAACGAGTGTACCAGAGAGTGGGACCGTCTTATTTCCAGCATCAACTTTTTCTTGAAGAAAGTCAATTTCCTCTTTAAGTCTCTTGTGCTCTTGTTTATTGTTCTCGATTTTTCCTGGTTTAGTTTTTTCAGTGAACTTAGCTGCATCAGCAATGTTCTTTTCGAGTTGCTTATTGAGGTCTTTGAGACGAGCTGGTAGATCAAGAGTTGAGAGTGTAATGTAAGAAGATTCTGGGTAGGTAGTCAACAACTTTTCATAATAATCAATGCCACGAAGGTGGATGTTCTTACGGGCCTCTGTCTTCTTCATCAAAGATGCGAATTGTTCAAGAAGCTCAGTGCCACCAAATTGGACTGAAATCCCCTTGTTTCGAGCAGTACGAACAGCCTGCTTGGTACTCTTAGAGAGTTGTTCCTCAGTGAAATCTTCCTTATGGATATTAGCCTGGAAGCGAGGTTGGATATTCTCAGCCATATCTTCAGTGAGGCCTGTCCATTCAACGCCAAGAGCTTGGATGGACTTGGCAATTGCCATAGTCTCTTCACGGATTTCAGCTTCTTGTGAGATCAAGTTTTTTGTCACAAAGAGACTTGGGTCAAATTTCACAAAGAGGGCACGCTTTGTTTTGGCATATTTTTTAAGCGAAGCCATAACAAAGGCGAGCAACTCTTTATCTTGATAGTCCATAATAGGTCCACGAGGGATATAAATCATAGAAAAGCCAAGAGGGAGTGGCTGAATAAGGACACTAGCGACAGCAACGAGATTACCATCTTGATAGAAACCTAGGCGGTCATTTCCCCAACTATCCTTGATTTTAGCCCATGAACTACTCTGTAATAAATTCGTTTGAGGACTATCTATAACAAAGCGGTCATGCTCAGAAGTACTGAGTCCAGTTTTATAGGTATACATATTATTCTAGAACCCACTTTCTAATAGCGTAAGCGACACCAGATTCATCATTTGATTTTGTGATGTGTTTCGCAATTTTCTTCATTTCTGGATTACCATTTTCCATAACAACAGGAGAGCCAACGACTTCAAGCATAGCACGGTCATTTTCTTCATCACCGATAGCCATTGTTTCTTCTTTAGAAAGACCGAGTTTCTCAGCAAGATGGGTTACAGCAATCCCTTTGTTGGCTGTTTTCTTGAGAATTTCTAGATAAAATGGTGTTGATTTTACAATGGTAAAGCGGTCATAAAATTCCTGTGGAAGTTTGGCAATGGCTGCATCAAGAATTTCAGGCTCATCGATATACATGGCCTTAACAAATTCCTTGTCAGCTACCTCCTCAGGTGTACGATAATAAATCGGCATATGGACAAGTGTAGACTCATGAACTGTATAGCGTCCAATGTTGCGATTACTTGTGTAGATACCATCTTTAGTAATGGCGTGAGAATGAACACCAAGTTTGTTAGCCAAAACCTCAATGTCAAGGTAGTCTTCGTATGAAAGTGTCTCACGAATCAATTCATTACCAGTAGAAGTTTCTTGGACAAGACCACCATTAAAAGTGATAACATAGTCTCCGTCTTGGTTGAGGTTAAGCTCTTCAAGAAGTGGAAGCACTCCTGGAATAGGGCGACCAGTCGCAATAACAACCTTTACACCAGCAGCTTTAGCATCTTGAATCGCTTGAAAGACTTCCGGTGTAACTTGACGTTGGCTATTTAAAAGCGTTCCATCAATATCAACAGCAATAAGTTTAATAGACATAATAATTACCTGTTTCGTTTAGTTAGTTTCCCTTCTATTTTACTAAAATTTAGGCGCTTTGTCATAGTTCTTCCTGAGAAAAGTGTTATTATCTCTTTGAAGAAGTGGATTAGGTAAGAATTGCCCAAATGCTTTTTAATTGGTAAAATAAGGTCAGACAAATAAAGGAGAGATAAAGTGATTCGAGTAACCAACCAATTGACGGAGCAAGCACGGAAGGCAGCAAAAGCATTGATTGCAATCTGCCAAGCCCATGACCAAACCTTTCGAGAACCCTATCTCTCCAATATGCTTAATTTTAATCCCAATATGCCGGCCTTTTTCCTCTATTTCCAAGAGGGAGAGTTGCTTGGCTTATTAACGGTCTATGCGGATGATGAAGACGTTGAAGTGAGCATCCTAGTGGACCCTAGTCATCGTCGTCAGGGTATTGCGCGTGCGATGTATAGAAGCTTTGAAAAAGAAATGGCATCTTATCCTATTCGCTCAGTGACCTTTCAGACGGAGCGTGTTTTTCTAGATGGTCATCCTGATTTGGCTAGTCATTGGGGTTTGGTTGAGGATGAAGAGACGGAAACCTGGCTAGGGCGAGATAGAACACCATATGCTCTGGATTCCCGTTCAGATGTCAAGGTGCTCTTAGCTGAACCTTCTTACCTAGATGAAATTTCCCAACTCCACCACCAAGCCTTTTCAGATGAAGTGGAAACACTTGAGGTGAGTTGCCAATACATTGCGGAAGCCTTGGAGGATTCCGATAGCCTGCTTTACATCCTACTCAAAGAAGGTCAAGTGATTGGAGTTTGTACGGTTGATTTATCTGGGAATAGCAACTACCTTTATGGACTTGCCGTAGCAGAAGCCTATCGTGGCCAAGGCTATGGAAGCTATCTGGCAAAATCAGTCGTCAACCAACTTATTGCGCAAAATGACAAGTCCTTCCAAATTGCAGTGGAAGATAGCAATGTAGGTGCCAAACGCTTGTATGAAAAGATTGGCTTTGTCAAACAAACCCAGGTGGTTTACTTGAAGCAGAAAGGGTAAACGCAATGTTGAAACTCTCTTTGAGGTTAGAGTTGCTATCGTCTTAAGTAAAAAGTAGTTTTAGAACAGAATGGAGTATAAATGGAAATTAAAATCAAAAACAAAATTAAAGTAGGAGATCAAACGGAAATTATCGAAGAAATCCACGCTTGTGAAGTTATGGAAAAAGGGGATTATACCTATCTTGTTCACAATAATTCGGAGAAAGAAAAAGTGGTTATTAAGTTGAATCAGGATGAGCTAGTGATGACACGCTTTTCTAATCCTAAATCCATCATGCGTTTTTCAGCTAAAGTACCTGCCTTGGTCCACATTCCGACACCGCTAGGTACCCAGCATTTTCTGACAGACACTAGTTTATTTGCCCATGACCCAAATGGACAGACAGTTGATATTCATTATCAGTTAAAACATCCAGAAACAGAAGACGTTTTTGCTGATTATGAATTAGAAGTTTCTTGGTTTTAATTTTTGAAAAAATAGAATCATTTTGCTTGAATAAAGAATAATTTATGATAAAATGTTTAGTACAAATAAGGGAGTAGCAGGTGACTGTAATCATGAGATTTGATTAACAGTTGCGATTATGTCGTCATTACGAAATTTTACATTTCCGGCATATTCTTAAACAGCGAGACTTTTTTTTTATTAAACAAGTCTCTTTTTGTATGATTTTTTATATGAAAAGAGTCTTGTTAGCCATTTTTCCCTATATAGAAGGAGGAGATTATTTTGTCTAAAGAACAAAGTAAAACCTTGTTTTACACACAAGGAGAGGAAGAAGTCCTAAAAAACTTGGACACTTCTGTTGATGGTTTGTCTACTGCACAAGCCAAGGAACGTTTAGATGCCTATGGCTATAACGAGTTGGATGAAGGTGAAAAACGCAGCCTCTTGTCAAAATTCATCGATCAGTTTAAAGATTTGATGATTATCATCTTGCTTGTCGCCGCCGCCCTTTCTGTTATTACAGAAGGTATGCATGGTTTGACGGATGCCTGTATTATTTTAGCCGTTGTTGTTTTGAATGCCGCCTTCGGTGTGTATCAAGAAGGACAAGCAGAAGCGGCTATTGAAGCCCTCAAAAACATGTCTAGTCCTATGGCTCGTGTGCGCCGTGATGGCCATGTCGTTGAAATTGATTCACGCGAATTGGTTCCTGGAGATATCGTCTTGCTTGAAGCTGGTGATGTTGTTCCTGCGGATATGCGTTTGCTCGAAGCTGCCTCACTTAAGATTGAAGAAGCAGCCCTTACCGGTGAATCTGTACCAGTTGAAAAGGACGTTACTGAGACAGTTGAAGCAGAAGCAGGTATCGGTGACCGTGTAAATATGGGTTATCAAAATTCTAACGTTACTTATGGTCGTGGTACAGGAGTTGTAACCAATACCGGTATGTATACAGAGGTCGGTAAGATTGCTGATATGCTGGCTAATGCGGACGAATCACAAACGCCATTGAAACAAAGCTTGGAGCAACTGTCTAAGACCTTGACCTATCTGATTGTCGCTATTGCTTTGGTGACATTCTTGGTTAGTGTCTTCATTCGTGGCGAACAACCTCTTGAAGGCTTGATGGTTGCCGTTGCTCTAGCCGTTGCAGCCATTCCTGAAGGTTTGCCTGCCATTGTAACCATTCTCCTGTCACTTGGGACAACGACCCTTGCTAAACGCAATTCGATTGTTCGTAAATTGCCAGCAGTTGAAACCCTCGGTTCAACTGAAATTATCGCATCTGATAAGACTGGTACCTTAACCATGAACCAAATGACTGTTGAAAAGGTCTATACTAACGGTCAATTGCAAAATGCTTCTACGGAACTTGGTGCTGATAATACGACCCTTCGTATTATGAACTTTGCCAATGATACTAAGGTAGATCCAGACGGTAAACTAATCGGGGACCCAACGGAAACAGCTCTTGTTCAATTTGGTTTGGACCACAATTTTGATGTGCGTGACGTCTTGAAATCAGAGCCTCGTGTGGCAGAATTGCCATTTGACTCCGACCGTAAGCTCATGTCTACTATCCATAAAGAAGCGGATGGCACATACTTTGTAGCTGTTAAAGGTGCGCCTGACCAATTGCTCAAACGTGTGACTCGAATTGAAATCAATGGTGAGGTCCGTCCTATCACGGATGAAGATAAACAAGCTATCCTTGCGACTAATAAGGACTTGGCAAAACAAGCCCTTCGTGTCTTGATGATGGCTTATAAGACAACGAATGACATTCCTACCTTGGAATCTACAGTTGTTGAGTCTGATTTGATTTTCTCAGGTTTGGTAGGTATGATTGACCCAGAACGTCCAGAAGCAGCAGAAGCTGTCCGTGTCGCTAAAGAAGCGGGGATCCGTCCAATCATGATTACAGGTGACCACCAAGATACAGCAGAAGCAATCGCTAAGCGTCTTGGTATCATCGATCCAAATGATACGGAAGATCATGTCTTTACTGGAGCTGAGCTTAATGAGCTTTCTGATGAAGAATTCCAAAAAGTCTTCAAACAGTACTCTGTCTATGCGCGTGTATCTCCTGAACACAAGGTTCGTATCGTTAAGGCTTGGCAAAATGATGGCAAGGTTGTTGCCATGACAGGTGATGGGGTTAATGATGCGCCTTCACTTAAGACAGCTGATATCGGTATTGGTATGGGAATCACAGGTACAGAGGTTTCTAAGGGAGCTTCAGATATGGTTCTTGCCGATGATAACTTTGCGACAATTATCGTTGCCGTAGAAGAAGGACGTAAGGTCTTCTCAAATATTCAAAAATCAATCCAATACCTCTTGTCAGCCAATATGGCAGAAGTCTTCATTATCTTCTTTGCCACACTGTTTGGTTGGGATGTGCTTCAACCAGTACACCTTCTCTGGATTAACCTAGTCACTGATACACTTCCAGCTATCGCACTTGGGGTTGAGCCAGCTGAACCAGGTATTATGACTCACAAACCTCGTGGTCGCCAATCAAACTTCTTTGATGGTGGTGTCTTCGGAGCGATTATGTATCAAGGTGTTTTCCAAACTATCCTTGTTCTTGCAGTATATGGTTGGGGCCTTGCCTTCCCAGAGCACCATACGCAAGCAGAAATTCATGCGGATGCCCTTACAATGGCCTTTGCCACACTTGGATTAATCCAGTTGCTCCATGCCTTTAACGTTAAATCAGTTTATCAATCAGTCTTTAAAGTTGGTCTCTTTAGAAACAAGACTTTCAACTGGGCAATTCCAGTAGCCTTCGTTCTTTTGATGGCAACTATCGTAGTTCCTGGATTTAATAACCTTTTCCATGTGTCACACCTTAGTCTGACACAATGGCTTGCGGTTATTGTAGGTTCCTTCTTGATTGTGGTATTGGTTGAATTAGTCAAAGCTATTCAACGTGCCCTTGGTAAAGATAAAGACGCTATTTAAAACATAAAGTCAGAGATAATGGTCTCTGGCTTTTTCTTATCACATCTTGAATTCAGGAGGAGTCTTGTTTATAATTGAAGAGAAATGATCACAAGTGAAGAGAAATGATCACAAGTGAAGAGAAATGATCACAAGTGAAGAGAAATGATCACAAGTGAAGAGAAATGATCA
>NZ_AZYW01000053.1:0-2062 GCF_000517725.1 Streptococcus sp. SR4 | reverse complement strand
TCAGGCCAAACACGCGAAGCTGTAACTACAGACCGGGCTGCCAATGAGACTGCAACAGCAACCGCAGATACCAATAGTGAAACAAATGTCACCGGTGGTCAATACTATAGCGATGACCAAGGCAACTGGTATTATAAAGATTCTAGTGGTAAAAACCTCGTAGGCGAACAGACTATCGATGGCCAAAATGTTTATTTCCGCAGTAATGGGCAACAAGTTAAGGGGCCTTTACTCGATAGGAATAATAATCTATTTCGTTACTACGATGTTGATACTGGGCAACTATGGACGAATCGATACCTTGAATCCCAAGGTAATTGGTACTATTTAGGTAAAGATGGCTATCCACTCACTGGAGAACAAACTATCAATGGTCAAGAAGTCTACTTCGATTATAAAGGTGTTCAAATCAAAGGTGACTTTAGCGGAGAGGACTATAGCTATCCAGATCAAACTTTCTATTACGACTCTAACTCTGGTGCAAGGGTCCGAAAAGAAGGTCTAGTTCAGAATAAAAAAGGCCAAACCTTTTACATCAAGAACGATGGTTCTAAATTTACAGGAATACGTGAAATTGATGGTAATATCTACTATTTTAAAGCACGTGAAGCTGCCTCTCCTGTTGATACCGGCGTCCTACAAAAAGGAATCAGCATTTTACTAGAAGAAGGGCAAAATTCACCACGTACTTATGGTTTTGGTACCCCTACTAATATTACCCGTCGCTACTATTTTGACTCAGTTACTGGTCAAGCCGTTAAAAATCGCTATGTCCAAGAAAATGATGGCTGGTACTATTATGGTGCAGATGGAAATGCTATTCGTCCTCAAGATGGTGAAGTCAATATAGACGGTCAAATCGTTTACCTATATGCTAATGGTCGTCAAGCTAAGGGAGAGCTTGTTCTCGACAATGGTGTTCTTCGCTACTATGATCCTAATTCTGGAGCACGCGTCTCTAACACCACTCTAACAATTAATGGTATGACCTATCGATTTGATGAAAACGGCGTAGGTATGGATGCTCCTAACCCAAATGGTTATTATAGCGACGATAATGGAAACTGGTATTATAAGAACGCAAATGGAGACAACCTCACTGGTGCTCAAATCATTAACGGTCAAAAGTTATTTTTCCGCGACAATGGTCAACAGGTTAAAGGTGCTTATGGTGATTCCTACGGTGATTTATACGCATTCTACGATATTAATTCTGGAAATCTTGTAACCAATCGTTATGTTGAATACATGGGTAATTGGTTCTATGTAGGTAAAGACGGTAAGCCAGTCAAGGGAGCTCGAAATATCGATGGACAAGATGTCTTCTTCAACTATCGAGGGGTACAAGCTAAAGGAGGATTTGGTCAAGATGGCGTCTATATGCCTGAGTACTATTACGATAAAGATAATGGTCGCAAAGTAACCAAAGCTGGGTTTGTTAAAGATAACAGAGGCTTAACTTACTATCTTGACGAGAAAGGTAACAAAGTCCTTGGACTTCATGAAATCAATGGTGATTTATATTACTTCCGTCGAGGAGGTGCCTATAAGTACACCCAACTGGGTGACATGTGGCAAGACAGTATTAATTACATCGATGGTAAAATCTACTACTTCGGTCATGACGGTAGAGCAATTAAAAATCGTTTCTATCAATGGGGTAATTACTGGTACTACTTCTATGCGGATGGTTCAGCAGCTACTGGTGCCGTTCAGATTAATGGACAACAACTTTACTTCGATAAAAATCATGGTAGACAAGTTAAAGGCGCTTTTGCACCAGATGGTCACTACTACGATGAAAACTCTGGTGAACTCGTCACTAACCAAACACGTACTATCAAAGGTGTAACTTATCATTTTGATGAAAATGGTAACGCGACTAAAGTTTAAGCTATTCCTTACTTTAAGAAAACTTTAGGCTATGCTCTATATACTACAACTATCCTAAAACTTTTCTTTTTCATAATCTCCTAATCCAGGACTTAAGTCCTGGATTTTTTGTGTTTTTAAACTCTTGTGACTGCTAAAATTGCGACATTTACTTTATTACTCACTTTAT
>NZ_AZYW01000052.1:0-626 GCF_000517725.1 Streptococcus sp. SR4 | reverse complement strand
CGACATGGTAGCTCTAGCTCAGCCTTTACCAGAGTATGACATCTTACGGTCAATTCCTGGCATCGCAGAAACCACAGCGACATCTATCATTGGCGAATTGGGAGATATTCGTCGCTTTCAGTCTTCCAATCAAATCAACGCTTTTATTGGCATTGACCTGAGACACTACGAATCTGGGAACTTTCTCGCCAAGGAACACATCACTAAACGAGGTAATCCCTATGCCAGAAAAATCTTGTTCAAGTGCATTCACAACATCGCTTCAGCTAGTCATACTAATCCCTGCCATATCGCTGACTTTTATGAGAAACGAAAAAGACAATCGACAATAGCTTCAACTAAGCCACATACGATTGCCTCTATACATCGTCTCATTCGAACAATGTATTACCTCATTACGCATAACAAACTTTACGATTACTCTTTGACCCAAAATCGATAAGGCTGTCTATGCCGTATTATTGTAACACCTTGTTTCAAAAAATACCAGATGAGGTGTTTTTTTAGCATGCCCATTTATGGATAAAAAAGGGTTAAAAATAAGACAGTAACCTCAGAATAGTTACTGTCTTATCTCTTTTTTTACTTAAAGCCTTGATAGACTTGACAAATGGTAGAAAAGAGCC
>NZ_AZYW01000051.1:0-826 GCF_000517725.1 Streptococcus sp. SR4 | reverse complement strand
GTAGCCTTGTGGTACGTCCCCTGTTGTGACACCACCTCCGTCTCTGGTTTTTCCTGTCGTTTGTTCAGGGGCCTTTGGTGTGCCTCCATGCTCATCGATATAAGTATCGAGTTTTTGCATAGTTTCAGCTCGTCTTTTTCCTGAGCCAGAAGTATCGGTGAAGTAGACACCACCGTCTGTTGACGTATTGAGGGAACCAGTCGCAAATTTTTGAGCTTTGTCATCTTGAACTTTGAAGGTTTCATTTTTATTGCCAATGATGGTCTGTTTGGTGAGTTCCACAACTGCCACTTCATCGTTAAAATTATTGGCATTTTCTGGATTAGAGTTAAATGCTCCAAAACCAAACATGTTAGAGCCTGGATTTGTAGCGACTCCAGCTGTTCCAAGTGAGCTTTCATTTAAGGCAATCGCAACAATGGCACGAACATCTAGATTAGACTTAGCCTCCCAGTCTAGGAGTTTTTTCCCATTGATGCGCTTCTTGTCGTAGGATATTCCTAAAGTATCTAAAAAGCCGTCCAATTGCTCTGCCTTAATACCGTAGCGATGGACGAGTAAGTTATGGGTATAGGGATCTCCATTTGACCAGTGGTCCGTGTAGGTTGCACCATTTGGTGATTGAGAAGAGCCACCAGTGCTACCTCCTCCGACGGCTCCCATAATGATGATAATGATAAAAACAGGAAAGAAGAGAGGAATAAGACTAGATAATAGGTACCATTTTAGTTTTTTCATTGGCTCTCCTTTCTACTTAATGTCTGATATAAGCTGTAAATAGAACAGTCCCAAAGCGCCATTTGGCATCTAAGACGACGGAATGAGC
>NZ_AZYW01000050.1:0-1518 GCF_000517725.1 Streptococcus sp. SR4 | reverse complement strand
GAGTCCAGAGTTGGCCTACTATGATGCTGGTATGTCCGTTAACTATGACAGATTGGTGACTGCAGATGGTCACACATGGCTCTCTTATGTAAGCCATGGAGGCAACCGCCGTTACATTGCTATTGATGGTAAGGCAACAGCAGTTGCTCAACCAGCAAGTCCAAGCCTAGCTGCAACTGGTACTTATACCTTTACCAAACCTAGCTCTATCAAGGCTCAACCAAGTGTGGCAAGCCCAGAGTTAGCCTACTATGATAAAGGCATGTCCGTTCGCTATGACAAGGTCCTTACAGCTGATGGACACACATGGTTATCTTATATGACTTATAGCGGTGCAAGACGCTATGTGGATATTTCTTAAGAGTTGTAACATCACTCTCTTTTGAGGGTGGTGTTTTTTTAGTTTCAAGAGTTGAATCAATATATTGTTCAATATGCTTTAGAAACATTTGCTGTAAATTAGCGAAAGTTATAAAATCAAGGTGAAAGTATAGGATTCGTTCTATGAGTAACTAGCATCTTAAGTTATAGAATAAGGATGTTGTAATTAGAGGTGTTCAATTATGTTAGATATTTTTGTTTTAGAAGAAGATTATTTTCAACAAGCTCGTCTTGAGGATGCTATCCACAAGTCTAAACAAATATATATTTTAAGAATTGGGAAGGTCGATTTATACGATAAACCCAATCAATTATTAGAGTGTATTACGGAAAGGGGTTCGCACTTACTGTTTTTTCTAGATATTGCAACTGATAGTGATATGGAAGGGGGAATATTGGTTGCTCAACAGATACGTGAGCGAGATCCTTATGCTAGTATTGTTTTCATCACAGCACATCCCGAACTCCTACCATCAACCTTTCAGTATCGCTTAGCTGCACTTGATTTTATTGACAAGAATTTGCCTGATATTGAATATGAAGATAGGATTATTTCTGATATTGGATTAGCACTTTCTAAAAATGGTCTGAGCCAAATAGAGTGTGCTTTTACTATAGATACAAAGAATGTAACTATACAAGTTCCTTTTCATAAGATACTCTATTTTGAAACATCTCCAACAGTTCATAAGGTGATTCTTCATACAACAGAAGAGCAAATTGAGTTCTATGGTCAATTGTCAAAAATTGTGAAACAAGATTGCAGACTATATAAATGCCATAAATCATTTGTTGTAAATCCCGAAAACATTGTGAGATTGGACAAAGAATTAGGTGTTATTTATTTTGAAAACGGAGAGTCATGCTTGGTTTCAAAAGCTAAACAAAAAGAGATTGTTGCTAAGATGCTTGTTCCAAAAAACATGGCAGTTTGATGTATATAGTATTTTTGTTTTAAAATCTTATTTTCTGATTATGACGAAAAAACGACTGTTTATGACTTCAATGAAAAATTTAGCTGTTTTTGTATTATAATAGCCGAGTAAATTATCAGTAAAGGACATCACTCATGAAAAATACAAGTAAACTTATTGGTTTAGTATTAGCCCTTATCGTAGTTATCCTCGCTATCTTTTT
>NZ_AZYW01000049.1:0-894 GCF_000517725.1 Streptococcus sp. SR4 | reverse complement strand
TTTGAATAAGAAAAGTCAAGTCCGTTGATGGTTGAAGTGAAGATTAAAACAAATATTTTGTGGGCTTCCACGCATTTCGGACGTTTAGCACTTTTGCCGAATAGTAAAGTGAACTGGTTGCGCAAAACTGCGTAAGAGAATCCCTAGGGTATGACAATGACTACCTAAAGAGATTGGCCGGGCAAGCGATGGTAATTGACGCAATGCACCTTGCTAAACGTTGCCACCGTGGAAAGAGGAATCTTTCCAAACAAACAACTTTTCTTTACTGCTGTCTATCTTTTCTAGATGGACTTATTCTCAAGCTACTAAGTCTTTCTTTTATCTTAGTAGCTTTTTTACGCTTACAATAAAGGAGAAATTATGACTAACTTTTTTCGCATTACAATGTAAACGCCTCTATGATAACTATGAGTTCACCTATGGTATGTATAGCTACTCGACTAAACTACAAGCTAAACTCTATACACAAGCTCTTCTTGACCTAAATCACTTAGTCCAAGAAGCTCGTAGAAACAGCTATCCTAGCGGTGATATTCAATTCTATAGTCGACAGTTTAAACGTAAATTGTTTACCCACTATTACTCAAGAGTGAAGCAATTAGCTTAACTCTTTTTATTTTGCTTAAATTTAGAAAGGAAAACTCTATGATTCCAGAAACACTTGTTATGAAACCTGACTTTATCGGCCCTGCTTACTACGAAAAATTAGGGAATGCGCCTCGCTTTATCTTCGGCAAAGAAGGCAAATACCAACGCCACATTCTTAATAGTGAAAAACATGGGGCCTTCCACGTTATTACCCCTGCTTCTACAACAGTCTTCCCAGAAGATGCTCTTGTAGAAACGGTCAACCCGATTTTTCTCTCAGATACGGCTCTAAACGGTAACTCA
>NZ_AZYW01000048.1:0-95721 GCF_000517725.1 Streptococcus sp. SR4 | reverse complement strand
TTAGTCGCTTCGAGTTTTGCGTTTGAATAGTCTGTTTCTAGTGAGTTTTTGATGTATTGTTTGTGTCTAAGAAAAGTCCTAAAGACAGTTTGAAAATAATGATTGACGAAATTTAAGTTTTCTTGAATGAGCTCAAAAAACTCATCTACTCTTTTCTCCTGAAAGTGAAAAAGCAAAAGCTGATAAAGAGTATAGTAGTCGGTAAGCTCTTCTGAAAGGCCTAGTGTCTTCTCAATGATTTCATGTGGTACTAAAGTTTGTCGGAAGGTTTGTGAGTAAAAAGAATTGAGAGATAACTTACGGCTGTCCTTTTGAAAGAGTCTCCAGTGATTTTTCAAGGCTCGACTAAGGTGCTGAATAATGTGGAAACAATCAAGAACGATTTTAGCGTTTGGAAAAAACCTTTTGGCAAGTGGAATATAAGCCCCAGACATATCCATAGTGATAAACTGCACCTATTGACGAGCTTCATTTTGTCCTGCTGTCATTTCGCACAAAGGCTGTTGAACCATGAAAAGCTAGATTTGTAAAGGGATTTTACGGTTTTATTTCAAACTAAGGCTGAATGTAAACTTGCTTCCTAAGCCATACTGACTTTCTGCTGTGATTTCGCCACCAAGCTGATGGGCTAGTTCTCGTGCAATTGCAAGGCCTAAGCCATGACCACCTGTTTTCATATTGCGCGAAGTTTCGACACGATAAAGGCGTTTATAGATCTTTTCCAAATCTTCAGGAAGAATCCCCTGACCCTCGTCTTTCACACTGATTGTCAGCTCTTGTTCTGTTAATTGGGCAAGAACCTCGATTCTGGTTCCTGGTTCTGAATATTTAAAGGCATTGTTTAACAAATTGACCAGAATGCGAGAAAGTTTGTCAGAATGGCTCTTGATTTTCGCCGACTCAGGTGACACTTGAATGTAAACATCTCGCTCTTCTTGTTCAATCTGGAGTTGAAATTCACTCATTGACTCAATCAACAGCTGATCTAAAAAGATCTCTTCGACTTCTTCATCAGCAGTATCTTGAGGTTGTGTATTAAGAGTCAAAACATCCAATTCCTCCACTAGCTTGTTTAGACGCTCAGTTTGCCGACCAATCGTGGATAAGTAGTGGAGCCGCTCCTCTTCCTTAATCACTCCATCTAGAATTCCCTCCACAGTAACCTGAATGGAGGTAATGGGAGTTTTAATATCGTGAGAGAGCTGCGCAATCATCATTCTCTTTTCTTGCTCGCTCTCATCAAGTGATTGAAAGGTAGCCTGCAATTTGTGGGACATGTCATTAAAAGCCTGGTCCAGCTCTTGAAATTCTAATGGGCCTTTGGTTTCAATTTCTGTGCTGAAATCCTTGCTTGCTATATTCTGAGCTTGTTTTTTCAAATGTTTCAGAGAAGAGAAAACAGGCGACAAAAGAAAGATGCTCACTGCAGCGCCAATGAAACTAGCAATCAAGGTCATTCCAACTAGAAAGTAAACTTCACTTTTATCAATCAACATTCGTTGGACTGCCCAGAAAACGACCAAAATAGTCAGTATAGTAGACACTAGATAACCCACTAAAATATAGTTTTTTAATTTCATTTTCTACCTCTTGGCTTTTCCATCTTATAGCCCAAACCCCAGACAGTTTTGATAGCAGGAGCATTTGAATTCGTATACTTGGTCAATTTTTGCCTCAAAGCATGAATATGAACATTGAGTGTATTGGTATCATCCACATAGTCCTCTTGCCATACCTTCTCGTAAAGTTCCGTCTTTGAAAAGACTCTCTCAGGATTGCTGGCCAATACCCATAGAAGTTCAAAGGATTTTACTGTCAATTCCAAAGGTTGCTCCCCAAGGCGGACCTCATGAGTCACATGGTTGATTACCAAGTCACCAAACTCGATCTGTTCTGTCTCTCCCCCACGGCTAAGGCGACGCAAGATATTATTCACTCTTAAAACTAATTCGCGTGGGCTAAAGGGTTTGACTATAAAATCATCTGCCCCCAAACTTAATCCATAAATCTTATCCTGTTCGCTTGTCTTAGCAGTTGTGAAGAGGAAGGGTTGATTCGGGGCGATATACTGAACTTCACTGATAAAATCATAACCGTCCATATTGGGCATCATGATATCTGTGATAATAAGGTCGATAGATTTTTTTCTAAAAAGCTCTAATCCCTCTTTACCATCATGGGCGACTAAAACGTCATAACCAGCCTGTATAAGATAGCGGTTTTGAATATCTAGAATATTTATCTCATCATCAACCAGCAAAATTGTCTTTTTCATTTGACACTCCTTCGATAAAAACAGTGTTACACTTGCTTTAGTATAACACTGTTTTCTCTAATGTTTAAGTGATTTGAATCTTAATCTTCTCGTTTGGTTGTCAAACCCAAAAGTCCAACAAGCCCTGCCAAGGTTAGACCAAAGATACCAAGGCCAGCTGTAGCTGTTTTAGCTTCCCCAGTATTTGGTAGCATCGCTTTATCATCTTTTTTCATCATATTAGCCATTGGGCTAGAAGCTGGTTGATCTACTTTCATATCTGACATATAATGATTTGTACCCATCATACCCTCAGTCGTACCTGTAGAGCCTGTTTCAGAAGGCTTCGTATTCATCTGACCTTGTTGAGATGGTATTGTCGCCATTTCTTTTCCACGAAGCTGAATCGTTACTTGACGAGTAGCAATCAGATTGGTCAAATCAGGTTTGCCGTCTTTAGCGCCATAGACTTTAACAGTAGCTAGATACGTATGGGTTCCGTTAGCTCGAACTTGCTCCAGCAAGGCCTGACCATCTTTGCCAACCGTATTGCCATTCAAATCCACTTCGTAGAAATATTGGCCTTTAGCCAAGCCTTCAAGTGGCAATAAAGCAGGATTTTTATCCATTCCATTGTCTGACCAAGGGGCCTTGTCAGATGATTTCAAGATAAGGCGAGTCAACATCCCATCTCCACCAAAAGCTTCGTATGGTATAACTTGGTTGACTCCGGCCAAGAAAGGTCCAGGAACCTTAGCCTTATCAAGGTAGCTAGCCGGAACATCAATCATGTCTTTGACATTGTTAACAATAGACTCTTTAATCTGAGTTGGAGTGGTTGAAGCGTTCAAATTAACAGTCAAATCTTTAGTCGCTACAAGATTTGTTAAGTCAGGTTTGCCATCTTTAGCTCCGTACACTTTAATAGTAGCTTTATAACTTTGAGTACCATTTTGTTTCAAGAGGTCAAGAAGCTCTTTATCTGATTTTCCTTGGGTATCTGCCAAGTCTACTTCATAGAAGTAGAGGCCTTTGCCCAATTTCTCTACTGGTGGAAGGACAGGATTTTTAGCCGAACCGTTGTCTGACCATGGAGCCTTGTCTGATGCTTTCAAGATAAGGCGAGTTAACATACCGTCACCAGCGAAGAATTCATATGGAATGACTTGGTTAACACCGGCTGTGAATGGACCAGGGAAATTGGCCTTGTCCAAGTATGTAGCTGGAACATCAACCGTATCTTTAGTGTTGTCGGCTACACCTTTTTGTACTTCAGCTGGGGTGGTTGCTGGTTGAGCTTCACTTGCATCACGGTCTTGTCCAGAGACGGCAGGCGCAGGATTTGTCGCAGGTTCAACCACATCTTCTGTTTCTTTCTTAGATTCTGATTTTGCTTGCACTTCTTCTTTTGGTGCTACTACTTGGTCTTCAGCAGTCACATCCGATTTTTCTGGAGAGCTTGTAGTATCCAAGCTTGCTTTAGGTGCTGAGTTTACCTGTTCTGAAGGAAGAGCTGTATCGACTGCTTCTTTGAGAAGTTCAGCTGGTAAGTCGCTCTTTTCACTCACCGAAGCAGCGTCTGGTACGACTTGAGCAGGGGTCGGATTGACGACATCGGCACTTGCATAACTTGGTTGCCCAACTAGGACAAAGAAACCACTAGCCACAACAACTGAGGCAACACCGACACTGAGACGGCGAATAGACCAACGAGTATATCTTTGATTTTGATTGAATTTCATAGGATTCTCCTTAGAGTTTTTCTTTATTTGATGGCTCTAGTATAATATCCTAAAATAAAAAAGGCTTAAGTAAAAGTTAAATTTTTCCTTAAATCCCTCTTAAAAATACTTATATTGATTCATTAATCATTGGGGAAGAAAGCAGCCCTTCCTCTCCAACTCACTCAGCTCTGTTAGAGTATCCAAATGTTAGTTATTAATCACCGCCATGATATAGGTATCTGCCTGTAAGAGGTCATAGTGCTTTCTAAGTTCTTGAGAGTATGAAAGCAGCTTTTCTAAAATCTCTTTATTGGTCAAGTGTGAGCGAAAAGTCGGGCGATAAAAACGTCTATCGCTGAGTTTACTACTATCCTGTTGAATGAGTTTCCAGTTACGAATGACTGTCGAAGTAGAGACAGATAGACTGTCTGCGATAGCCGTCATAGGGACTTTCTCGATTAATCTTTGAGTGATTTTCTGGTTGACGATGGTCGCGATTTGGTGATTCTTTTTGACTAAGGAAGTCTCTGAGACAGCCATTTTCCCGCAGACTTTACAACGGAAACGACGTTTTCTTAATCGAATGAGTATCTTATAGCCTGCACACTCTAGGTAGGGGATTTTAGATTCTTTTTGGAAGTCATATTTAGCCATTTGTCCTAAGCAGCGAGGGCACATAGGTGCAGGATAATCATCTAGCTTATCGATGACTTCTTTATGTGTTCCAGCATCAAAATAATCAAAAATCTTGATGTTCTTGTCTTTAATTACGAGTAAGTTTGTGATAAAATTTAATTGTTCCATAAGATTCTTTCTAATGATGGTTTGGTCACTTTTCATTATAGGTCTTATGGGACTTTTTTTCTACAACAAAATAGGCTCCATAATTCCTATGGTGGTTTTACCCACTACAGAAATTATAGAGCCTTTTATTGCAGTTTACAAAGACTTTTTAAGGATTTTAATTGCATTTTCTTCAGTCTTACTTGTATAATGAATAAAAAAGTAAAAATAGTATTATGAAAAAGAAATGGAAGGTAGAGGCCAATTTCTCCAGCAGTGCAACGATTTCTTATATGCATGGAAGAGAAGTTTTCTGGATTGCTAAAGACAACGCCTTGATACTTCGTCAGCTTTTGGTACAATAGTACAAATTTACAAGAGGTGATTTATGATTTAGCAACACACGATTCCCATTTTAGAGTTTGACAACAAGTCACATGGCCTGATCATTTAAAAAAAGTGAAGTAAGGAAGTCTTGCTTTACATATCCTAATGATGATTAGTAAGAGCAAGGAGTCATTGCGTTCTAAAGCACTAGCAACTAGCCTTGGCACCAATGCTAGTCACATTCGAAAGGTAATCGCTTTTTTGAAAAATGCAGTTTTGATTCGTTCCTAGCAAGAAAAAACAGTCCTCACTTTTAAAAAATAGAAAATAGGGGAGTTAAAAAGGATATAAACTGTAAAAGGTATAGCATTTTGGATGATGTATAGAATAATAAAAGAGCTCAAGTTTTTTCTGAAAACTTGAGCTTTTCTTATAACAAGGCTAACAAGATGGTAAGGACCAGAGCGATGCCCACCCGAATCAGGTGGTGGACTGGGTGGAAGTTTCCTTTGTGTTTCCCATTCCAATAGGCCCCGTAGCAAATCAAATCACAGCCGATCAGCCAAAGGACTAGAGCGACAATCGGTAAAAAGAAGTAGAGGATGAGAGATAAGGTCGCAAGGCTACTTCCGATGAGGAGAAATGTATTTCCTAGAGTGTGATTCCCTTTTTTAACTTCAGAAAGTGAAGCCAATAAGTGAAGAAGAGCAAAAGCAAGGGCAAAGAAGGCTGTAAAAAAGCCGAGAAGAATGTGGAAGAACATAGGGTTTCCTTTCTAAGATATGATTGCCTGAGTACTATTTTTTATGACTGATTTTATGAAGAATCATAAATGATACTACAAGATTTAAAATAATAACCAATAAGGTAAAAAGAGAGTAACTATAAAGTTTAATTGGAAATTCATTTTTGAGATTGCAAAGAGCAAACAAACTTGTTAAAATGCCCGTTAACAACCCAGGCACATATTTTCGAATAACAACTGTCTGAATCAAATGTCCTAAGACATGGTAGATATAAGCGATTATGATGCTTGCGTAAATGCTATAGTTGTTAAACTGGGAACTAAGATATAGCGACGTCATTAGGATCAGAAATTGCTCCAAGACAATGGCATTGAAAGCAAAAGGAGTGTAATAAGATAGGATTCGATTGTTTGGATACTGGATTGATATTTTTTTGATAAAGGATGGCATCCAAACGATTTCTTCCAGTTCATGAAGCATAAAGAGCGCTGGAAAGAGAAAGTAAAATTGCACGCTGGACATTGAAAACACCCCTTTCTAGTTCGACCCTACTTTCAGAATCTCCAAATAAAACTGAACGACTTCTTGTTCTGTGTAAGATTTACCTTTTTTTAACCACCAACTGAGAGTTTCAATGAAGTGACTGACGACCAGGTGCTTGAGGTAAGAGTGAGGGATGGTTGGATGAGCATGGATTAGTTCGTCGGCTACCATTGGGTAGACATCGTGTTCAAGTTCTTTTTGTAGCTGCCGGATAAAATAATCGTTTTTAGAGAGCAAGAGACTGGTTACATGGTCTTGATTTTTCTTGAAATGCTGAAAGATATGGGCCAGGTAGTCTTGTGGAGAGAGGTGTTCAGCATGCTCAAAGAGATGATGAAAGAGCTTTTGGCAGAGTTCATCCAGTAGTAACTCCTTACTCTCGTAATGGCTGTAAAAGGTTGAGCGCCCCACATCAGCAAGGTCAATGATTTCCTGAACGGTGATGGCCTCGTAGTCTTTTTGGTTGAGTAATTGTAAAAAAGCATTATAGATGGCTTTTCGAGTCTTAGTAATACGACGATCCTGAGCGGTCATATGGACACTTTGAACAAACTGTTCAGTAACGTACACCCTAAACGGTTTGCCCCTATCCTTTCTGTTGATAGTAGTGGATAATAGATAATGAACAAGATGTTCATAAATCTATTATATCAGAGGATTTAGGATTATGAAGACAAAACATGCGGTCTGGCTGGCTTTTTTCTTGAATTTAGGCTATGCCATTGTTGAGTTTATTGCAGGAGGGATTTTTGGATCCAGCGCAGTCCTGGCTGATTCCGTCCATGATTTGGGAGATGCGATTGCTATTGGGATTTCTGCCTTTTTGGAGAGCATTTCAAATCGTGAAGAAGATAGCCACTATACCTTGGGCTACAAGCGCTTTAGCCTTTTGGGGGCCATGGTAACGGCAGTGATTCTCATGACAGGGTCCGTTTTAGTTATTTTGGAAAATATAACGAAACTCTTTCATCCACAACCTGTCAACGATGAGGGCATTCTCTGGCTTGGAATCATTGCAGTCAGCATTAATGTATTGGCAAGTCTTGTCATTCGCAAAGGGCAAACCAAGAATGAATCTATTCTTAGCCTGCATTTTCTGGAAGATACTCTGGGTTGGGTGGCTGTCATTCTAATGGCTATTGTCCTCCGATTTACCGACTGGTATATTCTGGATCCGCTCTTATCTCTTGCTATTTCCTTCTTTATTCTGTCAAAAGCCATTCCACGTTTTTGGAGTACGCTCAGGATTTTCCTAGATGCCGTGCCAGAAGGAGTGGATATCCAGCAGGTTAAGAGTGATTTGGAGCAGTTGGACTATGTGGCTAGTATCAATCAGCTTAATCTTTGGACCATGGATGGCCTGGAAAAAAACGCCATCGTCCATGTTTGTCTAGAGCATGTCAACCACATGGAGAATTGTAAAGAAGCGATTCGTACCTTGCTCAAAGATTGTGGTTTTCAAAACGTTACCATTGAGGTTGATGAAGACCTAGCCACCCACCGAGCCCATAAACGTAATATTGAGGAGTTGGAAGTGGGTCAAAATCAAGGAAATGGTCATCATCATTAAGAAACGTTATTTAAACTCTTAGAGTTTGTCTCTAGGAGTTTTTTTGATACTAAGTTAACTAAAGTAAGCCTTTTCATGATAAAATAGAACTAACGTGGAACAAGGAGTAATTATGAGTAAAAGAGCTGTATTGATGATGACTTTTGGGTCCCCAGAAGAGATTACCTATGAAGGAGTAGCAGAATTTTTCACAAATATACGACGTGGAGTTCGTCCCGAACCACATGAAATTCAGACCTTATATGACCATTACCTACGAATCGGTGGAACGCCGCTCCAAAGGATAACAAAAAAAGAAGTTGACTTGGTTGCTTCCGCTCTTGGAGAACAAGTGTCGGTTAACTTTGCAAATAAATTTTCCCGACCTTTCATCATTGATGCGATTAAAGAGATGGAGAATGACGGAATTGAAGAGTGTTTGTGTTTGATTCTAGAGCCCCATTATTCATACTATTCAGTCATGGGCTATGAAAAATTTTTAGAAAGTGATCAAATTAAGTTCCAAATTATCAAGGACTGGTACCGCGAACCTTCTCTACTTCACTATTGGGCTGATGAAATCCGAAAGATTTTAGATCAGATTGGAGACGATAGCTATAAGGTGATTTTTTCAGCCCACAGTGTCCCAGTTTTGGCACTAGATTTTGGTGACCCCTATATCGACCAGATTTATGACAATAGCCGATTGATTGCGGAGAATTTAGGACTTAGGGAAGAGCAGTACACCAATACTTGGCAGAGTGAGAGTGATATAGGTATTCCTTGGATTAAGCCTGATGTTTTAGAATATCTGCGAGATGAGAGTGACCACCCTGACCACTATATTTTTGTTCCTATTGCTTTTATTAGTGAGCATATTGAGGTTCTTTTTGACAATGATGTGGAATGTAAAGAGCTTTGCCAAGAGCTAGGTGTAGCCTATCACAGACCTCCTATGCCAAATAGCGATCCTCGTTTAATCAAGGCACTTCTTTCGACAATTCAGTCTCATATAGACGGTGACTATAGTGACTATCAACCTCAGCTGGAGACCTTTGATGAGTTGGAAGCTCCATCAAGTACAAGTCAGATTTTGGAAGAAGAGAATGATATCCAAATGCCAGATTTTGTGAAGAAGTTAATTGCCAAGAAAGGCCGAGAAAATGTAAAAATGCCTTATCTTGTCAAGAAAATGCTAGAAAAGAAGTATGGGAAAAAATATGATTAATTGCTCTTGTTTGAAAATAATTTGGAATGCTTGATTTGAGCCAGAGCTTAATTAAAAGTGTATACTAACAGTAACTAAAGAAAAAGAGGTAAACATATGAAATCTGCAGTTTACACTAAAGCTGGTCAGGTTGGTCTGGCAGAAATTGACCGCCCACAAATTGAGGCTCAGGATGATGCCATTATCCGTATTGTCCGTACTTGCGTTTGTGGATCGGACCTTTGGAGTTACCGCAATCCGGAAATGGAAGAAGGACACAGAAATAGCGGTCATGAGGCTATCGGAATTGTCGAAGAAGTTGGTGATGACGTTACTACGGTGAAAGCTGGTGACTTTGTCATTGCCCCTTTCACACACGGTTGTGGACAGTGTGATGCCTGTCGTGTGGGCTTTGATGGGTCATGTGACAACCACCCAGGTAATAACTGGTCTGGTGGCGTTCAGGCTGAGTATATTCGATTCCACTTTGCCAATTGGGCCCTTGTCAAAATTCCTGGGCAACCTTCAGATTATAGTGAAGGCATGCTCAAGTCACTTTTGACACTAGCTGATGTCATGCCGACGGGTTACCATGCGGCACGTGTTGCTAATGTGCAAAAGGGTGACAAGGTGGTCGTTATTGGAGATGGTGCTGTCGGTCAATGTGCTGTCATCGCAGCTAAGATGCGTGGTGCCTCACAAATCATCCTTATGAGTCGTCACGAAGACCGCCAACAAATGGCTTTGGAGTCAGGTGCGACAGCAGTTGTTGCTGAACGTGGTGAGGAAGGCATTGCCAAAGTCCGTGAAATTCTAGGGGGAGGAGCGGATGCAGCTCTCGAATGTGTCGGTACTGAAGCAGCGGTGGACCAAGCTCTTGGAGTCCTTCACAATGGGGGGCGTATGGGATTTGTTGGTGTTCCACATTATGAAAATCGTGCCATTGGATCAACCTTTGGACAAAATACAACGATTGGTGGCGGACCAGCCTCTGTTACTACCTACAACAAACAACTCTTGCTCAAGGCTGTATTGGATGGAGATATCAATCCAGGCCGAGTTTTTACGACAAGTTATAAATTGGAAGATATTAATCAAGCCTATAAAGATATGGATGAACGCAAGTCTATTAAATCTATGATTGTGATTGACTAATGAGAAAAATTCTAGTAGATGATTTCTGCTGTTATACTTGATAAAATAGTATTTGTCTAAAGACCTTTGATCTCTGAAGGAGGGTGTCATGGTGAGAAAATTATCTGTTGAAGAAGTTGCAAGAAGACGGACTTTATTGTTTGGGGTTCTTGCCGTCATTTTTGGGATCCTCATTTTTCGAAACGGTGTTGGTTTCACAAAATTTTCCTTGGATCTATTAGCCATTTACTTTTTAGTTGATGGACTAGGAAGCTTTCTTCTTCGCTTTTTGTTACGTAGCAAGTCTATTTCCTATAGCCACTCTATTTGGTTTATTTTTCTTTCACTTGCGTTGATCTGGTTGAATCGACTGAGTAGTCTGCCCGTAAACTTAGTTGTGATTTGTTTAGGGGCATATCAGTTGGGGAGTGCCATTGTCTATGGGATCACATTTTGGCTTTATAAGGCCAATCGGGTAAAAGGAGGCTGGCTCTATTTATGGGATGCGCTTTTAAACGGTGGGATTGGTCTAGCAACTGTCTTGGAACCTGGTTCAGATGGGCACTTCCAATTTATCCTCTTGGGGGCTTATCTGGTCTTGTTGGGGATTTCTAATATTCGAGATGGTATTTTATTTGACAAAGACCAACAAGGCCAAGAGTTAAAACGTCGCTTTCGTATTAGCCTACCGGTTATCTTTGCAGCCTTTATCCCTGCTAAGGAGTTAAAACGGTTTAACCAGTTTCTTCAAAAAGGGAGCTCGGCGGGACACACAGGCCCTTATCGATTGGTGAAAAAAGAAGAAGAGGCAAGGGAATTAGAAATTTTGGTTCATACTTCTGACAGCAACTTATTTGGAGCGATTGGGCATGTAGATATTTGTTATCAGGGGAAGGTCATTTCTTACGGAAGTTACGATCCCTTTTCAGAGCGTCTATTTGGGACGATTGGGGATGGCGTACTGTTTAAAGTGGATAAGGAACCATACATCGAACTATGTAAAAAAGAGAGTCAAAAGACGCTGTTTGGCTACAGCCTATCCCTTACCGAAGAAGAGAATCAGGCAGTAGAGAAGCGTCTAGCTGAAATTGATCAGTTGTTAGAACCTTGGGATCCACCTAGTAGGTTACTGGAAGACGGTCAGCCGACCTACGCTTACAAATTGAAATATGATTTAGGGGCTGAGCTATATAAATTTACTTCTTCGCGTTTTAAATCTTACTTTGTTCTGTCTACGAATTGCTGCCTGTTAGCAGATTCCATTGTGGGACAGGCGGGAACGGCTGTATTAGATGTGCGTGGAGTGATTGCACCAGGGACCTATCAGGATTACTTAGAATACGAATTTGAAGCTCCAAACGGGCGGGTCCATACACGAACAGTATATTAAGTAAAGAAAGACAGATTCAAAATTTTGAGAAATCTGTCTTTTTTGCACAAGATTTCTTGTAAAAAAAAAGAAAATCTTTTAAAATCTCTCAATACCTTGATACAATTGTGATTGAGTATGGTGCATAATGACTGTTACTCTATACATTAAAAAACAATAGCCACCTTTCGAACACAAAATCAGACTTGTTGAGTTCAAATTTTCCAAAATATTCTCATTGTACTGTAGAATGTTTTACACAAAAATCGTACATCACCATAAAATTACGCTTTCATTTTACCACCTTTGTCTTATCCTTTATATGTAATGAGGTAGTCATACATTGTATGTTGGTGATTTTTTATCTCTTGAATATACAATATAAGTGCAATAAAAAACTCATAGCGTTTCATTGGTGTAAACTGTAAGTAACCACACAAACAGAATCCGAGGAAAAACTATGAGCTACTTCTATCTTAACATAACCGACCGATTAGGGATTTAGTTTGATAAGCGATGGTGAGGGAATTAAAAAACTCAACAGGAGATTGTCCCTGTTGACCAGCGACAAAAAGAGCATGCTTGTATGGTTATGCTCTTTTTTAATATCAATTATTATTCAAAATATCCCAGAGTTCTTGGACAGTATCAGCTACAAAATCAGGATTTTCTGCCAAGAGGGTTTCGTTTGTCCCAAATCCCCAGGTAACAGCCAAGGTCTTGATACCAACTGTTTTTCCGCCAATCATGTCATACTTGGTGTCGCCAACAATGACAGACTGGTCCTTATTCGCATTATTTTCAGCAATAGCACGCTGCAAGACGTCAGCCTTGTGGAAAGCAGCAGGTGTGGCCCCATAGATGCCGTCAAAAAACTCAGTGATGCCAAGGTACTCGCACATTTCTAGAGCAGTAGGCTCATTTTTGGAAGTTGTAATAAAGATTCTCTTGCTAGAATCTTGACTAAGTTGTTGAAGGATTTCTTTTATGCCATCATAGAGGTGAGCCTCCAATTGTCCTTTAGTCTCATAATAGTCACGATAAATTTTGACAGCTTGGTCAGCACCTTCTTCGCTAATCTCTTCTTTAAAGGTTACCTCGAGAGGTGGTCCCATAAAGGTACGAATTTTCTGATCACTAGGAACAGGGAGGCCTAGTCTTTCAAAGGTTTGAACAAAACCATTGTGGATTCCCTCAGAACTATCAACGAGAGTACCATCAAGGTCGAAAAAAATGTGTGTGAGTGTCATAGAATTCTCCAATATAGTGTCGTTGGTTTATTATATCATGATAAAAACGGTTTAAGTGGTTAGGGCTATTGATTATTCTAAAGTTGACATGACTTTTTTATGGGTAACAGTACGTTCTTGCTTATTTCCAAGTGCCTTGATACGGGCTTCCAGTAGAATAGGACGACCTTGAACACTTCTCGTATAAATGAGGTTATATTTTCCGACACTTTTTTGGATGTGTCGGAGGAAGGACTCTGCATCTGTCTTACGCTTTTCAAACATACTTGGAACGGCAAAAAATTCGGTTTGGTCTTTCATCTTGTGACAAGACTTTAGGATATAGCGTTGATTTTCGATAGGAGCGAAAAACTCAGTCAAAGCCTGAGCAAAGATTTCTTTCTCCCTCATGGTAGCACCTTTGAGATAGATAGCGTTATAAATTGCCTGTTTACTATCTTTTACTACTCTAGGAGCAGACTCTTTAGTCTCAATCTGACCTGAATCCAGAAGGGCTTGGTGGATAGCTTTGCCAAAAATTTCCAAACGTTTATAGGGACTCTTATAGATAAAATATCTTCCCCAAAAGATAGCCAGTACAAGTAGCGCAAGTAAGAATATCGGTAGGCTTTGATTAAACGGCTTCCCAACAATTAGATATCTTCCCAAATCAATAATAAAATAAGTGGCAGCAAAGGCTTGAGAAATAAGTAAGGCCTTCATCCAATCATTAAGGTATGCTAACGGTAAAAATTGTTTGTCGACTTCAACCTCATTAGCAACTTCCATTTCTTCGTTAAGCGGTAGAGCTTCTTGCCAACGGTCCTTAAGCTCATGACGTTTTTGAGATAGTGTAATGGCATTTTGATTAAGTTTTTCTAGACCCTTTTGGCTAAAAGTTATTTGATTGAGTTCAAGTCGATCAATGCCAGATTCGATAGTGAGCTCTGAATAATGGAGACCAAGAAACTGTGTCATACGCCTATCTAACAAGTCTAGGTCAGGACTAAGTCCATACAACTGTAGCTCTAATGTCTCATCATATTTTTCTTCGGCATTTTGAATTTCAAACCATTTCTTTGGTGATAAATTAATAGAAACCAAATGCCAGATACTACTTGTTTTATTAGGATTGTCAGGCCAAACACGGATGGCACGACCACGCATCTGATTGCTTAGCATGAAACTTCCAACAAAACTAGCTAAAATAAGTGAGTTAACACAAGGTGCATCCCAACCTTCGCCCAATAAAGACTTTGTCCCAATAATCACTTTGATATATCCCTCTTGGAAAAGCTGAGTAAGAGCAGTAACCAAATCATGATAGGAACCAGAAATACTGACCTTAAGATAGTCCTCTTGGCTCAACTGTCCAATAACATCATAGGATAAACGAGAATTAGGAATGAGTCGCTCTAGATGTTCTTTAGTTGAAGTTGGAATAATCACTAAACTTCCTGTCAATACAGCTACAGGTACTGTCCAAGTCTGTTCAATCATTTCTCTTCGAATAGATTCAAAGTAAGAGAGGACACCTAGTTGGGTAAATTGAGCATTTTTATCACCTAAATGAACTTGAAAATCCTTACGTATAAAGTCTGTCAAAACAAGTTGGCGAAGATTAGTTCCTAGAGCCTGGTATTCTGCCTTAAAAATATCTCTAACAGCATTGAGTTTTCCCAATGATTGATTGAGCAGGACATCTTGTTTCTTATTCCGGATAAGTTTTACTTGATTTCTTTCGATAAGACCGTTTGCTTTCAAATCACTTTTCAGTTGGTTAAAGGCTTCCTCAGTAAATCCAAACCAATTTGGAACCTGAAAAATAATGCCATTAAGCAAGGTTTCAAACCACTCAAGCGTAAAGGTTGGCAAGGTTTTTGTAGCGAGAAGTTCTTGAAAACGTTGAGGAAAAGGTAATTCTTTAGACCGTAAAAAAATCAGGATAGCAGAAAGATATTTAGGATTAGCCAATAGGTCATCATCGCTAATTTGGTTACTTAGTGCCGGACTAGACTGAATGGTGTTTGAGAAGTTTATATCTGTAGACAGTTTAGTTAGAAAGTTAAGTTTCTGCTTTTCAAACTGATCTAATTGTGTTCGTTCTTCCTTAGTTGGAAAGGCGAAGTAGACATAGTCCTGGTGAGGACAGAGCGTCCCTTCCTTAACCAGTTCAGGCACTGTAATTTCTTCATCAATCTCACCACACATGCTGATATAACGCTCCCAAAGTGCGGGTTCTCCCTCGTATGGGGGTGTCGCAGTTAAAGAAATCATCTTGATTTTTGGAAAAGCTTTACGAAAACTCTCCAAACTCTTCCACCATTCATTTCTTAAATGATGGCACTCATCCAAACAAAGAGTCCCTAAATCTTTATCCTCAAATGTTTTTCGGATATCGAAATCTTGAAAATTAAAATGCTCTTGTTGAGCTGTATCATCTGTGTCTTCGATAAGACCATCACCAACAACTTGGTTCATGGAACTATGTAATGCCTGATAAGTCGCAACCGTAATCATTTTAGGCCTCTTTAAGTCTTGTGAAATGAGTTGTTCTGCTTGGTTAGCATCACTTAAAAAAGCTTGTTTGATCCGGTCCACCCATTGTTGGCGGATAGTAACTGTCGGAACTAGAATTAAAGTTGGATTACCAAAACGCCGTATGAATTCAATTCCTAAGGTCGTTTTTCCAGAGCCAGGAGCAGCGACCAAGTGAATCTTTCCATCACCCATAAAACTTTCTGATTTATCAAGAATACGTTGTTGATACTGTCGCCATTGTCCTTTAAATGAAAGCTGATCTAACATAATTTCCCTCCAATGTTACCTATCATTATAACACAGTTCAGATAACTAAAAGGTTGTTATTAGGGCTTAAGCATCCTAATCTAGGATTGTTTGAAGTATCAAAACAATATAATCAAAAATATAGGCTTGAACGAATCAGTAAGTGATTGACATTAAAGAAGTTTTAAGATAACTTTAAAGTAACGATTTAATCCGATCTTATCGAGGAGTTGCCATGAAAAAAATAAATCTTCTTTATTTATTAGCTATTCTGGCCATTATTTCTGGTCTTTTACTGTATTACTTGCCAGACATGACGTCTGGACATAATGCAGAGTCAAATAAAACAAGTCAGACTTTTAAGGAGAAAACGATTGTCCATGATTTTGGTACGACAGAGTTGAAAAAAGCTCCAAAACGTATCGTTATCCTCGACAACCTCTATGGCGAAATCTTAGATCCTCTGGATATTACTCCAGTAGGAGCGACAACTGGTCAAGCTGATAGTCAAGAACTTTCAACCCTCTTTAAGAAACAATACAAGGATGCCAAAGTGGTTTCAGTTGGTTGGCAGGGTAATCCAGATTTGGATAAGATTGCTGAGTTAAAACCTGATTTAATCCTTATGACAGGCGAGCAGGAAGACCTCTACGAGGAGCTGTCTGAGATTGCACCGACTGTTGGCTACCAAATCAACACCGATGAAAATTGGGACTATCATGAAACCTCTCTCAAGGTGGCAGAAATCTTTGATAAACGTGATGAGATGAAGAAGGACCTCGATAGATTGGATGCTAGGGAGGCCGTTTTCGCAGAGAATGTCAAAGCTAAGTTTGGCAATCAAAAACTCATGTATCTGCGCGTGACTGACAATGACATCCGTTATTATGCTTACGGGCATTTTGGTTATCTGTATGATACTTATCATTTCAATCGTGCTGAAACCTTCAATCCAGATGATATGTTCCAAGTTATCGATCCAGATAAACTAAAAGACATTAATCCGGACCTCCTGATTGTTCAAGCAGATTCTCAAGAGCTCCTAGAAAACAAACTTAAAAATAACCCTGTCTGGAGTAGCTTAAAGGCAGTTCAAAATAACAAGGTAATTTATGCTGATTACTCAACCTACATGCTGGGCTTTGGGATTGTCTCCCAAGAGGCCATAATGAAACAGATCTCTGATGAATGGGGATTAAATTAAACTAAAAACGACCGTGATGGTCGTTTTTTCTATGTTCAAAAGTAGTCTAACTGATAAACAAGCGTCGAATATGTTTCCTCAAGGCAAAATAGAGCTGAATGGTCATGGGAATCCAAATCAAGGGCTCGCATAGGATAACACCAAGGTAGCCCATAGAAGGAATAACCAAAAGAACAAAGAGAATTTTTCCAAAAAGCTCAATGAAACTAGAGGTTAAAGGTGTGAGTTTTTTACCTAGGCCTTGGAGACTATTTCTAAAAATGAAAAGCATTCCTAAAATAGGATAAAAGAGAGAACTGATACGGAGGTAGCGACTGGCGTTGTCAATAATCACAGCATTATCAGAACCAGAGATAAAACCAGCCAAAAAGGGAGTTGCTATATAGAGAAGGACACAAGCAATGACAGACCAAGTGATAGAAACAAGACAAGATTGTTTTAAACCAGCCACTATGCGTTTAAACTGTTTGGCCCCGAAGTTTTGTGAGGTGAAGGTGGTCACCCCAGCAGCAAGTGAAGTCAAAGGGAGAACAGCAAAGGACATAATCCGTCTTGCCGCCACTTGAGCGCTAATGATGAGAGGACCAAAGCCGTTAATGGCATACTGTAAGGTTACAGTCCCAATAGAAACAATGGAATTCATGAGTCCCATGGCCATGCCTTGTCCAAAAAGGTCCAAATAGAGACTTGAATCAAGAACAAAATTTGACTTACTTGGTAGAAGGAAGGTCACTTTTTTCTTAATATAGTAAAGACAGAGAATTGCCGAAAGTCCTTGAGAAATAATCGTTGCCAAGCCTGCTGATTGAACCCCAAGATGGAGTTGTGTAATAAAGAAAAGGTCTAAAATGATATTGACCAGAGCTGAAAAAATCAGAAAATAGAGGGCTGTCAGACTATCACCAACTGCTCTGAGGAGACCAGCACACAGATTATAACCCAAAGTTACCCCAACACAGGAGACAATCATAGAAATATACTGGTAGGACTGCCCAATGATAGAAGCAGGTGTCCCTAAAAATCGTAGCAAAGGATAGAGCCCGAAATGTCCTAGAATCATAACCAAGGCACTTAAGCCCAGACCGATGACAACTGTGGCCGCCACAGACTGACGTAGTTTCCTATAGTCTTGTGCACCATAGTAACGTGCGATAACAACTCCCATACCATTTCCAACACCTAAGGCAAATCCGATAACCAAATCAAAAATAGCAGAAGAAGCTCCTACAGCAGCCAAGGCATCTGGACCTAGAAAGCGTCCCACAATCATGACATCCGCAGTATTGTAGAGTTGCTGGAAAATATTGGATATCAGAATTGGTAGGGCAAAGATTAAAAGAGACCGCAAAATAGGGCCTCGTAAAAGATCAACTGACGAATTTTTCATAGACTTATTATAGCAAGATTGTAATTGTGAAACAATGACAAAAAGCCATCCTAGGATGACTTTCGCCTATTTTTTAGATAGCGGCTAAGTATTTGTGTCATATGGTTGTAGCCCGCCGCAATCATTGGAATCTGTAAGTAAATATAAGGTAGGGTGTACTGGCTTTTAGTCTCTGAAATAAGGTGAAAGAGGATGCCACCAAAGAGGTAGAGAAAGGCATAAAGTCCTATGGTTGCACCGTCTCCCATTCGTTTATAAGTGAAAGCATAGTAGAAAACACCACCAAGATAGAGGACTAGGAGATAGCCTTGCATATAGGTCACAAAAAAGAGATGTAGGGTCCCATCGTGATAGATGGAAGTCGCAAACCTATTCCACAGTGGCTGAAACTTGTCTTTACTTGGGCCATTCCAGATGGACTGGAAACTCCCCTCTGTCCAAGAGCTGATAAACTTGGTGCTGAAAAACCAACTGGCTTCATCAGGATGGGCTAGGAGATATTGAACACGCTTATCAAAAAGATGATTAGCACTTTTTTCAATCTTTTCGATATTCCCCTTTTTCTTGGCGTAAATGTCACGGACATAGCCAGTGTACCATCCTGGCATGCGTTTAGAATCAGGTTCGTCCTGTAAGCCCATAGCCAGCCAAGCAATCTGAGGCGTTCCAGGAATTTTTTGATGGGTGGTAATCTCATAGTAACTGGTCGTCGCCTTATGCAAGCTCATAGGAAAGGCAAAGAAAGCCAAAACCAAAAGCAAATAGCGGTAACGTTTCTCTCTAAGTGTTAAGAGTATTAGAATACCAGATAGCGCAATAATGAGAATGATGTTATTGCTTCGCACCCAGTAGGCCAAGGTCAGCATAAGCACCGAAAGAATGGCATTTCTAACCTTACCTCGTCTCAAGTAACGGAGAAAGAAGAGAATGGCAAAACTAGCAAAGAACAATCCATACATAAGCCCATAGGCAAACATAATGTTAAAGACTAAGGGCAAGAAACCAAAACTCATGATGACAGCCGTACGACTGACTAAAGGTCTCTGAAACAGTTCTTCCGTGATTTTCCATGTGGCATAGTTCATACCAATGACCATGCCAAGATTCAATACATAGAAAACAGATATAACTGGTAAAGGAATTAGATAGAGAACCAAGCGTTCAAAACTAAGCAATCCCAACTGATGAGGATAGCGGAAGAAGTAGGCTCCTGGTTTAATCAAGGAGAAATTGCCTGCATTAAACTGGACTGCTCCTTTAAAGACAGTCCCCGCATCATCTCGACCGGCAAAACTGGTCAGGAAAATCAGAAGTAGCCCAAAACTCACAAAGCAAGCTGTAAAAAAGAGGAAAACCTGCTTTGTTGTCAGTTCTTTTAAGAGCTTAGGCCAGAGAAGGGTCAAAAGCAGAATGGCCCCACCTGAAACATAAACATACCAAGGGACGCTACTAATCTCCGCCCACTCAAAGTATCCCGTCATCATGGTCGTGCGAACAATCAAAGCAGTCACAAATAGTAGCCCAAAGACTAAGAGCCCCACATAGCGCCCTAACCATTCTAAAACAGAACTCGTATATGACATAAGAGCCTTCATACTGAAAGTCTCCTTTTATATATGTGATTACCCTTATAGTTTAGCACAGACATCGGAAAAATGTAATGAAAACTAGAAGAAAAACTCATTCATCACTTAAAGAAATTGCTCTAATGAAAACATAGAAAAACTCTCTCGTTTCTATAACAAGAGAGTTTGATTTTATAAAGCAGACTATTTCATCCGCATACTATCAATTTTTTCTTCAGTTGGTGTGACACGTAAGGTCTTTTGTCCCGTATAAGTTACAAATCCAGGTTTACCGGCTGTTGGTTTGTTAAGTTTCTTAACATCAATCATATCGACTTGAACCAAGTTTGACAGACGTGCCTTAGAGTAGTAGGCTGCCAATTCAGCCGCATCAGTCTTGACCTCGTCAGTTGGGTTAAGATTGTCCTTGATAACCACGTGACTACCTGGGATATCCTTGGCGTGGAACCAGAGCTCACCCTTTTTAGCCATCTTGAAGGTCAACTCTTCATTTTGCAGGTTGTTACGACCAACCATGATAATGGTCTTGCCATCAGAAGCCAGATACTGTTCAGGTTTCTTACGTTTGTGGCGCTTGTCAGTTGAACGACGCTTTATAAAGCCAGCCTGAACAAGCTCCTCACGAATATCCTCGATTTCATCCATGTTGGCTTGAGAAAGACTGAATTCAACACTCTCCAAATAATCAATAGTCTGCTTGGTTTCCTCAATCAAACCAGTTAAGTGCTTAACAGCTTCCTTGAGTTTCTGGTATTTTTTGAAGTAACGCTGAGCATTTTGGTTAGGCGTTAGGGCCACATTTAGGGGAATTGTAATCTTTTCACCAGTGTAGTAGTTGTCTAGCTCGACACTATCCTTGTCGTTTGGCACCATGCTAAGGTAGGTGGTCAACAGTTCACCTTTTTGACGGAACTCCTCAGCATTTTCAGTCGCCGCAAGCTCTTTTTCCTGTTTAACAAGTTTCTTCTTGTTTTTTTCCAGCTCATTTTGCACACGATGGATTAAATCACTAGCCTGTTGAGCCACACGGTCACGCGCCGCCTTATCCAAATAGTAGTAGTCCAAAAGGGCAGACAAGGTTTCAAACTCAGGTTGGTCCTGACTATCAGAGAATCTTACAGCTGAAAATGCTTTTGTCGTTAAGTTTGGCTCTACTTCACGATTGAAGAAGGCACGGAAATTCTTGAGCTTATCAGTCTCAAGTAAAGCTGATAATTCATTGGCCGTATCACGCCCCAAACCTTGGAAAAGTTTTTGAAGGTTTCTAGCTGACAAATCCTCGGTTTGTAGGATTTCAAAGAGCTTTTCGTCTGCAATGTCAAATGGATTCTTGGCGTCTGTCTTAGGTGGAGCGATATAGGTAGACCCAGGCAGAATAGTACGGTAACTATTTTGTGAGAAACCAACATGCTTAATAGACTCGATGATTTTGCTCTCGTTTTTGTCAATCAGGATAATATTGGAGTGTTTCCCCATAATTTCCATGACCAGAGTAACCTTGACACTGTCACCGATTTCGTTTTTGTTTGATACGGAAATCTCCAGAACACGATCATTTTCTACCTGCTGAATATCCTCGATAACCGCTCCCTGAAGGTATTTCCGCATAATCATGGTATAGGTGTTTGGATTCTGTGGATTTGGCAAGTCAGACTTGGTCGTCTGAATACGCCCAAAGACAGGGTGAGCCGAAAGCAGAAGCTTGTAATTTTGACGATTGTTACGAATTGTCAGGACCAACTCACGTTCAAAAGGCTGATTAACTTTCTGGATACGCCCGTAAAGCACCTGTTCACGTAGCTCAGCCGTCATATGATGAAGAAAAAAGCCGTCAAAAGACATGGTGTACTTCCTTTCTTGTTATTGATAATGGTTGTTATTTTAGTTGTGATAAAGCATAAAACGCTTATCCATTATAGCATAATGGGAGTAGAAATGCTTGAGGAGGAGGGTTAAATCTTAAGGCTTGCAAGGTTTATACTGATAAATTAGGGCCGGTTTTCATGTTATAATTAATGTCAACTCAGTTTCTATTCAGCTAAATAGTCCTTATATTGGAGTGGTAGGTTTTCCATCAAAAATTTTTTCTATATTATTTTTTAGAATTTAAGCAAAGTGGTAGGAAGATAATTTTTTGTTTTAATAAAAAGATTTTCATAATTATATTTGTTGTTAGTATTAAGAAACAAATATAGTAACATTATCATTCAAAATGAAAAAGAGGTGCTTCTTTTGTTCGAACAATTTTTAGTTTATTCACCAGTAATCATCATAGTACTATACTTAATTTTGAAGTCTTGTTTGTTTAGGTTTTCAATCTTCATAGATGAACAAATATCTAGTGGTAAAATTAAAAAAATTTCTCATTTATTATTTTTGTTTATTGTAAGTTATATCTATTGGATATCAAATCAGTATAAAATTTTGTTTGTTCAACTTGATAAAAAAGAATTAGATTTAGTAGCTTTATATTCTCTTATTTTAACAATTTGGGCAAGTTATGGAGTTTATATTGGTTTCCTACAATTTATGGTTGGTTATAATAATAAAGAAAATGGAGCTTACTTAGGGTATCAAAAAATGGATTTCTTAACAAAGAGGAATGCTTGGTACCATCTAACAAATAGTTGGGAATTTTTTTGCTCTTTATTAGTTACAATCATTATTCCTATCCTGTTTAAGATTAATCCAAATACAAATATCAATTATCAGTATATTTGGCAGGCAATAATTGGATTTCTATTGATTTTGTTTATTTTTCTTTTGAAATTTAGTTTGAAGGTTGCGCAAATAACTATATTTATTAATAAAAAGACTGATGTAGGTTTAAAAGAAGTTATAGAGTCAGATATTAAAAATAGATATAACAAATATTTAGATAGTTTAGTCAAGAAAAAATTTCACTCTAAAGCTATAGAAAGTTATTTTAAACAAGTCAAAATAGAATTATCTAACATTGAAAATAAAAAAGACAAGTTTTTATTTTTAAATATTATTTACTTAAACGTCGATAAATTTGGACTTATTGACAAATTGGAAAAATTTGAAGGTGAAGATATTACTAATTATAAGTATTTTATTGAAAAAAAATACGATTTAATATCTAAAATTGATTTTGAAGGTGATGAATTACTATCTTTTGTTTCTTCAATATACCAGGTAGATACTTATATATTTGATAAATTGATTAAAAAAAGTTCGAGTTGGATAGAAAGTGAACATAGTTTTAAAACGATACCTCTATCTAATACAAAGTCAATTTATGGAGTAGAGGTTAACAATAAAATAAAAGAACCAATGTCCTATAAATATAAAATTAATAATATACATATTTACATGTTCAAAAAACTATCGGAATTGTCTAAAAATAGTGCAACATTTTCTCAGTTAGTTGATTTAATTCAAGATAATATTTCCCAAAAGTATATTGATAATCTTTTTTGGGAAATAAAAGGAATAAAAGATCCAGATCGATTATTTCAGATAAATAAATCAATCTCTAATTCTAATCTCGAGATTTCTAGAGAAAACTTTAAGAAAATTAAAAGAATAGTAATATATTATTCCTCTAATCTCTATGAGATTGATATCGATTCTAAAAATGATATGATTGATTTTTCTTTATCCTCAAACATATTAAGAATTTCTTTCTATTTTTCCGAAAAAGAAAAATGTTTTGTTAAACGTAATAGAGTTAGGGACTATTATGATGAGTATAAAGAGGAAGTCTGGAAAATTCTTTTTAATAAATATAAAGTTACAAATAATTTTTCAGATGTATATCTTCCTAATCTAAGAGAACCTGAATTTAGATTAGATTCTTTGGGAAATATACATATTTCGGACTACTATAATAAACTTGGTTATTCAAAAATTTGTTTTGATTACCTAACTGAGAGTTTATCCTATGAGGATAGTAAAAATGCTAATAATAACAATTTGTTAGCATTAGTAAAGACGATGTCCGCAAAATATCGTGCAGCATTTGCACTATTCCAATTATTACGTCCTGACAGCAAGAACTGGGATACCAATGTTGAATACTACAAAGAAATTCTATCTGCAGTTCTTAAACCTTACAATAATGAGACTGAAAGAAGAGAATTTTATATGGATTTGGTTTCAATAATTAGTAAAGTTAAATATGTTAATTATGTCAAAGATGAAGTCCTAGAAAAGGTATATGAGACAAAGAATGTGGAAACTATTGATGATAAGTTTCTTGAAGATTTCAAAAGCATTCCTACATTAAAACTAATTCTAGTACAAAATATATGTTCAACTCAAAAATATATTTTTAGAGAAGTAAAGTTGAAAGAAAGCTGGAAAAATGCTGAATTAATGAAACAGTATTTAAAAGGACTTTCTATAACACCTAGTATTTTCTCTCACGATGCTTGTAATTTTGATACTTTGAATTCAACAATGAGATATTTCCTGATGGAAAATATGGGATTACTCTCCATTTATATGTTAGGAAAGTTAACTTTACGTTCACTTTTAATGTTTGAACAACTTTTACATTCAATAAGAGAGGATAAAAGCTGTGATTTTGAACAAAAATTTATGGTTAATCTTTTCAAGAATAATAATTATAGCTTCTATGGATCTCTCCTAAAGTTTTTTACTTTAAAATTGCCAGAAGGGAAAGGGAAATATTATTTAGAACTTGTTAATGAAAAAAAATTTAAATCAAGGTTTAAATTTTCTTTATTAAGTTATCTCAAAGAAAATAAATTTACATTGGATACATATTTAAATGAAATTGAAAATGAACTGAATAATGACGATAGTTTAATGTTGGGGATTTATGAAAAAGAACTAATAAGAATTGAAATTGAAAAAATAATCTTCCAAAATCAATTGACTTAAAACTAAGCTTATGAAACCTTTTGTAAAAGACTGTTTAGGTAAATGGGCCTCTAATTTGAGTAGAAGTCGAATTTTAAACTTGATATGGATTTGATACTACCACCTCCTCGAAATACCTTAATCTCTTTCCATGAATACCTTTGAATTTATATTTGACTTGTGGTATCATTTAATATGCTGAAAATTAAAGGAGCATTAAATGAACGATATAAAAAAGATATGCAATGCGACTAATTTAAAATACCTAGCTGTTGCACTTATGTTTTTGGACCAAATCTATCAGATGTTCGGGAGTATGGGGGCACCTATATGGTTGACTATGTTAGGGCGTTTAGTTTTTCCAATTTTCCTCTTTCTAGCTGCAGATAGTTTCCATTATACTCATGACCGAATGGCCTACCTTAGACGTCTCCTTTACATGAGTTGGTTCATGACCATTGGTAACACCATCATTGGTAGTCTCTTTCATAATGGTGATATTGGTTTGATGAATAATGCTTTTTCAACCTTCTTTATTACAGGGATTTTTATATGTTCTTGGGATTTGTTGGCTAAGGGGCTTCGCGATAAATCGAACAAGGAGTTAATTCAAGGGATTGGTGTCTTTCTCTTGCCGATTCTTTCATCTATTCCAGTTGTGATTCTTGCAGATATATTTGAAACGCCACATGCAAACCCACTCCTTGTGCAGATTGTTGCCTTTATCTTGTCACTAGTTCCAAGTATTATCATGGTTGAGGGTGGATTTGTGATGGTTATTCTTGGTTTGCTATTCTATATCTTCCGAACCAATCGCATCGCTCAAATCATTGTCTTAGCTGTTATTTCAGTGATTGCCCATCTCTTTGATCCGACAGGTGTGCAGTGGATGATGGTTTTTGCTGCGATTCCTATGTATTTATATAACGGTGAGCGTGGTAGTGGTAACAAGAATTTCTTCTATATTTTCTACCCAGCCCATATTTATCTCTTGTGGATCCTAGCAAGTTTGTTTAGATAAAATGACAAAGACAGTCCTTGTGCTGTCTTTTTTTATGCTCAAAGTCCGTTTTTATAGTTTGTTTCCTGCTTCTAAAACTGCTATAATTTAAGGCGTAATAGAATCATGCGATAAGTAAAATGGAGGTATTTCATGACAAAAGTAGCAGTAGTATTTGCGGACGGATTTGAAGAAATCGAAGCCTTGAGCCCAGTGGATGTCTTCCGCCGAGCAGGATTTGACTGTAGCATGCTTGGACTTGAAAGTGCGTCAGTAACTGGCTCACATGGAATCCAAGTCGCTATTGATGGCGTATTTGATGGCAATTTTGCGGATTATGACTTGGTGGTCCTTCCTGGAGGTATGCCTGGATCAACTAATCTACGCGACAACGAAACTTTGATTGCCTCTCTTCAAGAGGCTGCAAAAGCTGGAAAATATGTTGCTGCCATTTGTGCGGCACCAATTGTTCTCGAACGTGCTGGCTTGCTTGAAGGGCGTAAATTCACATGTTTCCCAGGTGTTGAGGAACAAATTGCATCTGGCGAGCATCAAACTGACTTGGTGGTTGTTGACGGCAATATTGTCACTAGCCGTGGAGCTGGAACAGCCCTAGCCTTTGCTTACGCCTTGGTTGATTTGTTGGGTGGCGATGGTCAACAGTTGGCTCATACTATGGTTTACGACAGATTGTTTAAATAATCTTATTTAAGACTCTTGTTCAAGAACTCTGACACCTATTGTTAGGAATGTTGATAATTCATGTTCCCCTATGAGATGATAGAGAACGTATCAAACAGAGGGCCTAGTTATAGGCTGGAGAGACCTTAGCTTAGTTTTATGAGCTTTGGTTTTTTCTTTTCTCCTTTGACATTCGCCTTGAAAACGGTTATAATAATCACAAAATAACCTTTAAATGAGTCCAGAGAGGCTTGAAAGGTCGGACAGGTGAAAAAACAGGGTTCTCCTGTGATTTTTTGTGCGACCTTGCCATGTGGCGAGGTTTTTTTGATGACATTTTGCAGTTTAGAAAGGGTTGTCATGATATTAGTTGAAGATTTAACCATTGTGAGTCAGCGTGAGATTGCACCTCGTATTTTCGAAATGGTGCTTAAGGGAGAGATGGTTGCGGATATGAAGGTTGGTCAGTTCGTTCATCTCAAGGTACCAGACCCAAGTAAGCTCCTTCGTCGTCCGATTTCCATTTCAGAGATTGACTATGACAAGAATGAGGCAACCATTGTTTATCGTGTGGAGCGTGAGGGTACAGCTATTCTATCTAAGATGGTAGCTGGTCAAACCATTGATACCATGGGCCCTCAAGGAAATGGTTTTGATATTTCTGTTATTGAGGCAGGGCAGAAAGCCCTCCTTGTTGGTGGTGGTATTGGTGTACCGCCTTTGGTTGAGACGGCCAAGCAGTTGAAGGCTAAGGGAGTTGAAGTTATATCAGTCATTGGTTTTGCCAATAAGGATGCCGTCATCTTGGAGGATAAACTCAGGGCTTGTGGTGATGTCTATGTGACGACCGATGACGGTTCATACGGTATCAAGGGTTACGTTTCGACAGTTATTGATGGTTTCGACTGGACACCAGATGCCGTTTACAGTTGCGGAGCTCCAGGCATGCTTAAATATGTCGATAGCAAGTTTGAAAATCACCCTCACGCCTATGTTTCTATGGAAGCCCGCATGGCTTGTGGTATGGGTGCTTGCTATGCCTGTGTGGTTCACGTTAAAGGAGAGTCGGACGCCAAAAATCTTCGTGTTTGCGAAGAAGGTCCAGTCTTTCCTACTGGAAAAGTCATCGTCTAGGAGGTTACCATGTCAGAGATTAAATCAGAAAATCGTTTAGCTATTAGCCTTCCAGGGCTCGACTTGAAAAATCCTATTATTCCAGCCTCAGGTTGCTTTGGTTTTGGTCAAGAGTATGCCAAGTATTATGATTTGGATAAACTAGGGTCAATTATGATTAAGGCTACGACCGCCAACCCTCGTTTTGGTAATCCAACGCCCCGCGTGGCAGAAACTCCATCAGGCATGCTTAATGCCATTGGCTTGCAAAACCCAGGTGTAGATGCTGTCATGTCTGAAAAACTCCCTTGGTTGCAGGAGCATTATCCTGAGCTTCCAATCATTGCCAATGTGGCTGGATTTTCAAACGAAGAATATGCGGAAGTTTCTCACAAGATTTCCAAAGCCAGCAACGTTAATGCTATTGAGCTCAATATCTCTTGTCCAAACGTGGACCATGGCAATAACGGCCTCCTCATCGGACAAGTTCCAGAGCTTGCCTATGCGGCAGTAAAAGCTAGTGTCTCTCACTCTGATGTGCCAGTCTATGTCAAACTGACACCAAGCGTGGCTGATATCACAAGTGTTGCCAAGGCCGTCGAAGATGCCGGTGCGACAGGTTTCACCATGATTAACACCTTGGTCGGAACACGCTATGACTTGGCTACTCGCAAACCTATCATTGCCAATGGGCAAGGTGGTATGTCAGGCCCAGCCGTCTTTCCAGTAGCCCTTAAACTTATCCGCCAAGTTGCTCTAGCGTCAGACCTTCCAATCATCGGTATGGGTGGCGTCGACAGTGCTGAAGCGGCTATCGAAATGTTCATCGCTGGTGCCTCAGCTATTGGTGTCGGAACAGCCAACTTCGCAGATCCCTATGCCTGCCCTAAAATCATTGACCGCCTCCCTGAGGTCATGGACAAGTACGGTATCACAACACTCGAAGACTTGCGCAAAGAAGTTCGAACAGAGTTGTTGGGGAAATAGGGAAAGCAACCTCACTACTATAAATAAAAGTCGAAGTCCTATGGTTAGGGCTTCGTTTTTTTATATAAAACATTAGAATATATTGACGATTAGAATTGTGGTGATATAATATATGCCATAAAATACCCAGAGGTAGCTTATGAGTGATTTATATATTCAAAGATCGAATTATTACCTGTCCTTATCTGAACAAAGAATTATCATAAAAAATGATAATAAAGAGATTATCAAAGAAGTGTCCATCTCACTCCTTGATAATGTGTTACTTTTTGGTAATGCACAACTGACCACCCAACTCATCAAAGCTTTATCAAAGAACAAGGTGAATGTTTACTATTTCTCAAATGTTGGTCAATTTATTTCTAGTATTGAATCCCACAGGCAGGACGAATTCCAAAAGCAAGAGTTGCAAGCCAAAGCTTATTTTGAAGAGGATTTCCGTTTAGAGGTTGCAAGGAGTATTGCTAGGACCAAGGTAAGGCATCAAATTGCCTTGCTTAGAGAGTTTGATACGGATGGACTACTGGATACCTTAGATTATTCTAGGTTTGAAGATAGTATCACTGATATTCAGAAAGCTTATTCCATTACTGAAATTATGGGTTACGAAGGTCGCCTTGCGAAATCCTATTTTTACTATCTGAATTTACTGGTCCCTGATGATTTTCATTTTAATGGTAGGAGTAGACGGCCTTCGGAGGATTGTTTTAACAGTGCCCTCAATTTTGGCTATAGTATCTTATATTCGTGCTTTATGGGGCTGATTAAGAAAAACGGGCTAAGCTTGGGGTTTGGGGTAATTCACAAGCATCATCAGCATCATGCGACCTTGGCCAGTGATTTAATGGAAGAATGGAGACCTATCATCGTCGATAACACACTGATGGAGTTGATACGAAATGGTAAACTTCTTTTAAGTCATTTTGAAAACAAGGATCAAGACTTCATACTCACTGATGAAGGGAGAGAAATCTTTGCAAGAGCGCTACGTTCAAGAATCCTAGAAGTCCATCAGTATATCGAATTAGATAAAAAACGCTATTCTTTTCTCTATACAGCTGATAGGCAAATCAAGAGTTTGATTAGGGCTTTTAGAGAACTTGACCCTAGTCTTTATGAGACAAGTTACACAGGAGGGCATTAATGGGACTTTACTTTAATCTCAGTGAAGAAGAACGTGACTTTGCGAGACAAAAAACCATGTTTTGTCTGATTATTTATGATATCCGAAGTAACAAACGTAGACTTAAACTCTCCAAATTACTTGAGGGTTATGGCGTGAGGGTGCAAAAATCCTGTTTCGAGGTCGACCTGTCAAGAAATGACTATCAGTCTCTCCTTAAGGATATCGAGAGTTTCTACAAGGCTGATGAAGAAGACAGTATAATCGTATATGTGACAACCAAAGAAGAGGTGACCAGTTTTAGTCCCTACAATAGTGCTGAAAAATTAGATGACATTCTCTTCTTCTAAGCCTTTATAGGCCTGCAATCATATGGTACAATAGAGATAGTGTTTCCAGTGGGTCCTACATCTTGTGTCGCTAGCAGCTGTCTAGTGCACAAGATATGGGGATATAAACCTATATACCTCGAGAGGGGACGGAAACAAACCCTTCTTTGACTGCCTTGTTGATAATTGTTTGATATAAACCTATATACCTCGAGAGGGGACGGAAACATTTTATTAGTTATTGATATTCTTTTATATTCTGATATAAACCTATTTACCTCGAGAGGGGACGGAAACTTTGCCCAGGTCCTCAATATGAGACAATTGTGCTTTCGATATAAACCTATCTACCTCGAGAGGGGACGGAAACAGAGCATCTTTAGTGAGTGTAATGAGTTGCTTGTTAGCGATATAAACCTACATACCTCGAGAGAGGACGGTAACTAAAACTTGTCGCCATCGATACGTTTGTTAATGACCTTGATATAAACATATATACCTCGCAAGGGGACGGAAACTTCATTATTATTGCACTAATAATCCACATACCTTGAGATATAAGCCTATTTACCTCGAGAGGGGACGGAAACAGATTCTTTCTTTAAATCAGAAATGAAATCATCTACGATATAAACCTATTTACCTCGCGAGGGACGGAAACGGAGTCGAGATCACAACATCACTTGGCTTAGTGTGATCGATATAAAACTATCTACCTCGCGAGGGGACGGAAACGTTAGCAAATTTCATTTTGCTACCTCCTGAAAAACAGATATAAACCTATTTACCTCGCGAGGGGACGGTAACAAACGACCAGACAAAACGACATTATTCATAAGATTTGGTATAAACCTATTCACCTCGAGAGGGGACGGTAACTCGTTGTACACCTCATCTCCAACTGGCTGTCGTTGTGATATAAACCTATTCACCTCGAGAGGGGACGGTAACTCATATCTACTCCTGAGTGTTCAATTTCTTCTTCGTCTGATATAAACCTATTTACCTCGAGAGGGGACGGAAACCGTCCAAATCGATTATCAATCTTCATCATTTTAGGTTGGATATAAACCTATTTACCTCAAGAGAGGACGGTAACAATGATGACGCTACTAACCATCCAATCAATACCATGTTATAAGCCTATCTATCTCGGGAGGGGACGGAAACCAAGTATCAGAAAGGACAGCGTTGTTCAAAACTTGACGGATATAAGCCTATTCACCTCGCGAGGGGACGGAAACCTATTTGAATCTGTTTCTAGTTTTCCATTCAATGAAGGATATAAACCTATATACCTCGCGAGGGGACGGAAACAGTTTTATAGGCATAGATATATGATCGTCTGTTTTGACCAATATAAACCTATATGCCTCGCGAGAGGACGGAAACACATATAAGATAATAGCTCTTAATAATTGCCTTTGTTTGATATAAACCTATCCACCTCGAGAGGGGACGGAAACTAAAATACTGACACGCCTTGTTCTTCCCAACTAGAAGATATAAACCTATTCACCTCGCGAGGGGACGGAAACACCTCAAATTCAGCATTACGTTTCATAATTTTCCTGATATAAACCTATCCACCTCGAGAGGGGACGGAAACAATCTTCTGAAAGTACCTTTGTTATACTTATAAGTTTGATATAAACCTATATACTTCGAGAGGGGACGGTAACGCGACAACATAGCTACTCATGGCAGTTTCCTCTTTTGATATAAACCTATATACCTCGAAAGGGGACGGAAACGCGATTGCTGAAAGTGTTGTAATTTTAGATGTTTGATATAAACCTGTTTACCTCGAGAGGGGACGTAAACGATCAAATGATGCTGTCAAAATATCTGACTGAGTGAGATATAAACCTATCTACCTCGAGAAGGGACGGTAACTGTTGTATTCATCACGATAATCATTGAAACCATCGATATAAACCTATGTACCTCGCGAGGGGACGGAAACCACTAATAAACGCTTCTTGTCGTTTGAGCTCTTCGGCTGATATAAACCTATCCACCTCGCGAGGGGACGGAAATTCATAGCTTCATAAACCGTCCACCAGAATTTATCAGTTTGATATAAACCTATTTACCTCGAGAGGGGACGGAAACTCAGTATTAGTGAAAGATATACTTCATTCAGTTACGCGATATAAACCTATTTACCTCGAGAGGGACGGTAATACTCTTTTATTTTTTACGGTATACATAATTTTCCTGATACAAAGCTATCACCTCGCAAGGGGACGGTAACCATACGGAGCTACCTGACGACCCTCAGCATAATCTGATATAAACCTATATACCTCGAGAGGGGACTTTTTTGAAAATTTTGAAAATAGTCTTGACACCGCTTCCAGAAAGTGTTAGACTAAAAGCACATTAAGGGCGCCCCAATGAGGTGAAAAGTACTTTCAGCTTTTGGGGTTTTTTCATACAAAGATGAAGGAGTCGAATGAAAAAATTAGTATTTACTTTTAAAAGGATCGACCATCCTGCACAAGATTTGGCTGTAAAATTTCATGGCTTCTTGATGGAGCAATTGGATAGTGACTATGTTGATTATCTGCATCAGCAGCAAACAAATCCCTATGCGACCAAGGTAATCCAAGGGAAAGAAAACACGCAGTGGGTCGTACATCTGCTCACAGATGACCTCGAGGATAAAGTTTTTATGACCTTATTACAGATTAAAGAGGTGTCCTTAAACGACCTGCCTAAGCTCAGTGTCGAAAAAGTTGAGATTCAGGAGTTGGGAGCAGATAAACTCTTAGAGATTTTCAATAGTGAGGACAATCAAACCTATTTTTCAATCATTTTTGAGACTCCAACAGGTTTCAAATCTCAAGGTTCTTACGTCATTTTCCCGACTATGCGTTTGATTTTTCAAAGTTTGATGCAAAAGTATGGAAGGTTGGTTGAAAATCAGCCTGAAATTGAAGAGGATACCTTAGATTACCTATCTGAACACAGCACTATCACGAATTATCGCTTGGAGACCAGTTATTTCAGGGTGCACGGGCAACGAATCCCTGCCTTTAGGGGAAAGTTAACCTTTAAAGTCCAAGGCGCTCAAACTCTAAAAGCTTATGTCAAAATGCTTCTAACATTCGGTGAATATTCAGGTCTTGGCATGAAAACGAGTCTCGGTATGGGAGGGATAAAGCTTGAAGAAAGAAAAGATTGATTTATTTTACGGAGCTCTTTTGCATGATATCGGAAAGGTCATTCAAAGGGCGACAGGAGAACGAAAAAAACACGCCTTGGTGGGCGCGGATTGGTTTGATGAGATTGCTGATAATCAGGTTATTTCCGATCAAATTAGATATCACATGGCTAACTACCAGAGTGATAAACTTGGAAATGACCATCTCGCTTACATAACTTATATCGCTGATAACATTGCTTCTGGTGTTGACAGAAGACAGTCAAATGAGGAGAGCGATGAGGATGCATCAGCTAAGATTTGGGATACTTATACAAACCAGGCTGATATTTTTAATGTTTTTGGAGCGCAAACGGATAAACGCTACTTTAAACCGACGGTTCTAAACTTGAAATCTGAACCTAACTTTGCGTCGGCAACCTATGAACCCTTCTCAAAAGGTGATTATGCGGCGATTGCGACTCGTATCAAAAATGAATTGGCAGAATTTGAGTTTAACCAAGCACAAATTGATTCTTTGTTAAATCTGTTCGAAGCAACCCTCTCTTTTGTGCCATCCTCAACAAATACTAAGGAAATCGCTGATATTTCACTTGCTGAGCATAGTCGTTTGACGGCAGCTTTTGCTTTGGCTATCTATGATTACTTGGAAGATAAAGGTCGTCATAACTATAAAGAGGACTTATTTACTAAAGCATCAGCTTTTTATGAGGAAGAAGCTTTTCTCCTCGCTAGCTTTGACTTATCAGGAATTCAAGACTTCATCTACAATATAGCGACGAGTGGTGCTGCTAAGCAATTGAAGGCTAGATCTTTGTATCTTGACTTTATGAGTGAGTATATAGCAGATAGTTTACTTGATAAACTAGGTCTTAATCGAGCTAACTTGCTCTATGTCGGTGGGGGACACGCTTACTTTGTCCTAGCTAATACTGAAAAAACAGTAGAAACACTCGTTCAGTTTGAAAAAGATTTCAATCAATTTTTATTGGCTAATTTCCAAACCAGATTATATGTTGCCTTTGGATGGGGAAGCTTTGCGGCTAAAGATATCATGAGCGAACTGAACTCACCTGAAAGCTATAGACAGGTCTACCAAAAGGCTAGTCGCATGATTTCTGAGAAAAAAATCTCAAGGTATGATTATCAAACCCTTATGTTATTGAACAGGGGCGGTAAATCTTCTGAAAGAGAGTGCGAGATTTGTCATTCTGTTGAGAATTTAGTTTCTTATCATGACCAAAAAGTGTGTGACATTTGTCGAAGCTTGTATCAGTTTTCTAAAGAGATTGCCCATGACCATTTCATTATCACTGAAAATGAAGGGCTTCCTATTGGTCCTAATGCCTTTCTTAAAGGTATTGCATTTGAAAAGCTAAGCCAAGAAGATTTTTCCCGTGTCTATGTCAAAAATGACTATAAGGCTGGTACGGTCAAGGCAACCCATGTTTTTGTTGGAGATTACCAGTGTGATGAAATTTACAATTATGCTGCCTTATCTAAAAACGAAAATGGGTTAGGTATTAAACGTTTAGCTGTTGTACGTCTTGACGTGGATGATTTGGGAGCTGCTTTTATGGCCGGCTTCTCTCAACAGGGAAATGGGCAATATAGTACCTTATCACGATCAGCCACTTTTTCTCGAAGCATGAGTCTTTTCTTCAAGGTTTATATTAACCAGTTTGCTAGTGATAAGAAGCTCTCTATCATTTATGCCGGTGGGGACGATGTTTTTGCTATTGGCTCTTGGCAAGATATTATTTCCTTTACTGTTGAACTTCGTCAGAACTTCATTAAATGGACAAATGGAAAACTAACACTCTCAGCTGGTATCGGTCTATTTGCCGATAAGACCCCTATTAGCTTGATGGCACATCAAACAGGGGAGCTAGAAGAAGCAGCTAAAGGCAATGAGAAAGATAGTATTTCTCTATTTAGTTCAGACTATACCTTTAAATTTGACCAGTTTATCACGAATGTTTACGACGACAAGTTAGAGCAGATTCGTTATTTCTTTAATCACCAAGATGAACGAGGTAAGAATTTCATTTATAAATTGATTGAATTGCTTCGAAATCATGATCGTATGAATATGGCACGTTTAGCTTATTATTTAACACGACTTGAAGAATTGACGCGGGAAACAGACAGGGATAAATTTAAAACATTTAAGAATTTATTCTATTCTTGGTACACAAATAAGGATGATAAGGATAGAAAAGAAGCAGAGTTAGCCTTGCTTCTCTATGTCTATGAGATTAGAAAGGATTAGGATATGACAATCTTGACTGATGAGAATTACGTTGATATTGCAGAAAAAGCAATTCTAAAACTAGAAAGAAATACTAGGAACAGAAAGAATCCAGATGCCTTCTTTCTTACAACAAGTAAACTCAGAAACTTGCTGAGCTTAACAAGTACACTTTTTGACGAGAGCAAGGTCAAAGAGTATGATGCTCTCCTTGATCGTATCGCTTATTTAAGAGTACAATTTGTCTATCAAGCAGGTCGAGAGATTGCGGTAAAAGATTTGGTAGAAAAAGCTCAAATTCTTGATGCTCTTAAGGAAATCAAAGATAGAGAGACACTTCAAAGATTTTGTAGATATATGGAAGCACTAGTAGCCTATTTCAAGTTTTATGGAGGTAAAGATTAATGACATTCGCTAAGATTAAATTTTCAGCTCAAATTCGTTTAGAGACAGGCCTCCATATTGGTGGAAGCGATGCTTTTGCGGCCATTGGTGCAATTGATTCGCCTGTTATTAAAGATCCTATTACCAACCTACCTATCATTCCTGGTTCAAGTCTCAAAGGAAAAATGAGAACTCTTCTTGCCAAGGTTTATAATGAAAAGGTAGCTGAGAAACCAAGCGATGACAGTGATATTCTTAGCCGTTTATTTGGGAATAGTAACGATGAACGATTTAAAATGGGACGCTTAATTTTTCGTGATGCCTTCTTGTCAAATGCTGATGAGTTAGACTCTCTTGGGGCAAGAAGTTATACAGAAGTAAAATTTGAAAATACAATTGACCGTATTACAGCCGAAGCCAATCCAAGACAAATTGAACGTGCTATTCGTAACAGTACCTTTGATTTCGAGTTGATATATGAGATTACAGACAAGAATGAAAATCAAGTCGAGGAAGATTTCAAAGTGATTCGAGATGGCTTAAAACTGCTTGAACTTGATTATCTTGGAGGTTCTGGATCTCGAGGTTACGGTAAGGTTGCTTTTGAAAACCTCAAAGCTACTACTGTATTTGGCAATTATGATGTTAAAACATTGAATGAACTTTTAACTGCGGAGGTCTAATATGACCTATAAAATGTATATCATGACCTTTCAGAATGCTCATTTTGGTTCGGGCACTCTTGATAGCTCAAAATTAACATTCTCAGCAGACCGTATCTTCTCAGCCCTAGTGCTAGAAGCCCTAAAAATGGGAAAACTCGATGAATTTCTTGCTGAAGCAAACCAGGACGATTTCACGCTCACAGATGCCTTTCCATTTCAATTTGGTCCCTTTTTGCCAAAGCCTATTGGTTATCCCAAACATGACCAAATTGACCAATCAGTTGATGTCAAAGAGGTTCGCCGTCAAGCAAAATTGTCTAAGAAACTGCAATTTCTTGCTCTAGAAAATCTTGACGATTATCTCAATGGAGATTTGTTTGAAAATGAAGAGCATGCTGTCATTGATACTGTGACAAAAAATCAGCCACATAAGGATGGCAATCTTTATCAGGTTGCTACAACCAGATTTTCAAACGATACCTCGCTTTACGTCATCGCAAACGAATCTGATTTGCTTAATGAGTTGATGACTAGTCTTCAGTATTCAGGTCTTGGTGGAAAGCGTTCAAGTGGTTATGGTCGTTTTGAGTTAGATATTCAAAATATCCCACTTGAATTGTCAGATAGACTGACTAAGAATCATTCAGATAAAGTGATGAGTCTTACGTCAGCACTTCCTGTAGATGCTGACCTTGAAGAAGCAATGGAAGATGGTCATTACTTATTAACTAAATCAAGTGGTTTTGCATTTAGTCATGCTACCAATGAGAATTATCGTAAACAGGATCTTTACAAATTTGCTTCTGGTTCAACTTTTAGTAAAACATTTGAAGGGCAGATTGTCGATGTGAGACCACTTGATTTTCCACATTCTGTTTTAAACTATGCTAAACCACTCTTCTATAAATTGGAGGTATAAAAATGAAAAATGACTATAGAACATTTAAATTGAGCCTCCTGACACTTGCTCCAGTTCATATTGGTAATGGAGAGAAATATACCTCTAGAGAATTTATCTATGAAAATAAGAAGTTTTACTTTCCTGACATGGGGAAATTCTATAATCAAATGGTAGAGAAGAGGCTTGCTGAAAAGTTTGAGGCATTTCTGATTCAGACTCGTCCAAACCCTCGTAATAATCGTCTTATTTCCTTCTTAAATGATAACCGAATTGCAGAGCGTTCATTTGGTGGCTATAGTATCTCTGAAACAGGTTTAGAGTCGGATAAAAATCCTGATTCAGCCGGAGCTATTAACGAAGTTAATAAGTTTATTCGTGATGCTTTTGGGAATCCCTATGTTCCTGGTAGCTCGTTAAAAGGTGCTATTCGTACTATTTTAATGAATACTAGCCCTAAATGGAATAATGAAAATGCTGTAAATGTCTTTGGAAGATTTCCAAAAGAGAATAAAAACCTTATCCCTTGGGGACCAAAAAAAGGTAAAGAATACGATGATTTGTTTAACGCAATCCGTGTGAGTGATAGTAAGCCTTTTGATAAACAAAGACTTATATTGGTGCAGAAGTGGGATTATTCGGCGAAAACCAATAAAGCGACACCACTTCCTTTGTATAGAGAATCAATTTCTCCATTAACAAAAATAGAATTTGAGATTACAACAACCACTGATGAAGCTGGAAGATTGATTGAAGAATTAGGTAAGAGAGCACAAGCGTTTTATAAAGACTATAAGGCATTTTTCCTATCTGAATTTCCTGATGATAAGATTCAAGCCAATCTACAATACCCAATTTATTTAGGTGCAGGGAGCGGTGCTTGGACAAAGACCCTATTTGAACAGGCTGATGGTATTTTACAAAGACGATACAGTCGAATGAAAACTAAAATGGTTAAAAAAGGAGTTCTTAAGCTTACAAAAGCACCTCTTAAAACAGTTAAGATTCCATCTGGTAATCATTCATTAATCAAGAACCACGAGTCCTTTTATGAAATGGGGAAAGCTAATTTCATGATTAAGGAGATTGATAAATGAGAGTACTTATATCAGCTGTAGGTGACACAGACCCTTTTAGAAATTTTCATGATGGCGCCTTAATTCATATTGCAAGAAAATATCGTCCCGAAAAAGTTATATTGATTTTTTCAGAACATACTGCAAAAAAACAAGGTAATATTGAAAAAGCCTTGTTTTCTATTGCTCCTGATTATAAGCCTGAACTCATAATTCATGATTCCATTATTAGTGATAATGAGGTTCATATTTTTGATGTGATGTTTCAACGCTTCTCTGATATTTTGCAAGAATACTATACTAAAGAAGATGAATTTATCTTGAATCTTTCTAGTGCAACACCTCAAATCAAATCTGCTCTATTTGTGATTAACCGTTTAAATGGTATCAATGTCAAAGCGGTTCAAGTTTCGAGTCCTGAACACGCTTCAAACGAGAACATCGGTCATGATAATGATGAGAACATTGATGAACTCATCGAAGTCAATGAAGATAATAAAGTCAATTTTATTGACCGAACGATTGAAGATAATGCTGAAAAATTTAGTCAGGCTCTCTTGAAGAAAACAGCTCGTGATTTTATCGAGAAGTTTGATTATAAGGCGGCATTAGACATCCTAGACCAATTATCAGATTTCCCAAATTTAAAAAGTGTTCGAAAAGAAATCCGTGATATTGTAGAATGTCTGTCAAAACAAGATGTTCCGCAAGGGTTACGTCATAAAAAGTTTAACGAAGAAGAACAAAAAATTCTTAGTGCCTATTTGACCATTGAACTGCAAAGAGAACGTGGGAATGTAAGTGAAAGTTTTATACGAATAAAAAACTTAACTGAGTTTATTTTGGAAGACTATATTGAAAAAAGAAACCCAGGTTTAATCGATGATTATTGTGAAAGTATTCAGAAATATTATCTAAGTCTTTTCGATTATAGTAAACTTTTAAAAGCAACAAGAGAATTTAAACTTAGAAAAACAATCGCTCCAATTATTGAGATGAATTCTTCTAGAAATACGGTTGCCCACAGCTTAAGTCCTTTGGACTCAGATGCAGTTAAACAACTAGGGATAGCTATGAAAACCTTAAAAACTCTAGTGAGAGAACAATATCATTTTAGCCAGAGTGATTTTAATTTTTATCAGGATTTGAATAAAAAATTATTGACTAAGTTGAACTAAAGAGGTAATCCAAATTGAAAATTTTAATCTCTGCTGTAGGAACAACCGATCCTATAAGTAATAATCACGATGCAGCTTTACTTCATATCGCAAGAAATTATAGACCTGACAAGATTGTCCTTGTATATAGTCAAGAAATGATGGTCAAACAAGATTTGATAAATAAGGTTTTGCTCTCAATCGAAGGCTATAACCCTATCATTGAAATTGACTCTACAATCTTGAATAACGACGAAGTCTTTCTTTTCGACAAAATGTATGAAGTAATGGGGCTGATTGTTCAAAAGTATACTAATGACGATGACGAAATCATCTTAAACTTGTCATCAGGTACACCACAAATTATTTCGGCTCTCTTTGCCCTTAACCGTATCAATGACTATAATACTCAAGCTATTCAGGTTGCTACTCCTAAAAAAGGTGCAAACAGAGAATACAAGTCTCTGACTGACACTGAGATAGATGCTCTTATTGTGGAAAATCAAGATAATAATGTAGATTTTGTTGACCGAAGTATTAAAGATAAATCTGAGAAGTTTACACAAGCATTAGTCAAACGTCATCTTAGAAGTTTAATTGCTTCTTTTGATTATCAAGCAGCAGAAGCCATAATCAATCGAAAAGAATATAATAAATTACTTTCTAAAAAGAGAATTGCTTATATTCGTGAGAAACTAAACGATTTTTCACGTGTTTTCAAAAACCAATCTATTCTTTCAGATATCCTATCGTTTCCTCTCGATGACTCCCAAAAGAAAGCTTTGAATTACTATTTGTTGATTGATGTTTTAAAAGAACGTGAGCATATTGCTGATGTCTTGATTAAGGCAAAATCACTAGCTGAATTTGTCATCGAAGAAACCATCAAAAAAAATCATGAGGGCTTAATCGTATTTGATGGCAATCTGCCAAAACTGAATCCCGATTTTCCTGATTGTGAGGCAATTTTAGACGATATTGATAAGAAAATGAAAAAATCTAGGGGGATTGAAGACACTGAAGAACGCATTTTTTCAGTACAATCAACACTTAATCTATTAGCTTACTTGAATATCCTTGAGTTCTATGAATATGACTCTCAGCTTCAAACAGCGATTAATAGCATTTTAAGTTTGAATGGTGAACGAAATAAAGTTGCTCACGGTTTGTCAGAAATTGATACGCGATTATTAAGTCGTAAGAAGTTAAAACAACTTTCTGACAACTTGCGATTGCTTCTTGTTGATTGTTTGGGTATTGATTCAAGCTATTTTAACTATTATGACAAACAAAATGAAGAGCTTATCAAGATGCTTGAATAGATATTGGGGTGTCATCCCCCTTTGACATTCCCATATAAAAGCGCTATAATAGAACAAATTGAACTGAACCTTTAATCGAGTCCAGAGAGGCGAGAAAGGTGTACTGAGATGCTACGGCATCACTAAAGGGTAGGGACTGCCCTATTTTCGTGCAACCTTCGCTGACTGGCGGAGGTTTTTTGTGTGAAAGGATATAAGAAATGAGAGAAAATCGTCCTGTTATTGCCCTTGATTTCCCGACTTTTGAGGATGTGAAGGCTTTCCTTGCTAAGTTTCCTGCTGATGAAAAGCTCTATGTGAAGATTGGTATGGAACTTTACTATGCGGCTGGGCCTGAGATTGTGCGCTACGTTAAAGAGCTTGGCCATAGTGTTTTCCTTGACCTTAAGCTTCACGATATTCCAAATACTGTGAAATCAGCTATGCGTGTCTTGTCTAACCTTGGCGTTGATATGACTAATGTGCATGCGGCTGGTGGTGTGGAAATGATGAAGGCTGCGCGTGAAGGCTTGGGAGATGGTCCAATCTTGATTGCTGTAACACAGTTGACCTCTACCTCTGAAGAGCAGATGCGTGACTTCCAAAATATCCAAACCACACTTCAAGAATCAGTGGTTCATTATGCTAAGAAGACTGCTGAAGCAGGTCTTGATGGTGTTGTCTGCTCAGCACACGAAGTAGCAAAAATTAAAGAAGCGACGAATGAAGATTTCGTTTGTTTGACACCTGGTATTCGTCCAGCAGGAGCAGCAGTTGGTGACCAAAAACGTGTTATGACACCTACTGATGCTCGCCAAATTGGTTCAGATTACATTGTTGTTGGTCGTCCAATTACACAAGCTGACGATACAGTAGCAGCTTATCACGACATTAAGGCCCAATGGAACGGTCAATAAATTTTCAAAAAGACCTTATTTCATAGGAAAATAGATTGAATTAGGTTATAATAAAGAATAGAAAACGCTTTACGGAGGATAATAATTATGACATTAGCAACACAAATCGCATCTGACTTGCTAGATATTAAAGCAGTTTACCTAAAACCTGAAGAACCATTTACATGGGCATCAGGAATCAAATCACCAATCTACACAGACAACCGTATTACTTTGTCTTACCCAGAAACTCGTACACTTATCGAAAATGGTTTTGTGGAAAAGATTAAGGAAGAATTCCCTGAAGTAGAAGTAATTGCAGGTACTGCAACTGCAGGTATTCCTCACGGTGCGATTATCGCTGACAAGATGAACCTTCCATTCGCCTACATCCGTAGCAAACCAAAAGATCACGGTGCTGGTAACCAAATCGAAGGTCGTGTGGTTAAAGGCGAAAAAATGGTTGTTGTTGAAGACTTGATTTCAACTGGTGGTTCAGTACTTGATGCTGTAGCAGCTGCAGAGCGTGAAGGGGCTGATGTTATCGGTGTTGTGGCTATCTTCACTTACGAATTGCCAAAAGCTGAGAAAAACTTCGCGGATGCTGGTGTGAAATTGGTTACTCTTTCAAACTACACTGAGTTGATCAAAGTCGCTAAAGTTCAAGGCTACATCACAGCAGATGGACTTCAACTTTTGAAGAAATTCAAAGAAAATCAAGAGACTTGGCAAGACTAATTATCAAGATTTAAGGCGGTACGTTTTAGGCGTTTCGCTTTTTTTAGTATAATTTAGGAAAAGATAAGCAGGGAGAGTATAAGATGACAATTAATGAGTGGTCAGATGCAACGGCAATGGCTCAAGCCGTGCAAAATAAGACGGTCAGTCCCCGAGAACTAGTGGAGGCTACCATTCGTGAAGCAGAGAGGACGAATCCTAACATCAATGCTATCGTTAGCCAACGCTATCAGAAAGCTTTAGAAGAAGCAGAAACTAGAGACTTTTCAGAGAAACCTTTTGCTGGAGTCCCGATTTTTCTAAAGGATTTAGGGCAGGAGCAAGCTGGTGAGCCGTCAACCGCGGGTTCTCGCCTATTTACAAGTTATCGAGCTAAGGAAACAGATAACTATGTCAAAAAGCTTGAGGAACTAGGCTTCATTATTTTAGGACGTTCTAGCACTCCTGAGTTTGGCTTCAAAAATATCAGTGATGCTCAGATTCATGGTTCTGTCAATCTACCTGATGATATAACGCGTAATGCTGGTGGCTCAAGTGGTGGGGCGGCAGCTCTTATAAGTTCTGGCATTTCTCCCTTGGCACCGGCTAGTGACGGAGGAGGCTCTATCCGTATTCCAGCTTCCTTTAACGGACTTATCGGGCTTAAGCCTACCAGAGGACGAATTCCAGTTGGCCCAGGTTCTTTCCGTGGATGGCAGGGAGCCTCTGTCCAGTTTGCCTTGACTAAGACTGTACGCGATACAAAACGCTTGCTCTATCACATGCAGACGTGTCAGATGGAAAGTCCTTTTCTTCTACCGAAGCTTAGCAAAGTGTCGTTAGAAGAAGCAGTTAGACCTTTGAAGATTGCTTTGTCGACTGTCTCTCCTATTGGTGGTAAGGTGTCAGAATCTGCTATTGCGGCGACAAAAAAGGCTGCTAGAGCCTTGGAAAGTCTAGGACATCATGTGCATGAAATCAGCGATCAGCCCTTGAATGGGATTGAAGCCATGCAGTCTTACTACATTATGAATAGTGTCGAGACGGCTGCCATGTTTGACTCTATTGAGGCTGGTTTAGGACGGAAGATGATCTTTGAAGATATGGAGTTAATGACTTGGGCTATCTTCCAATCTGGGCAAAAGATTTCTGCCAAAGTTTACTCTAAAGTCCTAGCTCAGTGGGACCAGTATAGTCATCAGATGGCAAATTTTCATGAGTCTTACGATATTCTTCTGACACCTACAGTTGCGGATGTGGCACCTAAGCATGGACAGTTTGCCCTCTCTGAAAACTTACAAAATCAACTCAAATATGTGGCTGATTTTGACTGGCCAAAGCAACAGGAACTTATTTGGAAAATGTTTGCGGATAGTTTAGATTGGACCCCTTTTACGCAACAAGCTAACCTAACGGGACAACCATCGATTTCTTTACCTGTTTATCGTAATGAGCAAGGGCTGTCACTTGGTGTTCAACTGACAGCCGCCAAGGGAAGAGAGGACCTCTTGCTACACTTGGCCCAACAGATGGAAGAACGTTCGGTTTTTAGCTAGACATCCCTATTCTCAGTTCAATATTTTGTAAAACCCTTTCAAATAGTGTAGGCTAAGATTATAAGTTTTTAACTTAACTTCATTTTTTAAGGAGATACACATAGATGAAAAAGAGATTTTTCGCCGTATTTAGCCTAATTTTGGCTGCGGTCTTTTTGGTTGCCTGCTCGTCACAGAGTACAGGTGAGAAGAACTGGGAAAAGATTGAGAAACGTGGTAGCATCAAGGTTGCGACTGCTGGAACACTTTACCCACAAACCTACCACGATGATAAGAATAATCTGACTGGTTATGACGTTGAGATTCTCAAAGAAGTTGGAAAACGTCTTAAGTTGAAAATTGAATTCACTGAGATGGGCGTGGATGGCATGCTTACTGCTGTAAATAGTGGTCAAGTAGATATTGCTAACTACTCACTCGAAGATGACAACAAGAACGTTAAAAAATTCTTGCGTTCTGAACCATACAAGTATTCATTTACTTCAATGGTAGTTCGTGAATCAGATAATTCAGGAATTTCTTCATGGAAGGACCTCAAAGGCAAGAAAGCAGCTGGTGCTGCAAGTACAAAGTACATGAAGATTGCCAAAAAAATGGGTGCTGAACTCGTCGTATATGACAATGTTACCAATGACGTTTATATGCAAGACTTGGTAAATGGTCGTACAGACGTTATCGTCAACGATTACTATTTGCAAAAGATGGCAGTAGCTGCTATCAAGGATAAGTACCCTGTTAAGATCAACGACGGCATCTACAGTAACCCTTACTCAACAAGCTTTACTTTCTCATTGAAGAATAAAACCCTTCAAGAAAAAGTTAATAAAGCTATCAAAGACATGAAGAAAGATGGTACCCTTACCAAAATTTCAGAGAAGTTCTTTGCTGGTCAAGACGTTACAAAGAAAACGAAAGTTGACTACACTGAGATTGACATCTCTGATGTTGAATAATATGAGCGATCCAATTGGATCGCTTATTTACTAAAGAAATGTTTAGAAAGATAGACTTATGATTATTGATTTTTCACTGATTCTAAAAAGCATTCCCTATGTCCTGTCTGGTCTGCCCTATACTTTGGGGATTTCCCTTTTAAGCTTTATGGTTGGGAATGTATTTGCTATCATCCTTGCCTTTATGCGGATGTCGCAAAAACCTTGGTTGAAGTATCCTGCCCGTGTTTATATTTCCATCATGCGTGGGGTCCCTATGTTGGTCGTGCTCTTCATTCTTTATTTTGGTTTGCCTTACATTGGTGTTCAGCTGCCTGCCCTTCTTTGTGCCTTTATTGGTTTCTCTTGTGTTAGTGCGGCTTATATGGCAGAGATTTTCCGTTCATCCATAGCTGCCGTAGATAAGGGGCAGTGGGAAGCCGCTCGCTCTCTGGGGCTTCCTCAGAAGTCTATTATCCGTCGGATTATCTTACCTCAGGCCATGCGTATAGCGGTAGCACCACTTGGTAATGTCATTATCGACATGGTAAAGAGTTCCTCGTTGGCGGCTATGATTACAGTGCCTGACATTTTCCAAAATGCTAAGATTATCGGTGGGCGTGAGTATGACTACATGTCTATGTATATCTTAATCGCCCTTATTTACTGGACTTTGAGCTTTACTTTAGAACTGCTTGAAGGCTATCTTGAAAAACGTTTAGCTACCTATTGATTTTTGAAAAAATTGTTTGAATATCTAATAAAATATTGAAATTTATTTAATTCTAATCTTATAAATGTGGTATAATAAAAGCGATTTAAAAATCAGAAAGGTCTTTTGGAATGAAGAAGAAAACAGTCGTTGCAACGACACTATCAACCCTACTCGTCTCAACTGCCATCTTGGCTAATGCTGTCCAAGCTGATGAGGTAGAAACTCATGCAGCTGTAACAGCACCAAGCACTGAAGTGGTAGCTACAGAGGCAACTACCAATGCGACATCTACTGCAGCAACAACTGCAATAAGCGAGTCTGCAGCTCCAGTAGCTAGTTCAACATCAGTTGTTACTGCTTCAACAGCTGAAACAAGCGAGACACCAGTTGCCACTGCCAGTGAAACAGCAACTGCAGCCGCAACTCCTACAACAGAAGTTGTGACAAATGCTAGCACAAGTGCCAGCAACGACACTGTAACTGTTCTTCACACCAACGATGTTCATGGTCGTATGGTTGAAGATGATCGTAACGGAGTTATTGGTGATGCCCTTTTGTCTGGTATCGTCAATGATTCTCGTTCAAAAGGAACAACCCTTGTCTTTGACTCTGGGGACTCATTCCAAGGTCTTCCAATCTCAAACAGCTCTAAGGGTGAGGACATGGCAAGCGTCATGAATGCTGTTGGTTTTGATGCCATGACAGTGGGTAACCATGAGTTCGACTTTGGTCTTGACCAATTGCGTCGTTTGAGCAAACAAATCAATTTCCCAATCATCACATCTAACGTTTATGTGGACGGCGTACGTCTTTTCCAACCATCTACAATCGTTGACAAAACACCTGGTGTTGATGGAGATGAAGTAGTTGTTATTGGTGTTACTACACCTGAGACAGCTACAAAGACACACCCACGTAATATCACTGGGGTCTCTTTCACCGATCCTATTACTGAGGTTAAAGCTGTTGTTGACCAAGTAGAATCAAATGCTCGTGCTGAAGGTAAGGAATACAAGACTTATATTGTCCTTAGTCACTTGGGTATAGATACAACAACTCCAGTTGAATGGCGTGGATCAACATTGGCAGAAGCTCTTTCAAACTATGCACCTTTGAAAGGAAAACGTGTTCTTGTCCTTGATGGTCACTCACACACTCTTCACACAGCAACATACGGCGATAATGTCACTTACAACCAAACTGGTAGCTACCTTAACAATGTCGGCCGCGTCGTTTATAATTCTGACCGTGTCTTGTCACATGACGTGATTTCACACGACGAAGCTAAGAAGAATTATAAAGTTAACCCAACAGTTAAAACTATGATTGATGACATCCAAGCTAAGTACAAGGCAGATTCTTCAAAAGTAGTTATCGAAAATAGTCCAGTTAAACTTAGCGGTGACCGTATGGATGTTCGTGTTCGCGAAACTAACCTTGGTAATGTTGTCGCTGATGCTCTCTTAGATTACGGACAATCAGCCTTCACACACAAGTCTAACCTTGCCGTAACAAACGGTGGTGGTCTTCGTGAAACAATTGCCAAAGACAAACCAATCACTAAAGGTGATATCATTGCCGTTCTTCCATTTGGTAACTCAGTTGCTCAAATTCAAGTGACAGGTCAAAATATCCATGATATGTTTGTCAAATCTCTTGGTTCTATTCTCCAAGTTGACGAAAGTGGTAAAACTGTTCTGGACGAAAATGGCCAACCTCTTCTTGAACCATCTGGTGGTTTCCTTCAAGTCTCAGGAGCTCGTGTTTACTATGACACAACTCTTCCAGCTGAAAAACGTATCTTGTCAATTGACATTTTGGACCCAGAAACTGGTGTCTATAAACCACTTAACACTAACGAAACTTACTATCTTGTAACCAACGACTTCTTGGCTGCTGGTGGTGATGGCTTCACTATGCTAGGTGGTCCTCGTGAAGAAGGTCCTTCAATGGACACAGTCTTTGCGGATTACTTGACACGTGCAGACCTTTCTAAGTATGCCGTTATCAATCCAAATTCACGTACCATTTCAATTTCAAGTGCTGATTTTGCTGCCTTGAACAAAAAAGAAAATGCAGCAGACCCTACACTTAATCCTTTGGAACCTGTTACTCCATCAACTATTGCTAAAGATTTAGAAACTAGCAAACCAGTCGTATCTAAAGTAGTGACGACTCCTAATGGAAAAGTATTCTTCATTTCAACGAGAAGTGAAGCACTTAAAGAAACTGAAAAAGCGACAGAAGCTTCTGCTCAAACTGAAGTTCTTCCTACAACAGGTGACAAGGGCTCACACGCTGGTCTTCTTGGACTTGGTATGTTGCTAACTCTCTTTGGACTTAGTGGTAAACACAAAGGCAAAGAGAAAAACTAAGAAGTTTACAGATAAAAAAAGAGTTAACCATTTGGCTAACTCTTTTTTGTTTTCTTCTTGTTACTATGTGTCTTACGATACTGGCTTGGTGTTTGGTCGTAATAGTGTTTAAATTGGCGGTTAAAATTGGATAGGTTATTAAAACCAACATTAGTAGCAATTTCCAAAACTGGTTTAACGCTATTACGAAGCTCCTCGCAAGCAGCATTGAGTCTTGCTTGAATGATAAATTCTGTACAAGAGGTACCTGTATGTTGCTTAAAAATCGTCATAAAGTGAGTCTTACTATACCCCATAAGCTCTGATAACTTTTCAATAGTCAGATTTTCGGCATAATGTTGATTAATATAATCAATGATTTCCCGAATCTTTTCATTCTTACGATAATGATCATCAGAAGTTTTGCGCTCTACCAAACGATAGAAGTAGAGGAGGTAAATTAATTCTTCTAGTTTTGACTTGAGAAGGAGTTCATAGTGACGATCTTTCTGACGAATCATTTTAAAAATCTCAAAGAGGAGAGCTTTGATTTCCCTATACCCCTCGTCTGACGGTCTCAGGCATTGTTTAAACTTGAAATTAGAATTCTGTAAAGGCTGTAGGTAGCGTAGACTAAGCGGGTCCACCAGCGACTGTCCCAGCATATCCAAATGAAAATGTAAGGTGTCCGTATGATGAGGCTGATTATCTACGGGGTGAATCGAATGAAGGCCATTCGGACGTATTAAAAAGATATCTCCAGCCTGACTGTCAAAATAGTCATAATCAATGTGATAACGAGCTGTCCCCTCATAAACGTACTGAATCTCAAGTTCAGGATGCCAATGAAAAAGAATATCAGGGCGTCCATTTTCAACCTTAGTTTCCGTCAGTCGAAAAGGAAGCAGATTATCGTCAAAGTCTATCAAATGTTTAAAATCAGTATCAGTAGTTGCTTGACTCATGACAAACCTTTCAAAATCATAGGATAGTACCATGATAGCATTTTCTTTCTTAAAAAGCATGAGGTAATCGTCTTATGGTATTGATAGGTTTTAGTTTACATAACTTTATTTCTGTATTTATGATACAAAAAATAAAAAGATGACAGAGCATCTTTTTTACATAAATTTAGTTATGTTTATTTTCCTAGACAGAACTGGCTAAAGAGTTGCGTAATGAGTTCATCTGGGGCAGCATCACCAGTGATTTCTCCCAGAATTTCCCAAGTACGTGTCATATCTACTTGTAAGAGGTCAACAGGCATGCCTAATTCAAGACCTTGATTGACTGCTTCAAGGCTTTCGAGGGCTTTTTCAATGAGTGAAATGTGACGGGCATTTGAGAGATAAGTAGCATCTTTCTCCACTAGACCAGCATTATCAAAGAAGAGTTGATTGATGCGATCTTCAATTTTGTCGATGTTTTCATTCTTGAGGACTGAAATCGGAATGACATCTTCAGGAAGCTCTTCCATTTGGATTGCTTGTGGAAGGTCTGTCTTATTTAGGAGAATGATTCGATTGCTATTTTGGCTGATTTCGAGTAATGTACGGTCTTGCTCAGTTAACGGTTCAGAGCTATTAAGGACAAGAAGAACCAGGTCAGCCTCTTCAAGAGCTTTCTTAGAACGCTCCACACCAATTTTTTCAACAACATCGTCTGTGTCACGGATACCAGCGGTATCAATTAACTTAAGTGGAACGCCTTTGATATTAACGTATTCTTCAATGACATCACGTGTTGTACCCTCAATGTCTGTAACGATAGCCTTCTCCTCACGTAGGAGATTGTTAAGAAGGCTAGATTTTCCGACATTTGGACGACCAATGATTGCCGTTGAAAGACCTTCTCGTAGAATTTTTCCTCGTTTGGCAGTAGCCAGAAGATTTTCTAGAAGTGCTTGGAACTCTTGCGTTTTTTCGCGGACTAGATTTGTAGTAACTTCTTCAACATCATCATACTCTGGGTAATCAATATTCACCTCGACTTGAGCCAAAGTGTTAAGAATTTCTTGGCGAGTGTTATTAATGAGATCCTTGAGCGAACCATCAAGTTGAGAAACGGCAACGGCCATAGCCTTATCAGTCTTAGCACGAATCAAATCCATGACCGCTTCGGCCTGGGTCAAGTCCACACGACCATTCAAGAAGGCACGTTTGGTAAATTCTCCAGGTTCGGCCATACGAGCACCAGAACGGATAAGGAGTTGAAGGATTTCATTGGTTACAGCGACACCACCATGGGTGTTGATTTCTACCACATCCTCACGTGTAAAGGTCTTTGGTGCACGCATAACACTGACCATGACTTCATCAATGGTTTCATCATTTTCCACGATATGACCGTAGTTGATAGTATGTGAAGCGATCGTTTCTAAATTTTTTCCTTTGAAAACCTTATTAGCAATAGCAACTGCATCGGTTCCAGATAGGCGAACAATACCGATAGCACCTTCACCTAAAGGTGTTGAGATGGCAGTAATCGTATCAAATTCTTTGGTAATTGACATAGTAATTCCTTTGGATTTATTCTTTACAAGTTATAAAATGATTTAATTTCATTGTAACGCAAAAGAGCAGTAGTCGCAAGGATTGGTGCCGACAAAGCCAAGAAAAAAGAGCCAAAGCTCTTTAGTTTATTTGTGGCGTTCAAAGTATGATTTGGTTTCTTTGATGATAATTGGTGATAGGACTAGGAGGGCAACCAAGTTAGGCAAAGCCATCAAACCGTTTACGATATCCGCAATTTTCCAAACAACATCAAGTGTGAGGTAACCACCAAGAGCAACCATGACTACAAAAATGAGGCGGTAGAGTGGAAGGAATTTCGTTGATTTGAAAATGAATTCGAAACAACGTTCACCGTAGTAAGACCAACCCAAGATTGTTGTAAAGGCAAAGAGAACCAAAGAAAGTGTCAAGGCAATTTCACCAAATGTACCAAAAACAGAAGAGAAGGCTGCTTGTGTCATTGGGGCACCTTCTAGGCTACCTGACCATTGACCCGTTACAAGGATGGCAAGACCAGTAAGCGTACAGATGATAATCGTATCAATGAAAGTACCTGTCATTGAAATCAAACCTTGTTCAACTGGTTCTTCGGTCTTAGCAGCAGCTGCAGCGATAGGAGCTGATCCAAGACCTGACTCATTTGAGAAGACACCACGCGCAATACCAAGTCGCATTGCAACCATGACTGTCGCACCAGCAAAACCACCCACGGCTGCTTTACCAGTAAAGGCAGATTGGAAGACCATTTCAAGGACTGGAAGAAGTTGATTAAAGTTAGTAAAGATAACCACAAGAGCTGCTAGGATATAGAGCCCAGCCATAAATGGTACGACCTTTTCAGAAACTTTAGAGATAGATTGGATACCACCAAAAATGATAGCAGCAGTGATAAGAGCAAGAATGACACTTACGATTTTTGGTGACCAGTCAAAGCTATTTTGAAGTGAAGCGGTGATTGAGTTAACTTGAGAGAAGGTACCAATCCCCAACCATGCAACAAGCACACCTGCAAAGGCAAAGAAGTAGGCCAAAGGTTTAGCAATTGTTTGCCATTTTCCAGAAAAACCGTGTGTGATGTAATACATTGGACCACCAGAGACATTACCTTGGTCGTCAAGTGTACGGAATTTAATAGCCAAAAGACCTTCAGAATATTTGGTTGCCATACCAAAGAAAGCGGCAATCCACATCCAGAAAAGGGCACCAGGTCCACCAGTTTTGATGGCAGTAGCTACACCGACAATGTTACCTGTACCAACAGTTGCAGCAAGAGCAGTCGCCAAGGCTGCAAAACTAGAAATATCACCTTCCCCTTTATCTTCAGCAAAGATAAGTTTAAAAGCTTTAGGAAGACGAAGAACTTGCAAAAGACCAAGACGAATTGTAAGGTAAATCCCAGTTCCTACAAGAAGGACCAGAAGGGGTGGACCCCAGACAAAATCATCAATGGTAGTAAAAAAGTCTAACATAAATTTACAATCTCCTTTAACCGAGACGTCAAAAAAGAGGTTTGGCTTAACCAGACCTCTGAGAATACAAAGCTATTACTACAAGTTAAAAAACTTGCGATGCTTTCTGTCCTTTTACCTGAGAGTTTCGGTTGTTACCCCTTGCCCCTTCGGTGTCTTGTATACAGCTAAGGCTGCTTCAAGATCTCTCCAGAAGTCCGTCAATCACCAGTCATCCTGATGACATCACTCGGTTCTTATTTTATTGTGATTCTATCTTATCGAAAAAACCGAACAGTGTCAACACTAATTTTCATAAAAAGTATAAAAATCCGAATATTATTCTTTAGCATGTCTTCCTCCAAAGCTAGAAAAAGCTAGGAATATCAGTAATCTTAAGCAAAGTACTTCCAAATAAAAACAAACGATTATTTTCTAAAGTTATTTCATACGCATTATGAATAGAGTCTGCATTTTCATCTAAAAAATGATAAAATAGTAGAGCTTATTTTTGAGAATGGAGAATATGATGAACCCATTATTAACTGGTATGAATGACAAACAGGCCGAAGCCGTCCAAACGACTGAGGGGCCTTTATTGATTATGGCTGGTGCAGGATCTGGGAAGACACGTGTGCTTACCCACCGCATTGCCTACCTCATTGACGAGAAAATGATTAACCCCTGGAATATCCTAGCCATTACCTTTACCAATAAGGCAGCTCGTGAGATGCGTGAACGTGCTATGGCTTTAAATCCAGCAACTTCAGAAACCTTAATTGCAACCTTCCATAGTATGTGTGTGCGAATCCTTCGTCGTGAAGCGGACCATATTGGCTACAACCGAAACTTTACTATCGTAGATCCTGGGGAACAACGTACTTTGATGAAACGTATTCTCAAGAATCTGAACCTGGACCCTAAAAAGTGGAATGAACGTGCCATCTTAGGGACGATTTCTAACGCCAAAAACGACCTCTTGGATGAAGTGGCCTATGAGCACCAAGCTGGTGATATGTTCACCCAAATCGTTGCTAAATGTTACAAGGCCTATCAGGAAGAGCTCCGTCGTAGTGAAGCTATGGATTTTGACGATTTAATTATGATGACTTTGCGTCTCTTTGACAAAAATCCTGATGTCCTCGCATATTATCAGCAGCGTTATCAGTACATTCACGTGGATGAGTACCAAGATACCAACCATGCTCAGTATCAGTTGGTAAAACTCTTGGCATCTCGCTTCAAGAATATCTGTGTCGTAGGTGATGCGGACCAATCAATCTACGGTTGGCGTGGGGCTGATATGCAGAATATCCTTGATTTTGAGAAGGACTATCCTGAAGCCAAGGTAGTTCTCTTGGAAGAAAATTACCGTTCAACCAAGAAAATTCTCCAAGCAGCCAACGAAGTTATCAAGAACAACCGTAACCGCCGTCCTAAGAAACTTTGGACTCAAAATGATGACGGTGAACAAATTGTTTATTACCGTGCTAATGACGAGCGTGATGAAGCTGTTTTTGTTGCTTCAACTATTGATAACATTATTCGTGAAGAAGGTAAGAACTTCAAGGATTTCGCTGTACTTTACCGTACCAATGCTCAGTCTCGTACCATTGAAGAAGCTTTACTCAAGTCTAATATTCCTTATACCATGGTTGGAGGAACCAAGTTCTATAGCCGTAAAGAAATTCGTGATGTCATTTCTTACTTGAACTTGATTGCCAACCCTGCGGATAATATTAGCTTTGAACGTGTCGTTAATGAACCTAAACGTGGAGTTGGACCCGGTACACTAGAAAAGATCCGTAACTTTGCCTATGAGCAAAACATGAGTCTCCTAGATGCTTCTGCTAATATTATGTTATCACCGATTAAGGGGAAAGCAGCTCAGGGCGTTTACGATTTTGCTAACATGATTCTGAAGCTACGTGATCAGCTAGATGGACTAAGTATCACTGAAGCTGTAGAGGCTGTTTTGGATAAGTCTGGTTATCTGGATGCTCTTTCGATGCAACAAACACTTGAAAGTCAAGCGCGCATTGAAAATATCGAAGAATTCATGTCTGTTACTAAGAATTTTGACGAAACCAACACCGATGGTACGGAGGACGAGACAGGTATTGACCGTTTAGGCCGTTTCTTGAACGATTTAGCGTTGATTGCTGATACGGACGATGGTGATATGGAAGCAGCAGAGGTAACCTTGATGACTCTCCATGCTGCCAAAGGGCTTGAATTCCCAGTTGTCTTCCTAATTGGTATGGAAGAGGGAGTCTTCCCTTTGTCACGTGCCTCAGAAGAGCCAGATGAACTCGAAGAAGAGCGTCGTTTGGCTTACGTAGGTATCACTCGGGCGGAAGAGATTCTTTTCCTTACCAACGCTAATACGCGTACGCTTTTTGGTAAGACTAGCTATAATCGTCCTAGCCGTTTCTTACGTGAAATTTCAGATGATTTATTACAATATCAAGGTCTAGCACGTCCAGCCAATTCATCATTTGGTGTTCGTTTTACAAAGGAAGAGCCTACACAATTTGGTCAAGGCATGAGTTTACAACAAGCGCTTCAGACCAGAAAAGCAAATGCACAGCCGCAAAGACATACTGGTGCTCAGCCATTTTCAAAAGCCACTGGGGGACTACCTTTTGGTAAGGCTTCAGACTCAGGCAACTCAGCTACTGATTGGGAAATCGGAGATATCGCTCACCACAAGAAATGGGGAGATGGTACCGTCCTAGAAGTAACTGGAAGTGGCAAGACACAGGAACTTAAGATAAAATTCCCAGAAGTTGGACTTAAAAAAGTCTTGGCAAGCGTAGCACCTATTGTGAAGAAATAGAAAGGGACCGAAAGGTCCTTTTTATAAGCCCTCCCTATCACATTGATAAAAAATTTCTATTAGACAGCTAGCTTTTCTGGGTGTAGAATGAAGGCAACTTTTGTTTTGGAGGACACCCATATGTCACGAGAATTTTCATTTGAAACCTTACAATTACACGCTGGACAAACACCTGACAAGGAAACAAAATCACGTGCTGTTCCAATTTACCAAACCACTTCATATGTTTTTGACGACGCTCAAGAAGGTGAAGATCTCTTTGCCCTTAGAAAGCCTGGTAATATTTACACACGTATTACCAATCCAACAGTAGCAGTACTTGAAGAACGTATTGCAGCCCTCGAAGGGGGTGTTGGTGCCTTGGCTACGGCATCAGGTATGGCTGCTATCACCTATGCTATCCTTGGTTTGGCACATGCTGGTGATCACGTTGTTGCCGCGACAACCCTCTATGGTGGGACATTCAATCTCTTAAAAGAAACTCTTCCACGCTATGGTATCACAACAACTTTTGTAGATGTTGACAATCCTGAAGAAATTGAAGCTGCTATCAAAGATAATACCAAGCTTGTCTTGATTGAGTCTTTGGGAAATCCGCTTATCAATATTCCTGATTTTGAAAAAATTGCTGAGATTGCTCACAGTCATAAGATTCCATTGGTTGCTGACAATACTTTTGGAACTCCATATCTCATCAATGTTATCTCCCATGGTGTAGATATCGTGGTTCATTCTGCAACTAAGTTTATCGGTGGACATGGAACAACTATTGGAGGTCTTATCGTCGATTCTGGTAAATTTGACTGGGAAGCTTCAGGCAAATTCCCACAATTGGTTGACGAGGACCCATCTTACCACAATATCAGCTATACGCGTGATGTTGGTCCAGCAGCATTTGTAACTGCCCTTCGTACACAACTTTTGCGTGACACAGGGGCTGCCTTGGCACCTTTCAATGCTTTCTTGCTCTTGCAAGGACTTGAAACACTTTCACTTCGTGTCGAACGCCACGTCGAAAATACTAAAAAAATCGTAGACTTTTTGGAAAATCATCCAAAAGTTGAAAAAGTTAACTATCCTGGATTACCATCAAGTCCTTACTATGATTTGTCACAAAAATACTTCCCTAAAGGACCAGGCTCTATTTTCACTTTCCATGTTAAAGGTGGACAAGACGAAGCGCGTACCGTAATTGATAGTCTTGAAATCTTCTCAGATTTAGCTAACGTTGCTGACGCAAAATCTTTGGTGGTGCACCCTGCAACAACAACTCACCAACAATTGGCAGAAGCTGATTTACTAGCTTGTGGCGTCACTCCAAATCAAATTCGTATCTCAGTTGGTTTGGAAAACGCAGATGATTTGATTGAAGATTTAAAACTAGCTCTTGATAAAATCTAAGTATTTCAATACAAAATGATTTAGCCAGCTCTTTAGCTGGTTTTTTGTTATACTATCCCTATGAAATTTGTTTTTGATTTGGATGGAACCCTATGTTTTGATGGTATGACTATGTCAAAAGACCTACAAAAGGTTCTTTTAACTGCACCAAAATACGGTCATGAAATTATTTTTGCAACAGCACGCTCTTACAGAGACTGTCTTAGTATTTTAGAAGGAGAATTGAGAAAGCTGACAGTAGTTGGCTTAAACGGTGGTGAAGTCTTTCAAGATGAACACTTAGTATCACAATACACAATACCTTCTCCTGCTCTAAGAACGATTGTTAGCTACTGTGATACTTATAATCTCCCTTATTTTATTGATGATACCTTTAATTATACTATTCAAAATCCTGAGCAAATCCCTTTTCTTTCAAATGTTGATCCATTAAACAAAGCAAGGATTTTGCCTGTTCATGAACTTAATGAGCCTATCAAAGTTGTTATTCCATTTGTAGAGCATGAAGATATACGTGAAGACCTTATCTTTAATCTAAACAAACTGGATTGTTTAGATCTTAGTTATCATGATATTGAAAGATGTCTTTACATTAATCCTAAGGGAGTTACCAAGGCTAGTACTGTTTTAAACCACTTTGGTAAAGACTTTGTAGCTTTTGGAAATGATCAAAATGATATTTCTCTTTTCAAAAATGCTATATATGGAGTGCAAATTGGTGATTATCCCTACCTAAAAAACTTTGCGGATGAGGTTATTCCTGAAATTAATGCAATTATTGCTGAAAAAATTAAACTTCTGTTTGAAAAATTCTAAACAAATGCTTAGGCTTATTGCTATATTTACAGTACAATAGTAAAAAAAGTATTGGAGGACGACTAACATGCCAACATTTATTGGAAAACCAGTTACAGTAGCAGAAGACAAACAACTTCAAGTTGGAGATACCTTGCGTGACTTTAACTTAACAGCAACAGATTTGACGAAAAAATCACTTTCAGAATTCGATGGAAAGAAAAAAGTTATCTCTATCGTTCCATCAATCGATACTGGTATCTGTTCAACTCAAACACGTACCTTTAATAAGGAATTGTCAGAATTAGACGATACAGTAGTTATTACTATTTCAGTGGACCTACCATTTGCACAAGCTCGTTGGTGTGGTGCTGAAGGACTTGAAAATGCCATCATGCTTTCTGACTACTATGATAATAGTTTCGGTAAAGATTATGGTGTCCTCATTGAAGAATGGCACTTGTTAGCGCGTGCAGTTTTAGTGGCAGATGCTGACAATAAGATTACTTATGTCGAATATTTGGACAATATCAATACTGATCCAAATTATGAAGCAGCAGTAGCAGCGGTTAAAAGCTTATAAAATGAGGCTCAGGTCTCTTTTTTATTTTGCCTTTCTTACAGTTTTTACTTGCAAAAGTATTAGCTTCTTGCTATTATTGTATAGCAATACTCAATACGGATAGTAAAATATAAAAAAGGAGATTCAATGTCTGAAAAAGAAAGACCTCAACTGATTATCGATTACGAAGCTAACACAGACAAACTTGTTCGTTTAGGCGATGTTGTCGATCAATTTAAAGGAAAAGCTGTCCCTGCTAAGGCAGAACCTGGCGAATTCGCTGTCATTAATCTATCGGATATGACACCCAACGGCATTGCTTACGATGACCTAAAAACATTTTCTGAGGAACGCCGCAAACTTTTACGCTTTCTCTTAGAAGATGGAGATGTACTTATTGCATCTAAGGGAACTGTTCATAAAGTTGCTGTTTTCGAAGATCAAGGCAAGCGTGAAGTTGTTGCCTCATCAAATATCACAGTATTACGACCTAAGGAAAAACTTCGTGGTTTTTACATCAAGTTCTTTCTTGAGACAGATATTGGTCGTGCCTATTTGGACTATGCTGATAAGGGAAAGGCTGTCCTCAATTTATCGACAGCTGACCTCTTGGACATCAAAATACCTGAAATACCGATTGTTAAGCAAGATTACCAAATTGCCGCCTATCTACGTGGTCGTGCCGATTTCCACCGTAAGATGGTTCGTGCAAAGCAAGAGTGGGAAAATATCCAGCATAATGTTACAGAAGCTCTATTTGGAAATTAACCAAAAGCCAGCAAACTAGGATTTGTTGGTCTTTTTTTATTATTCTCGTGTATAATGGTAGTAGTAAATATGTTATTAGGAGGTCATTATGACTACCAACACCATAGATTTATCACAACCAGTCGCAACAATCATAAAAGAGCATCCAGAGGTTAAGGATTTACTGATTGACCTTGGTTTTAAGCCCTTGTCTAACCCAGCTATGCTAAATACTGTCGGTAAGGTAACCAGTCTAAAAGCTGGCTCTAAGTTAGCTAATATTCCCCTAGATAAAATCAAGCAAACCTTACTGTTCAATGGTTATGATGTCATCGGAGACTAACATGGAAAAAAATCGTATTCAAATACTTAAAGAAATTCTCCTAGATTTACATCATGGAGCTAGTCCCGAAAGTGTTCAAGAGCGCTTCAATCAACACTTCAGGGGAGTATCTGCCCTTGAAATCTCTATGATGGAGCATGAATTGATGTCTTCTGAAGATGGAGTTACCTTTGAAGATGTTATGAGCCTTTGTAATGTCCACGCTAACCTCTTTAAAGGAGCTATTGCAGATGTGGAAGTGGCGGACGCTGATCAAGAGGGCCACCCTGTCTATGTCTTTAAACAAGAGAATTTAGCCCTACGTTCAGCTATTCTCCGTATCCGACGTATCCTAGAAAACATCAGTAAGCCCGAAAATGAAGACTTTAAATCTGACCTAGTCAATGGACTTAAACATCAGATGTCTTTATTAGGACAATTCCATAACCATTACACACGTAAAGAAAAACTCTTCTTTCCAATAATGGAGCGTTATGGTCATGACTCTCCTCCAAAGGTTATGTGGGGGGTAGACGATGACATCCGAAAACTCTTTCGAGATGCAGAGGCTAAACTCCAAGAACTTCCAAAAGGAAATTTAAAGGATTTTGAAAAATCCTTCGAAGCTTTTTCAGAAGAATTTGAAGCTATGATTTTCAAGGAAGAAGCTATCTTACTGATGATTCTGCTTGAAACCTTCACGCAGGATGATTGGCTTTCAATTGCCGAAGAAAGTGATGCCTATGGCTATGCAATTATAAAACCTACAGCCGTCTGGCAACCTAAGCGTGAGCGTTTTGAGGAAGACAATACGGAAACATCGCAAGAACAGTCAGGTCTGAGCACTGACGCACATACGGGCAATACCCGAATTATTGAAACCCCAGAAGGGCAATTCACCATCAGCTTCACCCCAAAACCAAAAACTGAAACTGTCGTAGATAGAGAAACAACGCAACCTTTTGGCAATGGTTATCTTTCTGTGGAGCAGGCCAATCTTATTCTAAATCATCTCCCTTTGGAAATTACTTTCGTCAATAAAGACGATATTTTCCAATACTATAATGATAATGTTCCTGCCAATGAAATGGTTTTTAAACGAACACCTAGCCAAATTGGACGAAACGTTGAACTTTGCCATCCGCCAAAAGTACTTGATAAGGTCAAGAAAATCTTTGAATTACTAAGAAGTGGAGAGCGTGACCAAGTTCCAATGTGGTTCAAATCTGAACGTTTAGGAAAATTCGTCTATGTTACCTATGCAGCTGTTAGAGATGACAAAGGAGACTTTCAAGGTGTCCTAGAGTATGTACAAGATATTAAACCTTTCTTTGAACTAGAAAGCGATCTTAAAAGAGACATTGATTAAAAAAGCTAGCAGTCTTGCGATTGCTTGTGATTATAATTCTCAAGAGGTTAGAGACTTTGCTCTCTGCCTCTTTATGTTTCTACCTAGCTCTTTAGGATTGCTTTTGATATAATTATAAGTATGATTTCAGGAATTATTAATCTAAAAAAAGAGGCTGGAATGACCAGCCATGATGCTGTATTTAAACTACGCAAAATATTACAAGAGAAAAAAATCGGACATGGTGGTACCCTTGATCCAGATGTTACTGGTGTCCTACCTATAGCAGTTGGAAAAGCGACTCGTGTCATTGAATACATGACTGAAGCAGGGAAAGTCTATGAGGGAGAAATTACCATCGGCTTTTCGACAACTACTGAGGATGCTAGTGGAGAAATCGTCCAAATAACTCCAGTCACAGAGCTTGATGAAGAAGCCGTTGACAAAGCAATGGCTAGTTTTGAGGGAGAAATCACACAAATTCCCCCTATGTACTCAGCAGTTAAGGTCAACGGAAAGAAACTTTATGAGTACGCACGCGCTGGAGAAGAAGTAGAACGTCCACAACGTCAAGTGACCATTACCGAATTTGTCCGTACCTCACCCATCGAGCTAGAAAACGACACTGCGAGATTCACCTTCCGTGTTGCTTGTAGCAAGGGAACTTATGTCCGTACCTTATCTGTTGATTTGGGTGCTAAACTCGGCTACGCGAGTCATATGTCTGCTCTTCGTCGAACAGCCTCAGCTGGTCTAACCTTAGATAAGGCACTAACTCTCTCTCAAATTTCAGAAATGGTAGAAGCAGGGAATACGTCCTTCCTCCTTCCTATCGAATTTGGTGTTCAGGATCTGCCAGCAGTACAAGTCACTGAAGATGATGCTAAAGAAATCTCATTTGGTCGCTTTATTGCTATTGATAGCCAAGAACCCTTGGTTGCGGCCTTTTTAGGAGACAAAGTTCTAGCCATCATGGAAAAGCGAAATCAAGTTTATAAACCTAGAAAAGTATTAAGTCAATGAAAATAACTTCTATTAACGATTATAAAGATATCCATCAGGAAAAGGGTACAGTCCTTGTCTTAGGCTATTTCGATGCTCTTCATCGTGGTCATAAGGTCCTTTTTGATAAGGCGCGCCAGATTGCTGATGACAAACAGCTTGAAGTAGCTGTTCTTACCTTTAATGAAAGTCCTCAACTGACTTTTCAACGATATACAGATGATCTCCTTCTGCATATTACAGCACCTCAAAGGCGTTGTGATCTTTTTGAAGCCTATGGAACAGATCAACTTTATTTAACAGATTTTAATAGTGATTTTGCTCGAACGAGTTCAGATGATTTCATTGCCCGCTATATTAAGCGTTTAAAAGCTCAAGAGGTTGTTGTGGGCTTTGATTACAAGTTTGGACACCATCGAACAGATGCGGACTATCTATCCCGTAATTTTTCTGGTAATGTTCATGTTATTGAGGAACAACAAAGCGATGGTGAAAAGATTTCGTCAACACGTGTACGTCAATTGATACAAGAAGGTAAGGTTAAAGAAGCCAATAAACTACTTGGCCACGAATTCTCGACACGTGGCATCGTGGTACATGGTGATGCCCGCGGACGTACCATTGGTTTTCCAACTGCTAATTTAGCACCAATCGACAGAACTTTTCTCCCTGCTGATGGTGTCTATGTTGCCGATGTGGTAATTGATGGTAAACGTTATCGTTCCATGACCAGCCTAGGTAAAAATGTTACCTTTGGGGGAACAGAACTCCGTCTTGAAGCCAATATCTTTGATTTTGAAGGCGATATTTATGGAAAAACAATTGAAGTTTTTTGGCTAGATTATATCCGTGATATGATTAAGTTCAATAATATAGACGAACTATGCGCTCAACTGAAGACCGATAAAAAAATCGCGGAAAAATTTTAAGAAAGCGTAGCCAAAACTAATCAAATAATGTATAATGATTAGGAATGTTAAAGTGAAAGGGGTGTTTGCATGGTAACTTTATTTTTATCACCTAGCTGCACCAGCTGTAGGAAAGCACGAGCCTGGTTGACCAATCATGAAGTTGCTTTTGACGAACACAATATTATCACGAGCCCATTAACTCACGATGAGTTGATGAAGATTTTATCTTACACGGAAAATGGTACTGAAGATATCATTTCAACCCGTTCAAAAGTCTTTCAGAAGCTGAATATCGATGTGGATGATTTGACCATCAAGGAACTCATTCAATTGATTTCTGAATATCCAAATCTTCTTCGTCGACCTATCATTATGGACACCAAACGCATGCAAATCGGTTTCAACGAAGATGAAATTCGTGCCTTTTTGCCTCGTGATTATAGAAAGCAAGAATTGCGTCAAGCGACCATTCGAGCTGAAATTGAGGGTAACAATGACTAAAGGAAATTATTCCTACCCACTCGATCCATCATGGAGCACTGAGGAAATTACCACAGTGCTTCATTTTTTGAGTCAGGTAGAAAAAGCATACGAGAGCAAGGTTGACCGTGACCAACTCTTGCAAGCCTATAAGGCATTTAAAACCGTTGTCCCAGGCAAAGCGCCTGAAAAGCAACTAGACAAGGCCTTTGAAGAAGCTAGCGGTTTTTCAACCTATCAAGCTGTCAAAGCTGCTAAAGCAAAAGATAAAGGATTTGTATCACTTGGAAAATAAATTGATTTTTGCCAAAGAAATCATCAAAGAAGCTGGTGCTTTTATTAAAGAAAGTTTAAGTAAAACAATCACGGTCGAAGAAAAGACGGCTTTTGATGATTTAGTCACTAATATTGATAAACAAACACAAGATTTACTCGTGGCACGTATTAAATCTGCCTTTCCTTCAGACAATATTTTCGCTGAAGAAAATGGCTTGGTGCATAATATCAAGGATGGAAACGTCTGGGTCTTGGATCCTATTGATGGAACGGTCAATTTTATTGTCCAACAAGATAATTTTTGTGTGATGATTGCCTACTATGAAGAGGGGCAAGGAAAATTTGGTCTCATTTATAACGTCATGGCTGATCAACTTTTCTATGGTGGTGGCCAGTTTGATGTGTATTGCAATGACAAATTGCTTCCTGCCTATAAAAATCGACCATTAGACCGGTGCCTAGTCGCTAGCAATGGAGCTATGTATGCTAAAAATTTTCACGGCTTAAAAGACCTTATTGATAATACCTTGGGTGTTCGTGTCTACGGTGGTGCCGGTTTAAGCATGTCAAAAGTCCTATCTGGTCAAATTTTAGCTTACTTTTCAGTTATTTACCCATGGGACTATGCTGCAGCAAGTATTATGGGAGAAAAATTGGGTTATCACCTTGAGACCATTACCGGAGAACCACTGGATTATTCTAGTCGTCAAGCTGTGATGCTTGTGCCTAAAGACAGACTTGAAGAAATCAAGGATATTATGGGCTCAGAAAATTAATTTAAAACAAAAAACCATACTGGACAAATCAGAACAGTAAGTTCTCTTGGTTAGTCCAGTTTTTTGATAGAAAGGAAACTATGCAATTTCCATCAGACTTTATAGAAAAATATAATATGCTCCTTGGAGATGAAGCGGAGGAATTCTTTGCATCTTTTGACCAAGAAGCCGTGTCCGCCTACCGTACCAACCCTCTGAAAAAGCAGCAGAAGGAATTTCCTGATGCTATTCCAGAGACGTTATGGGGACATTACGGAAAAATTTCTGGAAAATCCTCAGATCATGCGACCGGTTTGGTCTATTCTCAGGAACCGGCTGCCCAAATGGTCGCTCAAGTGGCAGCTCCAGCCAAGGGAAGTCGTGTCTTAGATTTGGCAGCTGCTCCGGGTGGAAAGTCTACTCATCTTCTAAGCTACTTAGATAATACAGGTCTGCTTGTCAGCAATGAAATCAATCCAAAACGTAGCAAAATTCTAGTTGAAAACATAGAGCGTTTTGGAGCAAGAAATGTTGTGGTGACTAACACGTCAGCCGACAAACTAGCTAAAGTTTTCAAAAATTATTTTGATACAATTGTCTTTGATGGACCTTGTTCTGGCGAAGGAATGTTCCGCAAGGATCCTGATGCCATCCAATATTGGCACAAGGATTACCCTAGTGAACTGGCACAATTGCAGAAGGATATCTTGTCAGACGGTTTGAAGATGCTGGCTCCTGGTGGACAACTTATTTACTCAACCTGCACCTGGTCGCCTGAGGAGAACGAGGGCGTTGTCGCTTGGATTTTAGAGAATTATCCTGACCTTGAATTGGTGGAAATTCCTAAACTAAACGGCATGAGCGATGGCATTAATTTTCCAGAAACAGCCCGCATGTATCCGCATCGTTTCAAGGGTGAAGGTCAGTTTGTGGCAAAATTCCAGGATAAGCGCTTGCCCGAAAAGACTCGTATCAGAGAAGGAAAATCTAACCTAAACAAGGAGCAGAAGCAACTTTGGGAAGATTTTGCAAAGAAACACCTTAAGACTGATCTAGATGGTTTACTCCAAGTTTTTGGGGACAATCTCTATCTGCTTCCTAAGGGACTTCCAGATCTTTCTAAAGTTAAAATTGCTCGTAATGGTTTGCATCTTGGTGTCTTCAAGAAAAAACGTTTCGAACCAAGTTTTGCGCTTGGAATTGCGTTAACCTCTGATGAAGTTGTTTCAAGTATAGAGCTAACTCAAGACCAGTTTGCCCAATATGTTTCTGGTAATGTGGTCACTCTAGATCAAGCGCAACCAAACGGTTGGTATCAGCTTTTAGTGGATGGCAATGGATTTGGATTTGCCAAAATCGTTGGAAACACGGTTAAAAACTACTATCCTAAGGGATTGAGATTCCATGTATAAGGGCCTGTAATCAAACTTTAATATGACTTTATTATCTTATACTTGGTATAATTAGATAGATGTCTTTTTACAGCATATATAAGACACTATCTTACTTAAGTTACAAAATGTCGGAGGACAAAAATGAAAAAAACAAAAGTCCTTGCAGTGATTCTGTCACTGGCAATGACCATACTAGTCTTAACTGGCTGTGCCTCTTGGATTGACCGTGGCCAGTCCATTACAGCAGTTGGTTCTACGGCCCTTCAACCCTTAGTGGAGGCGGCAGCAGATGGGTTCGCTGAGAAGAACCCTGAGAATATCGTTAACGTCCAAGGTGGCGGTTCTGGTACTGGACTTTCTCAGGTACAATCTGGTGCTGTTCAAATTGGGAACAGTGACCTTTTTGCCGAGGAAAAATCTGGAATCGATGCCAGTAAGCTTGTTGACTATCAAGTTGCCGTTGCTGGAATTGCAGTGATTACAAATAAAGAAGTCTCTGTCGATAACCTGACAACCGAACAACTTCGCAAGATTTTCACTGGGGAAATCACAAACTGGAAACAGCTTGGTGGTAAAGACTTAGAGATTACTATTATTAACCGTGCAGCCAGCTCAGGATCACGCGCAACTTTCGATGCAGTGATTATGGACGGTAAATCGCCAATCCGTACCCAAGAGCAAGATTCTAATGGTATGGTTAAGTCAATCGTTGCTCAGACACCAGGTGCTATTTCATACCTATCATTTGCCTACCTTGATGATTCTGTTAAAACATTGAAGTTAAATGGATTTGAACCAAAAGCTGAAAATGTTGCAACTAACGATTGGCCGATTTGGTCCTACGAGCATATGTATACCAAGGGAAAACCGGATAGCTATACCAAACAATTCTTAGATTACATGATGAGTGACGAAGTCCAAGAAAATGTCGTCGCAAAAATGGGTTACATTTCCATCCATAGCATGAAAGTTACCAAGGATGCTGATGGTAACGTCTCAAAGAAGAGTGAGGAGTAAGCATGAAAAATGAAGAATTGGTGAAGCAATTAACATCACCCTCTAAAAATTCACGCCTCGAGAAGTTTGGTAAAACAATCACTTTCCTTTGCCTAGCTTTGATTGTTTTTATCGTAGCCATGATTTTACTTTTCGTTGCTCAAAAAGGGCTGGCGACTTTCTTTGTTAATAAAGTTAGCTTGATCGAGTTTCTCTTTAGTGGCGATTGGTCGCCATCTGAAGGCAAGTTCGGAGCTCTTCCAATGATTTTGGGATCATTCGTAGTTACCTTGCTCTCAGCCTTGGTAGCAACGCCATTTGCCATTGGAGCAGCCATCTTTATGACTGAAATTTCTCCGAAAGGGGCTAAATTCCTACAACCAGCTATTGAACTTTTGGTGGGGATTCCATCTGTTGTTTATGGATTTATTGGTCTCCAAGTCGTGGTTCCATTTGTTCGCTTAATTTTTGGTGGAACAGGTTTTGGTATTCTTTCAGGTACCTTTGTCTTGTTCGTCATGATTCTACCAACCGTAACCTTTATGACAACAGATACGCTTCGTGCAGTGCCTCGTCACTATCGTGAAGCCAGTCTGGCCATGGGAGCTACACGCTGGCAAACGATTTGGCGTGTGACACTTAATGCGGCTAAACCAGGTATTTTCACGGCCGTTATCTTTGGTATGGCCCGTGCCTTTGGTGAGGCTCTCGCCATCCAAATGGTTGTCGGAAATTCCGCAGTGATTCCAACTTCTTTAACGACACCAGCAGCAACATTGACATCTGTCTTGACTATGGGAATCGGGAATACAGTCATGGGTACTGTTTCAAACAATGTCCTTTGGTCTCTCGCCTTGGTGCTCTTATTGATGAGTCTTGGTTTCAATATGTTGGTGAAATTCATTACCCGTGAGAGAAAGAGAAATTATGAACGCTAAAAAAATTGATAAAATTGCCATCGGCACACTCTATGTGATTGCTGGCATTATTGTAACAATCCTGGCAGCCTTGATTCTCTATATCTTGGTTCGCGGGATACCACATATCAGCTGGTCATTCTTGACTAGTCGATCATCATCTTACAAAGCTGGTGGAGGAATTGGGGTTCAACTCTACAATTCATTCTTCCTTTTGGTTATTACCCTGATTATTTCTGTGCCTCTTTCCATGGGAGCTGGAATCTTCTTATCAGAATATGCTAAAAAAGGACGACTTACCAACTTTGTTCGTACCTGTATTGAAATCCTTTCTTCACTACCTTCAGTGGTGGTCGGACTCTTTGGTTACTTGATTTTCGTTGTCCAATTCCAGTATGGATTTTCAATCCTATCAGGTGCCTTGGCTTTAACGGTCTTTAACCTACCACAAATGACTCGTACGGTTGAAGATAGTTTGCGAACAGTCCATCATACCCAACGTGAAGCTGGGCTAGCTCTAGGCTTGTCTCGATGGGAAACAATCTTACACGTTGTTGTTCCAGAGGCCTTACCTGGTATTGTTACTGGTATCGTTCTTGCTTCTGGTCGTATTTTCGGGGAAGCAGCAGCGCTTATCTATACAGCAGGTCAATCGGCACCAGCACTTAACTGGAGCGACTGGAATCCGCTTAGTATCTCTAGTCCAATCTCGATTTTCCGCCAAGCAGAAACACTTGCTGTTCACATCTGGAAGGTCAACTCAGAAGGTACGACACCTGACGCCACTGCAGTATCAGCTGGTTCAGCAGCAGTACTCTTGATTTTCATTTTGATTTTCAACTTTGGTGCACGTCGTTTGGGAGCTTACCTCCATAAGAAATTAACATCCGCTTAAAGGAGTTATCATGACAAAATACAATTGGGACGAGCGTCATATTATCACCTTCCCAGAGAAGGAGCTCGCTCTTGAAACAAAGGACTTGCATGTCTATTATGGTCAAAAAGAAGCCATCAAAGGCATCGACATGCAATTCGAGAAAAATAAAATTACGGCTCTTATTGGGCCTTCAGGATGCGGGAAGTCAACCTTTCTTCGTAGCCTAAACCGTATGAATGATACGATTGATATTGCTAAGGTTACTGGACAAATCCTTTATCAAGGCGTCGATGTCAATGCAAGTAATATCAATGTTTATGAAATGCGTAAACATATTGGAATGGTTTTCCAACGTCCAAATCCGTTTGCCAAGTCTATCTACAGAAACATTACCTTTGCTCACGAACGTAAGGGTGTGAGAGATAAGCAAACGTTGGACGAGATTGTTGAGACATCACTTAAGCAAGCAGGTCTTTGGGATCAGGTTAAAGATGATCTTCATAAATCTGCCTTTACGCTATCAGGTGGTCAGCAGCAACGTCTTTGTATTGCTAGAGCTATTGCCGTGAAACCGCAGATTCTTCTCATGGATGAACCTGCAGCTTCTTTGGATCCTGTAGCTACTATGCAACTAGAAGAGACCATGTTCAAACTTAAGGAGGATTACTCTATTATCATCGTGACGCACAATATGCAGCAGGCAGCGCGTGCCAGTGATTATACAGCATTCTTCTACCTTGGTGATCTTATCGAATATGATGAGACCAAGAAAATCTTCCAAGATGCTGCCCTACAGTCAACTAATGACTATGTATCAGGACGCTTTGGATAGAAAGGAGCACTTATGACTGAACCTATCATTTCAATCAATGATTTATCGGTGTATTTCGATAAGAAAAAAGCCCTCAATAACGTGACAATGGATTTCTATCCAAATGAAATCACAGCTCTTATCGGTCCTTCAGGATCGGGAAAATCAACTTTGCTTCGTTCTATCAACCGAATGGGAGATTTAAACCCCGAGTGGACACTTACTGGTGCTGTTTCTTACAACGGTCACAACGTCTACAGTCCTCGAACAGACACCGTTGAGCTCCGTAAAGAAATCGGAATGGTCTTCCAACAACCCAATCCTTTTCCAATGTCTATCTATGAAAACGTGGTTTATGGCCTCCGTATCAATGGTATCAAAGATAAGGCTGTCCTTGATAAAGCAGTAGAAGAGTCACTAAAAGGAGCTTCAATCTGGGAAGAGGTTAAAGACCGTCTCCATGACTCAGCACTTGGACTTTCAGGAGGGCAACAACAACGTGTCTGTATTGCACGGGTCCTTGCCACGTCTCCAAAGGTTATCCTTCTTGACGAACCAACGTCTGCCCTCGACCCTATCTCCGCTGGTAAGATTGAGGAAACCCTATATAACCTTAAAGACCAATATACCTTGCTATTAGTCACACGTTCTATGCAACAGGCAAGTCGTATCTCACAACGAACAGCCTTTTTCCTCGATGGAGAACTCATTGAGTATTCATCAACGAAAGACATGTTCCTAAATCCACAACATAAAGAAACAGAAGATTATATTACCGGTAAATTCGGTTAAGAAAGGACAGATTACTAAAAAAATTATGATGTTACGAACACCCTTCGAAGAAGAATTAGAAAAACTCCACAACCAATTTTACGCTATGGGTACAGAGGTTGCAGCTCAGCTTAAGAAAGCTGTACGTGCCTTTATCAGCCATGATCGTGATTTGGCTAAGGAAGTCATTGAAAATGACGAAATCGTCAATAACTACGAAACCAAACTTGAGAAAAAATCGCTTGAAATTATCGCTCTTCAGCAACCTGTATCAAGTGATTTGCGAACAGTTATCACAGCGCTCAAAGCATCTAGTGACGTTGAACGCATGGGTGACCATGCCGTTGCTATTGCTCAAGCAACTATCCGCATTAAAGGTGAGGAACGCCTAACTGAAATTGAAGCTGAAATCAAGAAAATGGGGAAGGCAGTTCGCCACATGGTCGAAGATGCTCTAGATGTTTACTTGAACAGTGACGAACAACGCGCTTATGAAATCGCAGCTTCAGATGAAATCATTGATAACTATTTCCGTGATATTCAAGCCATGACAGTAGAAGGTGTTCGCAAGAATCCTGATGCTGCCTTCGCTGCCAAAGAATATTTCCAAGTACTTATGTATTTGGAACGTATTGGTGACTATGCCCGCAATCTCTGCGAGTGGGTTGTCTACCTCAAGTCTGGTAAAATCATTGAACTGTAGGCAAAGCTTCCAATCTATGTTATAATGGGTCTGTATTGAATAATTCAGACCCTTTTCTTTTGCAAAAGGGTCTGATATCGAAACATTTGTCAGTCTGTTTCGATACGAAAAGTTAGATTAGGAGTATATACGTATGACAGCATCTGTTGCTCGTTTTATCGAAAGTTTCATCCCTGAAAACTACAATCTTTTCTTGGACATTAATCGTTCTGAAAAGACCTTTACAGGGAATGTTGCCATCACAGGTGAAGCCCTTGATAACCATATCTCCCTTCACCAAAAAGACCTTACCATTAGTTCCGTTCTCTTGGATAATGAATCATTAAACTTCCAAATGGATGATGCTAACGAAGCCTTCCATATTGAACTTCCAGAGACCGGTGTTTTGACGCTTGTCATTGAATTCTCTGGTCGTATTACAGATAATATGACAGGGATTTACCCATCATATTACACCTACAATGGTGAGAAGAAAGAAATTATTTCAACGCAGTTTGAATCTCATTTTGCGCGCGAAGCCTTCCCATCTGTTGATGAACCAGAAGCCAAAGCTACTTTTGATTTCTCATTGAAATTTGATGCTGAAGAAGGCGATATCGCTTTGTCAAATATGCCTGAAATCAATAGCCATCTACGTAAAGAAACTGGGGTTTGGACTTTTGAGACAACCCCTCGTATGTCTACATACCTCCTTGCCTTTGGTTTTGGTGCTCTTCAAGGTAAGACTGCGAAAACACATAACGGAACTGAAGTTGGTGTCTTCGCTACAGTTGCACAAGCTGAAAACAGCGTTGACTTTGCCCTTGATATTGCCGTTCGTGTCATTGATTTCTACGAAGACTACTTCCAAGTCAAATATCCTATCCCATTGTCATACCATCTGGCTCTTCCTGACTTCTCAGCAGGTGCCATGGAAAACTGGGGACTTGTTACCTATCGTGAAGTTTACCTACTAGTAGACGAAAATAGCTCAGCTGCAAGTCGTCAACAAGTAGCTCTTGTGGTTGCCCACGAATTGGCTCACCAATGGTTCGGTAACCTTGTAACGATGAAATGGTGGGATGATCTCTGGCTTAACGAAAGCTTTGCCAATATGATGGAGTATGTTTCAGTAGATGCCATTGAACCTAGCTGGAACATCTTTGAAGACTTCCAAACAACTGGTGTGCCTCATGCCCTCCAGCGTGATGCTACAGATGGTGTTCAGTCAGTCCACATGGAAGTTAATCACCCAGATGAGATTAACACCCTCTTTGATAGTGCTATCGTTTATGCCAAAGGTAGCCGTCTCATGCATATGCTTCGCCGTTGGTTAGGTGATGAAGCCTTTGCTAAAGGACTTAAAGCTTACTTCGAGAAACACCAGTACAACAACACTATTGGACGTGACCTTTGGAATGCACTCTCTGATGCTTCTGGAAAAGATGTCTCTAGTTTCATGGATACTTGGTTGGAGCAACCAGGTTACCCTGTTGTTACTGCAGAAGTTGTTGATGACACTCTTATTCTTAGTCAAAAACAATTCTTCATTGGTGAACATGAAGATAAAGGGCGTCTTTGGGAAATTCCATTGAACACAAATTGGAACGGACTTCCAGACACACTTTCAGAAGAGCGTATTGAGATTCCAAATTATAGCCAGCTTGCTGCTGAAAATAATGGAGCTCTTCGCCTTAATACAGCAAATACGGCACATTACATCACAGACTACCAAGGACAACTCTTGGACCAACTCTTAGAGGAATTTGCTAGCCTTGATACTGTAAGTAAACTTCAAATTTTGCAAGAACGTCGTCTTCTTGCTGAAAGTGGCCGTATCTCCTATGCAAGCCTAGTGGCTCTTCTTGATCTTGTCGAAAAAGAAGAAAGCTTCTTGATTGCGCAAGCTAAGTCTCAAATCCTCGCTGGTTTGAAACGCTTTATCGATGAGGATACAGAAGCAGAAGTGCACTACAAAGCTTTGGTACGTCGTCAATTCCAAAACGACTTTGAACGTCTTGGTTTCGATGCCAAAGATGGAGAGTCAGATGAAGATGAAATGGTTCGTCAAACGGCACTTAGCTACTTGATTCAAGCAGACTATCAACCAGCAGTCCTTGCAGCTGCAAGTGTTTTCCAAGCTCATAAAGAAAACATTGAAATCATCCCCGCAAGTGTCCGTGGTCTTGTCCTCATTAACCAAATGAAACAAGAAGACAGTCTTACCCTTGTTGAGGACTATGTCAACGCATACGTCACAACAAATGATAGTAACTTCCGTCGTCAATTAACTCAAGCAGTTTCATACCTTAAAAATCAAGAAGGCATCGACTACGTACTAGGTCAGCTTAAAGACAAACATGTCGTTAAACCTCAAGACTTATACCTCTGGTATATGAATTTCCTCAGCAAATCATTTGCTCAAGAAACCGTTTGGAACTGGGCGAAAGATAACTGGGATTGGATTAAGGCAGCCCTTGGTGGTGATATGAGCTTTGATAGCTTTGTTAATATCCCAGCATCAATCTTTAAAACGCAAGAGCGTCTTGATCAATATATTGCTTTCTTCGAGCCACAAACAAGTGATAAAGCCTTGGAACGTAATATCTTAATGGGAATTAAGACAATTGCTGCACGAGTAAACTTGATTGAAAAAGAAAAAGCAGCCGTTGAATCTGCTCTTAAAGATTATTAATAAGAAAAACAAGCTTTCCGTCAAGGAGAGTTTGTTTTTTGTGTATGATAGTTTACATAAATATAGTTATGTATTTAAAGGGATAACAAAACAACTTTAGCATAATTAAATTTATGTAAACTAAAAACAACCACTCCAAATAGGAATGGTTGGGATAGCTAATTATAAATTGTCTAGAGCATTTTTTTGCTCATCATTAACAATATGCGTATATAGATCGGTAACCTGAGTAGAAGCATGGCCAAGTTGGTGACTAACTAAAACTTGAGACTTGGTAGCATCATAAAGACGCGTCGCTAGAGTATGTCGTAGTTTATGGGGAGTTACACGTATCTTGAAATCCTGAGAATACTTAGCAACCATTTTTTCGATACTTGAAGCATCAATGCGGTTGGGAACCCCTCGATATTCTGTTAAAAATAGGGCAACATCTTGCTTTTCAGCCTTATAGCGTTTATCACGGATACTAAGATAATTTGCAAGATAAGGTTTCGCGAAACTTGCTACATTAACTGAGTCCCGTTTGCCACCTTTTCGAGTAACGTCAATGACCATCATTTTAAGATTGATATCTTTAAGGTCCAGATTAACTGCTTCAGAGAGTCGAACACCTGAAGCCAGTAGCAAGGCAATGATAGCCAAATCACGTTCTTTATTCTTATAAAACGATGATTTAGCGCGATTTGAGAGCTTGACTTCGTATTCATTTTCTACATAATCAAGGAATTCCATGGTCTCATCGCCTAGAAAGAGTTTCTGTTTGATATTCTCAGCACGTGCAGCTAGAGTTTCTTTTTTTTTCTTAGTAGAAACTTTTTTCATAACGTTACGATAGAAATACGGCTCACCGTCAGGACCCTCGACCTCCTCGGTTAAATACTTATAGAGACTAGATAGAGCTGAAAGTGTACGATTAATGGTCGTTTGAGAAACACCCTGTTTCTTGGAATAGGTATTCAAAGATGGACGTTCTCGTAGATAAAGGACAAATGACTCCATATCTTTTTTAGTTAGATTTTCCAAGGTTTTGATGTCAATTGAGGAAATATCATCAGCATCTGAAATACCTGAGTCAATCAACCAGTCAAAAAAGCGTTTATATTCCTTAAGGTATTCGTATAAGGTTGTAAAAGAATACGGTACCGATAGTTTAGATTGATAATACTCCAGAACAAACCAAGGCATTAGAGATTTGTATTCTTCAATTTTTTCAAGCAAGAGTTCACGTTTCATTTGATTTTTCTCTCCAAAGTTACTTAATAGAAGTATATCACACCCTTATCTTTCTTTCAAGAAAATTACAGTTTTTCGGAAAGATATTATAAGATGTTTTTCACTTAGCGGCTTTATAGATTTACAATCCTGATATACAAAATACCACACTAAATCAATCATAAACCAACTTTTGATAATATCTTTATCGTTCTTTGATTTTTAAAAATCTTTATAACGTATTATTTACTTATAGAATTTTTCCCAAGAAAAAACAACCTGGAGTTTTCCAGATTGTTCAAACAATGATTAAGCTACGATAGCTTTTGCAACCTCCTCAGTTGTCATACGTGAGAAATAATGTGCTGTGTCAATGGTTTTAAGTTTAGCCAAGACATCTTCGTACTCGTAAGGTACACCGACCAGCAAGTCTTCAATATCAGATACATCCCCGATACCAAAGAAATCTCCGTAAATCTTAACAGATTTAATAATTGAATTCTCAACATTGGCGTAAGTTGAGATCTTACCAGCTGGGTAACGAACGTTACGCTCTACTGTGTATTCTGGTGATTGACCGTATGTCCAGTCCCAAGTATTGAATTGCTTCTCATAAGACTCTTGGATTTTAGCTAATTCATCCTCAGAAAGGACGTATTCAGTCATGTCAGGGTAAAATTCCTTCATTTTTTCCAAGATTTTATCTGAGAATTCATTTACTGTGATTTTTTCTGGTAATTCATCTACGATGTTTGTTACACGAGCTCGTACAGATTTAACACCTTTTGATTCAATTTTGTCTTTGCTGACTTTGAGGGCTTGGCCAAGAACGGACATATCAACGTCAAAGAGCAAGCAACCATGGTGCATCATACGCCCTTTATAGTAAGCTTGAGCATTTCCACAGAACTTTTTACCGTCGATTTCAAGGTCATTTCGGCCAGTAAATTCAGCTTTAACTCCCAAATCAGCAAGTGTTGCGATTACAGGTTGAGAGAAAGTCTTAAAGTCAAAAGCACCTTCATCTGCCTTATTTGAAATAATAGTATAGTTGAGGTTATTCAAATCGTGATAAACAGCGCCACCACCAGACAAACGACGAACGACCTTAATACCATGAGCATCTGTATATTCTTTGTTAATCTCTTGAATGGTATTTTGGTGCTTACCGACAATGATAGCTGGACGGTTAATCCAAAGAATGAACAGTTCATCTTCATTCACCAATTCACGAAAGGCATAGGCTTCCAAAGCAATATTATAGGCAGGATCATTTGATGTGTTTACAATATATTTCATGAGGTCTCCTCTTGTAATGTGATACTTATATTATAAAGGAAAACGGTGACAAAGTACACGAAGACGCCTTAGGTATAAGGATTTTCATGATATAATAGTAAAAAATATATGGGGAGTTTTGGAATGATACAAAATCCTAGTAAATTAAGTCTCTTTTTCTCGAGGCTAACCAGTAAAATAAATAAAAAGGTCAAAATAGCATTTGCTCTGCTTCTTTTTGTAGTCTTTGGAATGTTTCTCTATAATGCCTACCAACGAGCTTATAAGCCTTATCTCTACGATAAAAACAATTACTATTACAAAGCCTATAATTACAGCGTCAAGAAGATAATACCTCAAAGAAAAGTTGTCAAAGATATTGAGATTGAGGTCCTACACTTCGGAAAAGACGATTTCCCTGATAATCTGTCTACATATAAGGTCGGCCATTATATTGATAAAGGAATTGATCCCCGCAGACTTTTATTGCATATCACTTTTACTGATAAGACCAAAATCATTTTTCCATTTGGACAGGTGACTTCTACTGAAAACTTTTTCGACCGTTATGAACGCTATTTTGACCGTAAAGTTTTTGAGGTTGGTCCGGGTTTTGATGAAGAATGGTTTTCGAATGCAGAGAATTACAGACAAATGATTCGACGTTTCCCTGGATTACATGATAAAACAATGGATGCCGACTTCGAGTTATATCTAAGGGACTTCCTGTTTATGATAGTTCCTGGCGATACCCTTTATCAAACTGGGGCTGTGAAAGATGGTGTCAGTGAATACCACTTTCAGTTGAAAAATCCTAAAACAGGAAAAATGCAAAGCTATATTATCTACGGAAATGAAGGAGACATCCCACTCTGGGATTGGCAGGCTCCCTTTGTTACCTTTGATAAGGATTTTGCTAACAAAGAAAGAATTCAGGAATTCTTCGATGACTACGAAATTAGAGAGTATGGAAATTATTGGAATGGCATCTACCATATACAATTCCCTCACTTAAATTCATTTAGAGGTGACAGGTACAACTTTTATAAAATGGCCTTTTACTCAGATGAATTTACAAATTTCCCGCTAAGCCTTGATCTAACAGGTAAGAGCGAGGATTTTAAGATTACCATTACAGATTCTTACTTACAAGAAGAATCCAGAAATGCAAAAAATGAAATCCATTATCTAAAATACTCAACATCTAAAACTTATGATTCATCAAATAAAAAAGCCTATATGAATGATATACTGAATTATCACTCATAGGTAACATAACATTATTTATGTAAATACAGCTAATTTATCTATTGGCTGTTTTTTTCATACAAAAAAACAAGACCATTTCTGATCTTGTTTTCCTTCTATGCAACTAGAATATTATTTTGTGTGCCAGATGTCTTTGTCATACTGTTCGATTGTACGGTCAGATGAGAAGAATCCTGCTTCAGCAATGTTGTAAACAACTTTTTTGTTCCATGCATCTTGATCTTCGTAAGCTGCGTATACTTCTTCTTTCTTGTCGATGTATTCAGCCAAGTCAATCAACGTCATGAACCAGTCTTTAGAGATAAGTTCTTTGTGGAGACGTTCCAAGCGTTCTTTATCTCCAACTTTAACGAGGTCTTCGCTTACGATAAAGTCAACAGCTGCTTTGATGTTAGCATCTTTTTCGTAGTAATCACGTGGTACATAACCTTCTTTTTCATAAAGGTCGATGATTGTATCAGAATCTTTACCAAATGTGAAGATGTTTTCTGGTCCTACCAATTCAGCAATCTCAACGTTGGCACCGTCCATTGTACCAAGTGTAAGGGCACCGTTAAGCATGAATTTCATGTTACCTGTACCTGAAGCTTCTTTAGAAGCCAATGAGATTTGTTCTGAGATATCTGTTGCTGGGATGAGGTGTTCAGCAACTGTTACGTTGTAGTTTTCAACCAAGTGAACGTTGAGGTATTTGCTTACTTCTGGATCATTGTTGATGAGTTCAGAAAGTGACAAGATCAAGTGGATGATGTCTTGAGCAATAACGTAGGCAGGAGCTGCTTTACCACCAAAGATGATAGTGATTTTACGTTTTGGAAGGTTTCCTTTTTTGATTTCCAAGTATTTGTGGATGACATACAAAGCGTTCATTTGTTGACGTTTGTATTCGTGGAAACGTTTGATTTGAGTATCAATAATTGAGTTTTCATCAAGATCGATACCTTTGTTGGCTTTAAGATAACGTTTAAGAGACAATTTGTTATCATATTTGATTTCAGCCAAACGTTTGTGAACTGCTGGATCATCTGCAAAGGCAGCCAATTTTTCCAATTGAGTTGCGTCAGTAAGGTAACCATCACCAATCAATTCTTTGATGTAATCAGCAAGTTCTTGGTTTGAGAATTCCAACCAACGACGGAATGTAATACCGTTTGTTTTGTTGTTGAAGCGTTCTGGGTAAAGGTCGTAGAATGGTTTCAACTCAGAAGATTTAAGGATTTCTGTGTGAAGTGCTGCTACACCGTTAACGCTTGTAGAGAAGTGGATATCCATGTGTGCCATGTGAACACGGTTGTCTTTGTCAATGATTTGAACACGTGGATCTTCGAATTTTTCACGAATGATAGCATCCAATTTCTTGATGATAACAACAAGGTGTGGAACAACTTCTTCAAGGTAGTCAAGAGGCCATTTTTCAAGGGCTTCAGCCAAGATAGTGTGGTTTGTGTAACCAACCATTTTGCTTACGATTGCTACTGCTTCATCAAATTCAAATCCATGTTTTTCTGTCAAAAGACGGATCAATTCTGGAATTACCATTGATGGGTGAGTATCATTGATTTGTACGTAAGCGTAATCTGGAAGATCGTGAAGGTTAGATCCACGTTCGATAGCTTCGTCAATCAAAAGTTGAGCAGCATTTGATACCATGAAGTATTGTTGGTAGATACGCAAGAGCTCACCTTTACGAGTTGAGTCATCTGGGTAAAGGAAGAGTGTCAAGTTCTTTTGGATTTCGTCTTGATCAAAAGTGATTCCTTTATCAATCAAATCGTAGTCCACACCATTGATGTCAAAGAGGTTAAGGTAGTTCTTAGTTTCTTTCTTATAACCCAAGATATCCAAACGATCCAAACGTGATTTCAATGTGAAGTTTTTGAATGGAACATCATAAGAGATATCAGTTGGTACCAACCATGATTGATCTTCAATCCAGTAGTTTGGTTCTGCATCTTGTTTGTTGTCTTTGAAGACTTGTTTGAAAAGACCACAGTGGTAGTTAAGACCAACACCTTCACCGTTGATGCCAAGTGTTGCCATAGAGTCGATGAAACATGAAGCCAAACGACCCAAACCACCGTTACCAAGAGATGGTTCTGGTTCAACGTCTTCAATTTCGCTGATTGATTTACCAGCAGCATCCAATTCAGCTTTAACATCCTTGTAGATGCCCAAGTTGATCAAGTTGTTAGACAAAAGTTTACCGATCAAGAATTCAGCTGAGATGTAGTAAACTTTACGTTTGCTATCGTTTTTTGGTTTTGGAGCAGCTGCTTCTTTTACGAATTCCAACAAAAGATAGTAGATTTCTTCGTTTGAAAGGTCCTTAAGATTTTTGTTTTTTGCTTCAACATATTGTGTAAATGTAGCCATTTTAGTTATTACCTCGATTATATCTTTCTGTAATGTCTGTCAAAAATTCTTTCTTGTCGACAGTAATTTCACCTGGAAGCATACGCCATTTCCAGTTTTGACCAACTGTGTTAGGGAAGTTTGTACGGCTATTTTCAGGTTTATCAAGGATATCCTGCATAGTCGCAATAGCTGTGTTGCTTACAGTAGCAAAGAGGGTGCGAAGAAGAGCACGTGTGATTGGTTCACCTTGACGACGGTTGATGTATGCATCAGTATAATCACGTTGCTCTTGCGTCAAGTTGTCGTACCAACCGTTGATTACTTCGTTATCATGTGTACCTGTGTAGGCAACTGAATGTTGTGTGTATACGTGTGGAATGTCAATGCTATTTCCAGTAGTATCGTAGAATCCAAATTGAACAATCTTCATTCCAGGGTAACCACAGTCTGCAAGAAGTTTACGTGTCTTATCATCAATGTTACCAAGGTCTTCGGCAATGATTTTAAGATCACCCAATTCTTCTTTAACCACTTTGAAAAGGTCATAACCAGGTCCAGGAACCCATTCACCATTTTCAGCTGTTTCATCTCCGCCAGGAATTTCCCAGAAGTCAGAGAAACCTTTGAAGTGGTCGATACGCAAGTAATCATAAAGTTTGAATGATTCTTGAATACGGAATACCCACCAAGCATAGTTTTCTGCTTTATGTTTATCCCAAGCATAGATTGGGTTACCCCAAAGTTGACCAGTAGCTGAGAAGTTATCTGGTGGAACTCCGGCAATGTAACGTGGTTTACATTCAGCATCTAGTTTGAAGAGGTGTGGTTGAGTCCAAACTTCAACACTATCAGCTGAGATGTAGATTGGCATGTCACCAATGATTTGAATACCATTTTTGTTAGCATAGGCTTTAAGTTCTGCCCATTGGCTAAAGAAGAGGTATTGCACTACTTGGTGGTAAGTGATGACATCAGCAAGTTCTTTGCGAAGTTTTTCAAGAGTTGCCTCATCGCGTTTAACTGCTTTTTTGTCATCCCAATCTTGAAGTGCTTTGTTATCAAAGTGTTCTTTGATAGCCATGAAATCAGCATAATCTGCTAACCAGTTAGCATTTTCAGATTTGAAAGCTTCAAACTTCTTAGCTTCTTTTTTGTCAGCCAAGATTGCTTTTACAGCTTTTTCAAGGATTGGACGACGTGCTTCATAAACTTTAGCATAGTCGATAAACTCTGGATCTGATCCAAAGTCAGCGTCTTTAACATCAGCTTTAGTTAGAAACTTGTCACGAATAAGGAAATCCAAATCGATGAAGTGTGTGTTCCCCGCTACCGCTGAGAATGATTGGTAAGGTGAATCCCCATAACTTGTTGTAGTAAGTGGCAAGATCTGCCAGTAAGTTTGTTTTGTTTCTTTCAAGAAATCAACAAAGTCATAGGCTGCTTGACCGAAAGATCCGATCCCGTAGTCACCTGGAAGTGATGTGATGTGCATCAATACACCGCTTGCTCGTTTGTTCATAAAGTTTACCTCAAATTATTTTTTACACTTATGATTATAATGCAAACGTTTGCATTAGTCAAGAATTTTTAGCAAAAAAATAGATTTTTTTTTATTTTTTCTTGAATAATTGTTCGCAAAACAAACGCTTACAATTTGAGAGAGTGTTTTTAAGCCGAGGCTTCTAGTAAATTCCGGAAAATAGTCATCTTACATAAAATAAAAAAGTAGCCGGCTAATTTACTAACCAACTACTTAGATTCTCCTTAAGATATTATGAATGCGTTAAGACGCTTTCTCTTTCTATAAGTTTAAATGGAATGATGACTTTCTGTGACTTGTTCTTAGTTGACTTAAGGAGTCCCATAAGACTTTGTACACTTTCTTTAGCAAGTTCTTGGATATTAATATCAAAAGTGGTCAAGAACGGATGCATGATTTCTGCAAAAGTAGAATTATTGAAAGAAATAATGGCATAATCTTCAGGTACTCTAATTCCTTGATTGTTTAGCCATTGAATGAGACGAAGGGCGATAAGGTCATCCTTGACAATCAAAGCTGTCGGAGAAAATCTATCTAATTCCTTCTTTAGCTTATCGATTGTTTTAGATGAAAATACAAGTTCAGGTAAGATTTCTAATTCTAGTTCATCTGCTGCTTCTTTATAACCTCGATAACGTTCCTGTCCTACTTGACCAAAAAGGTCATCCGTAATAAAACCTATTTTTTTATGACCATGAGATGATAAATAAGTCACTGCTTCCTTACCTAAGGCCTTATTGTCATTATCGATGTAGGTAACCTTATCTTTTGTATCACCTGCAGCTCCAATGACGACAAAAGGAACTTTTTCTTTTAGGAGATAGGATTTAACAGGATCATTCTTCTCAGAGTAGAGAATAATGAAACCATCAGCTCGTTTTTGGCGATGCATGAGTTCGACTTGTTTAACCAATTCATCCAAACTAGCACCTGTGGCAATACTGACGACCTGAGAATTGCGACTTGCTTCTTCATTGATAGCCGTTAGAATTTCCATATAGAAGGGTTGACTGATATTTTCTCTATTCGCCAAAGGAGGAAGAATCACACCTAAACTATGAGTTAAGCCAGTTGCCAACATCTGAGCTGCAAGATTGGGGACATAACCTAATTCATCCATAGCCGCACGCACCTTGTTTTTTGTTTCTTCAGAAATGGCTGGATTATCTTTTAGGGTCCTACTAACCGTTGAAGGACTTACTCCTGCTTTTTGGGCAACATCCTTAATTGTAGCCATTATTTTCCTCTCATTCTCATAAATATTTATAGTCGTAAAATACAAGAACAATTATAACCGAAACAATTTAGTTTTGCAATCGTTTGCACAAAGTTAAAAATTTTTTTATAAAATACTTGACAAATGATGAAAGCGATTGCATAATGGTTATCGTAAACTAAATTTCTGGAGGAAATAGAAATGAAAAAATGGCAAAAGGTATTACTTGGTAGTGCTGGATTACTTGTGGCTGGATCGCTCTTGGTAGCTTGTGGCTCAAACTCAAGCAAGAGCTCAAGCTCAGATAGCAAGACTTTGAAACTTTGGGTACCAACTGGTGCTAAGAAATCTTACTCAGATACAGTAGCACAGTTTGAAAAGAAATCTGGTTACAAGGTTGATATGGTTGAAATGGAAGATCCAAATGCTCAAGAAAACTTGACTAAGGACGCTTCTACTGCTGCAGATGTCTTCTCACTTCCACATGACCAACTCGGTAAATTGGTAGACGCTGGAGCTATCCAAGAAATCCCAGAGCAATACTCAAAAGAAATTGCTGAGCAAGATACTGAACAAGCTGCTGTAGGTGCTCAATACAAAGGTAAAACTTACGCCTTCCCATACGGTATCGAAACTCAAGTTACATACTACAACAAATCTAAACTTAATGAAGAAGATGTGAAATCATATGAAACAATCACTTCTAAAGCTAAATTTGGTAGCAACTTGAAAGAAGTTAACGCTTATGTAACTGCTCCTCTCTTCCTTTCAGTTGGTGACACACTCTTTGGTCCTAACGGTGAAGATGTGAAAGGTACTAACTGGGGTAACGAAGCTGGTGTGAACGTTCTTAAATTCATCGCAGCTCAAAAAGACAATAAAGGATTTGTTAATGTCGATTCAGCTAACATGATGGCTAAATTCGAAGATGGTTCTGTTGATGCTTTCCAATCAGGACCATGGGACTACGCTGCAGCTGCTAAAGCTGTTGGTAAAGACAATCTTGGTGTTGCTGTTTACCCAACAGTTAATATCGGTGGTCAAGATGTTCAACAAAAAGCCTTCATGGGTGTTAAACTTTACGCTGTTAACCAAACACCATCTAAAGGTAACGCAGAACGTATCGCTGCTTCTTACCAATTGGCACAAGCTTTGACAAGCAAAGACAGTCAAAATAACCAATTCACTAATGAAGACCGTCACATCATCCCAGCTAACAAAGACGTTCAAGCTTCTGAAGCTGTTCAAAAGGATGCACTTGCACAAGCTGTAATTACTATGGGTTCATCTGATCAGTACACAACTGTTATGCCTAAACTTAGTCAAATGTCAGTCTTCTGGACTGAAAGTGCTGCTCTTATGAGTGATGCATATAACGGTAAAATCAAGGAAGACCAATTCCTTACTAAATTACAACAATTTGATAAAGATTTGGCAGCAGCTAAATAAGAATCCTAACTATGAGAAGGTAAAGAGGCAGGTCAGGTTCCTAGCCTCTTTATCTATCACTAATTAAACATTTATCTGAGGAGATATCTATGTCACAAACAATCTACGACACAACTCCTATGCGCCAAGTCTTCAAAGAAGGTACATGGGATGTCAAATTATCCTTTCTGGTAATGGGATTGGCAAACTTGGTCAACAAACAGTTCACCAAGGGCTTGCTCTTCCTCCTTTCTGAGATTGCCTTCTTAGTAGCCTTCGTTATTCAAATCATCCCTGCGCTTAAAGGTATGATTACCTTGGGGACTCAAGAACAAGGTGAGGCTATTAAAGAAGTTAATGGGGTTAAGCTTACTGTTCAGGTCGCTGGAGATAATTCAATGCTTATGTTGATTTTTGGTCTTGCATCATTAATCTTCTGTGCAGTTTTCGCTTATATTTACTGGTGTAACCTTAAGAGTGCTCGTCATCTCATGGCTCTCAAACAGTCTGGACGTAAAGTTCCTAACTTTGTCGAAGACTTCAAGACCTTGGCTGATGGTCGTTTCCACATGGGACTTATGACTGTACCATTGATTGGAGTTTTGCTCTTCACAATCTTGCCTTTGATCTACATGATCTGTTTGGCCTTTACTAACTTTGACCACAATCACCCAGCACCTAAATCACTCTTTGACTGGGTTGGTTTCTCAAGTTTTGGTGAAGTTTTGCAAGGTCGTATGGCTGGTACTTTCTTCCCACTTTTGACATGGACCTTGATTTGGGCAGTTGCTGCAACAGCAACAACTTTCTTCTTCGGTATTGTCCTTGCTCTCTTGCTCAACACTAAAGGGCTTAAATTCAAGAAAGTATGGCGTACTCTCTTTGTTATCACTATCGCCGTTCCTCAGTTCGTATCCCTTCTTTTGATGCGTAACTTCCTTAATGACCATGGGCCTTTGAATGGTTTACTTCAAACCTTGCATCTTACTAATGGACCAATTCCATTCTTGACTGATCCTCTCTGGGCTAAGTTCTCTATTATCTTTGTAAATATGTGGATTGGTATTCCGTTCACAATGTTGGTCGCAACTGGTATCATCATGAACTTGCCAACTGAGCAGATTGAAGCTGCTGAAATTGATGGAGCAAGCAAATTCCAAATTTTCAAGAGCATCACTTTTCCACAAATTCTCTTGATTATGGCACCATCGTTGATTCAACAATTCATTGGTAATATCAATAACTTCAACGTTATCTACTTCCTTACTGGTGGTGGACCTACTAACTCTGAATACTATCAAGCGGGTTCAACTGACCTCTTGGTAACTTGGCTCTACAAACTGACTGTTAGCTCTAAAGACTACAACTTGGCATCTGTTATCGGTATCTTGATTTTCGCCATCTCTGCAACATTCAGTCTCTTGGCCTACACAAGATCATCTTCATTCAAGGAAGGGGCTGCTAAATAATGAAACGTAAGAAAAATCTTTACCTAACTGGTACTTATATTCTATTGACAGTTCTAGCTGTCATCTGGTTAATCCCTATTATTTGGATCTTCCTTACAAGTTTCCGTGGTGAAGGAGCTAATGCGGTGCCTTACTTCTTCCCTAAGACTTACACTTTTAATAACTACATTAAACTGTTTACCAGCGATGCTTACCCATTTGGAAAATGGTTCATCAATACTTTCATCGTTGCCACATGTACATGTATCCTCTCAACTTTGATTACCGTAGGTATGGCCTACTCACTTAGCCGTATTAAATTCAAACACAGAAATGGCTTCTTGAAATTGGCACTTGTACTTAACATGTTCCCTGGATTCATGTCAATGATTGCGGTCTACTACATTTTGAAGGCCCTCAATTTGACACAAACCTTGACATCTTTGGTTTTGGTATATTCTGCTGGAGCAGCACTTGGTTTCTACATTGCGAAAGGTTTCTTTGATACTATCCCTTACTCTTTGGATGAATCAGCAATGATTGATGGGGCAACTCGTCTTCAAATCTTCACTAAGATTACCTTGCCACTTTCTAAACCAATCATCGTCTACACTGCCCTCATGGCCTTCATGGGACCTTGGGTAGACTTCATCTTTGCATCTGTTATCCTCGGTGACGTTAAAGATAAATATACGGTTGCCCTTGGACTCTATCAAATGCTTAACCAAGACGCTATCAATGAATGGTTCCTTCCATTTACCGCAGGTGCTATTATCATCGCCATCCCAATCACCCTTCTCTTTATCTTCATGCAGAAATACTATGTTGAAGGTGTAACCGGCGGATCAGTTAAATAATAAAGGATAAATGATATGACAACTCTTAAACTGGATAAAATTTATAAAAAATACCCAAATGCAACTCACTACTCTGTCGAAGATTTCAGTATCGACATCAAAGACAAGGAATTCATCGTTTTCGTAGGTCCTTCAGGATGTGGTAAATCAACAACTCTCCGTATGGTTGCTGGTCTCGAAGAAATCACAGAAGGTAAACTCTATATCGATGGTGAGGTGGTTAATGACAAATCACCAAAAGATCGTGACATTGCCATGGTATTCCAAAACTACGCACTTTACCCTCACATGACTGTTTATGAAAATATGGCCTTTGGTCTTAAACTTCGTAAATATAAAAAAGACGATATCGACAAACGTGTGCGTGAAGCTGCTGCTAGCCTTGGTTTGACTGAGTTCTTAGATCGTAAGCCTGCAGACCTTTCTGGTGGTCAACGTCAACGTGTGGCTATGGGACGTGCCATCGTTCGTGATGCTAAAGTCTTCCTCATGGATGAACCTCTCTCAAACTTGGATGCTAAGCTTCGTGTGACCATGCGTGCTGAAATTGCTAAAATTACTCGTAATATTGGCGCAACAACCATCTACGTTACTCACGACCAAACAGAAGCTATGACTCTTGCTGACCGTATCGTTATCATGAGTTCTACTAAAAACCCTGATGGTTCTGGTACTATCGGTCGTATCGAACAAATTGGTACCCCTCAAGAACTTTATAATGAGCCAGCCAATAAATTTGTTGCTGGATTCATCGGAAGTCCTGCTATGAACTTCTTTAATGTTAAGGTTGATGGTAACCGCATTACTAACTCTGAAGGTTTGGATATTGCAATCTCTGAGGGTCAAGCTAAAATCTTGAAAGAGACAGGGTATCAAGGCAAGGAAGTAATCTTTGGTATCCGTCCTGAAGATGTTTCAAGCCGTCCAATTGTTCAAGAAGTTTATCCAGATGCCAATGTAGATGCTGAAGTCGTCGTTTCAGAGCTTCTTGGTGCAGAAACAATGCTCTACCTAAAACTTGGAGAAACTGAGTTTGCTGCCCGTGTTGATGCGCGTGACTTCCATAATCCAGGTGAAAAAGTTAACCTTACTTTCAACGTTGCTAAAGGTCACTTCTTCGACGCTGAAACAGAAAAACGTATCAGTTTGTAAGATAAAAAAATCAGCCCTCTTGAGCTGATTTTTTGTTTGGCATGATTAACCTACATTCTAACTAATACTTCCTATCACTCACTAAACATATCTCTTTCAATCTATGATATAATATCCTTTGGCACCTCGACACCGCCTACGAAGGGAGGTGAGTTTGCCTATGATGGATTTACTATTCAAAACTATCATCGGACCTATTGTGGTCGGTGTTATCCTTCGTCTGATCGACAAGTGGTTAAACAAGGATAGATAGTGCTAAAAAAGGCCCCGAGCTTATGTGGAAGTTAGCTTGGGGTCTTTTCTTGCCTATGATATAGACTTACTATTCAATACAAGTGTATTATGTCATAAAAGCTTAGAATTGTCAAGAAACTTGAAGATAATCTTTAGATAGAGATCTTAGTCTTTAGTCTTGTCTTCTTCGTCTTTTTTATCATTATCTGTCTTATTTACGGCTGCTTTAAACTCGGCTAGCATTTTACCGATAGATTGTCCGAGTTCTGGCAAGCGTTTAGGACCAAAGATGAGGAGGGCTCCTAGGACGATAATGATAAGTCCTGGAGCTCCGATATCACGTAGAATTCCCATGAGATTTCCTTTCTATTTATCTTTATATTTTCTTTGTTTACGTTTATAAATGAGCTTACTAAGAGTTACGCTAACTTCATAGAGTAGGATTAAGGGAGCAGTCATAGCCAAGTCGCTAATAAAGTCAGCTGGTGTCAGAACCACTGCCAAAACCAAGAGAACAAAGTAGGCATAGCGTCTATAATGTGTGAGAAACAATGGTGTTATTATGCCGATAGATGTCAAAAAACTCACAACTACGGGAAGTTCAAAGAGAACAGCTAAAGGCACTGTCGTATGCAGTAAAAAACTAAGGTAGTTTTGTGCTGTAATTTGTGTATCAAAGAGTCCTTCACCTAGCTTTAAAAGCACTTCTAAGATAGCTGGACTAACAAAATAATAACCAAAGGCAAGACCCAAAACAAAACAGACAAAAGTTGCTGGAATATAGGCAAAAATGGCACGCGCTTCATTGTCCCTCAAACCAGGTTTCACAAACTGCCAAATCTGGTAGGTGGTAAATGGCAAAGTGACCGTAAAAGCCATAAGACTGGCTAAGTTAATGTAAATCCAGAGAATATCGTTAGGTCCTAGAACCAATAAGGGCTTATCAAATCCTCTAGTCAGATAAGCATAGAGCTCCCCGGCAAACAACAGAGTGATACAGAAAACTAGGAAAAAGCAAATGACTACTGCAATAAAACGTCTCCGAAATTCCACCAGATGTTCAACAATGGTCATCTCGTCCTTACTTCTTGCCATGCTGTTTCACCGTTACAAAGGCAATAATAACAATAAAGATAAGTTGTGGAATCAAGACTTCCCAGCTTGGATAGATACCAGCCCAATCAATGGTTGGGAAACCACTAATCAAATGATTGGACATCATATTAGTCAACTGAAGGGCATGAATGCTGACACCGAGCATCTTGAAGGCCAAGGCATAAATCAACCAGGTCAAAATAAAGAAGATACGATGCGGTTTAATGTAGTGACTAGCTTTAGTCATAGCCACAGCAATAATAACAAGAACTGCAATGGCTAAAGCAATACCAATCAAGAAATTAGCTGTCGTGATACGTGGGATAATACCAACATAGAAAAGAATAGTCTCGGCACCTTCACGGAAGACAGCCAAGAAACTGAGGGCAAACATGGATACAAAACTTCCAGTAGCCGTCACTGTCTTCATCTGACGGTCCATAAAGTCATTCCACTGTTTGACTGAAGACTTGCTGTGGAGCCAGATACCGATAAGAATCATCATCGCAACTGCAAAGATACCAACGCCACCTTCAATAATTTCACGGTTAGCCCCAGAGGTCACAGCTGGAAAGACAACTTGTAAGATAACAGCTATAAGTGCGCTGGCAAGAACACCAGCAATGGCTCCGCCATAAACCCATTTGAGTCCCTTACGCATCTTGGCTGCCTTAAGAGTTGTCACAAGGGCCATAACGATGAGGAGGGCTTCGACCCCTTCACGCAGGAGAATCAGCATGGCATCAAAGGCATTATAAGAAGCACTGGTATCGATAGCTGATAGGTCTGTAATCAAGGCTTGCAGTTTGTCCTGATAAGCTTTTTCTTTCCCCTTAACCATAATAACAGGTGTTTCACTCTCCACGCGCGTATAGAGGCTAGGGTTAGTCGTGCTTACATCACCTTCAATGGTTGGCCAGATAGTGATGAACTTCTTCATAGTTGCCGCAGCTGTTTTTTCATCACCTGCTTGGAATTGACCTAGAGCTTTTTCCAAGAGCTTAATACCATCTTTAAGGGTTAAACTTGAACTCGTACTATCAAGAGGAACTCCCTTGATAAAGTCATCAATCCCACCCTTGAGATCATCATAAGATGACTGGATGCTGGTGAAATCAGTTGGCTCCGTCTCAATGCTGCTGCGCAAAAGTGAAATAGCTGTCTCAATCTTGCCGTAGTAGGCAGTGCTATGATCACGGACAACAGCTTCATTTCTTGTCCAAGCATTATTCAATTCGCCGTAAGTTTTTCGTGTTGCAGCCAAATCTTTAGCCGTAATGACATCCTGTAAGTTCTTGAAATAAGGATTGAGACGGGTCTCAAGTTTTTCCTTTTCGGCATCCAAGTCAACAGGATTTTGCTCTTTCTCAAATTTAAGAAGGGCTGACGAGATAGAGGTTAGGTCCTCTTCTGTCACGTCACCTTTAATATCAAGAGCCTTGCTGACTTTTTTACCAGCCTTGGAATCGTGATTTTCTTTTGTTTCGAAATCAGTCTTAATCTCACCGACTAATTCCTTAGCTTTTGCTTGATCCTTGTTTTGAACAGCTGTTGTTGCATCTGTGATTTTGATATAGAGATCGCTATAGGATTCAGCAGCAACTGGATAGGTCAAAAATAGAGCTAGAAGTCCAAGTAAAACGAGGAGTTTATTCAAAGAGTGCTTGACCAAGGTAGCCTCCTTTCTCCACGCCAGCAAAGCAAGCAAATAGCCCACTTCCGATATGAGTGATATACTCATTCATCTTGTCTACAGCTCCAAGATTGGTCTGTATTTTGACAAAACGGTCGGGATCCTTCTGGAAGGCAATGAATATCAAGCCTGCATCAAACTGACCAGTTCTCTCATCAATGCCATCAGAATAAGAATAGGAACGACGTAAGATAGGAAGGTCTACTTCTTTAGCCAAACGCACATGCGAATCGACTGGTAGTTTTGACAGATCTACTTCGTCAAACTCATCTTTCTTACCAAAGGGTGCTCCTGATTCCTTATAGCGACCAAAGGTGTTTTCCTGCTCCTGCAAATTGGTACGATCCCAAGTCTCCAAGTGCATCTGTACTAGACGAAGAGCCATATAAGAACCACCCTTCATCCAATCTTTACTATCCGTCCAGACAACCTTGTCGAATTCCTTTTCCGTCGTAACATTGGCAGTACCGTCCTTAAAACCAAAGAGATTTCGCGGCGTCTCCTTACGATCTCCGATGGCTGCAAAACCAGATTTGCTCCACTTCATGGTGATTTTATTACGACCTTTGCGGATCAGATTTCGAACAGCATGAAAGGCTACCTGTTCATCATCTGCACAGGCTTGAATAACAATATCTCCACCCGTATACTTGTCCTGCAACTGCTCCTTTGGAAATGGAGGCAAATCACGGAAGAGCTTAGGACGCTTGGACTCCAAGCCAAGTTTTTTAAGAAAATCAGCCGAGACACCAAAAGTCAGGCTAAGACGATAGGGATTGAGCCCCACTGTTTCACCTGTATCTGTTGGAGGCAAGAGGGCATTTGATCCATCTTTTTTGACCAGCTCTCCATCGACCAATTTACTACTATAGTCTGTCCAGTCTTTAAAGAGCTGGATTACTTCTTTTTTATCAGTTGTATGAAGATCTAGAACCACCAAGTAGCAAGCCTTCTGCATGGGAGTCGTAATCCCAGCCTGGTGCTTACCAAAAAAGCTAATATCCTCATCCCCATCAAGGGCTTTTTTTGTTGAACTATCCTGATTAGCGAAAAAAGCAGATGCACCAGAAAGACCAAGCGCAAGCCCAGCCCCTCCAATACCTGCTTTTTTAAGAAATTCACGACGGTCCATTTTTTTATCTAAAAATTTTTCGTCAGTCATTTTTCTTATTTCCCATCTAGGATAACACCCATTTGTGATAATGGTTCACCAAGTTTAGTTACAGCTTCGGCCAATTCCTTAGTATCTGCCTCACTCAAATCTGTATAAGATTTATAGTTTTTCTCATCAGTCATGTGTTTGTCCAAAAGACCATTGACATTCTTGAATTCTGTTTCCAAAGTCTTAACAAGCTTAGTATCTTTCTTTTGGATCAACGGCTTGAAGAGTTCAAAGATTTTTTCTGCCCCTTCAATATTGGCACGGAAGTCGTAAAGATCAGTGTGCGAGAAGACTTCTTCTTCACCTGTAATCTTTTGAGTAGCAACTTCGTTCAGAAGGTCTACAGCTCCAGTCAACATGATATCTGGAGTGACTTTAACAGTTGCAATTTTAGCCTTGAGTTCCTTGATATCGTTGACCAATTGATCTGCATAGGCAGCTGTACCATCGGTCGTGTTGTCTTGCCACATGATACGTTCAATACGGTGGAAACCTGACCAGCCATCTTCTGATTTATTTTCGTCCATGTAATCAACCAAACGGTAGTCAATTTTCACATCAGACTCACCAAAGCTTTCAGCAATTGGTTCTGAACGTTCGTAAGCCATACGAACCAATGGGTATTGTTTCTTGGCTTCTTCAAGATTTCCTGACTTGAGGGTTTCACTGAATCCTTCAGTATCTTTCAAAAGCTGATCGATTTCACCTTCAACGAAAGTCTTGTAATCACTTGTAGCCTGCTTCAATTGTTTTTGCTCACTGGCTGTGAGTTTTGAGTTAGTTGAGCTAGAATGACTTGAATTACCAGATTTGGCACAAGCCGTCAATAAAAGCCCTGATGCTAAAAGAACAACACCAAGTTTGTTAAGTTTTTTCATGAATGTCTCCTATTTTCAAGATAGTGTTCGACATTTGTCGTTATATATGTGAATCGTTTGTTATTTCGATATGAAAAACGAACGATGATAAGTCAATAATGGTCTCTCATATGTAAGAGAACATATTCTAAACTAACAGAAGAAACCAGCACTGTCAACGGTTTTAGGCTATTTAAGAACTATTCTAAAGAGCAGATAAGAATGATTCTAAATAAAAGAAAAACAACAGGAAATAACCTGTTGTTACTTATTATTTTGTCCGACGTTTTCGAAGGAACCCTAGGCTAATAATACTTAGCAGACCTGCTACAAAGAGTCCACGATTTGTCTTTTCACCAGTAGATGGTAGTTGCTTATCAGTTTGACGACTAGCTTCAGTCTTAGCCTGACCATTGTCATGGTTAACAAGCTCAGCATCTCCGACAAGGTCCTCTTGACTTGAGGTCTGGACTCTTGTTTTAGTTACCTCAGTATCTTTGCCACCAAATGACGCAGTCTTCTCAGAAGGCTTAGCTACTTCTTCAGTTGGTGTCTGAGCATTGGTTAAACGAATAATAGTCGCTGTTAATGGATCCAAAGTCAAGATGTGATTGTTGATTGCAACACCTGATAACTCACTAATTCCAGATAGATTAACTTGATTGCCATCTGCTAAAACCATATAGGATAGACCATTTGTAAGCTTGCTCAAATCAAACTGACGAGCCTTGCTATCAGCATTGACATAGACAAGGTAACGGTCTCCATTGGAAGCAACAGTTTGGTATCCTAATACCAAATCCTCTTGAGCGACATTATCCTGACCAGGAACCGTCAATAGCGTCACACGAGCATCCACATCTACTTTAGATTTGAAATTGAAGGCATCCGTAGACTTACGTAAGGCAATTAACCCTTTGGTAAAGGCACGCGTTTTCGTATTTTCTGGGAAGGCCTGACTATTAGTCGCCTTAGTCCAGTCAAAATGGTTAACCGCATCACTTGAATCATAAGAATCATGGATGAAGTAAGGATAGTCAAATGGATTACCCTTTTCATCAACTAAGAGGTGTGACTTATTCGGCACCTTGTCCTCAGATACAGGATAACGGTAGGCAGGATCACGGAACTGTTTGGTGCGACCGTATTCCTGACCAGAGTGAATAAATGGTGTTCCCTGAGCAGTCAAGATCATGAGGTTCCCTAGACGCAAGCGACGATGAATTTCAGCATTATTCTCAGGCTTGCTTGGATCCTTCTTGATTGATTGGGCGATGATATCAAAAAGGGTCAAATTATCATGAGCAGCAATATACTGAATAACATCTCCTGGTGAATCAGCCTCAAAGTTAGTTGGCTGTGCCTTGATATTATCAAAAACCTTATTAATATCACGTTTTCCACCTGTGATGAAGGCCGGTGTTCCCTCGTTTGGATAACCTGATTTGAGGGTATTTCGAATATCATCTGAAAATACAGCTACGGTATCTGTGTCTTTCATCCAAGACTGATCGGCAGGCTGAACAGGGCTATTTTCATCGCCAGCATAAGTCACCCAACCCTCACCAAGCATAATGAGATTTGGATTAAGGGCGCGTGCAGTATTGTATGCTTGCTCGATACTTTCAGCATCATGGTCACCCATCATATCAAAACGGAAACCATCTACTTTATATTCCTTAGTCAAATAAGCAATGGAATCCACCAAGACACGACGGCTCATATAGTGAGTCGTACCTAGACGACCGCCTCCAAAACTCGAACGAGGAGTGCCATCAGCATCCATAAAGTGATAGTAATTTGGCTCAAGGTCTTCAAAAATAGCTGTCTTGGCTGTATGATTGTAAACCACATCCAAGATAACACCCATACCATGGGCATGGATAGCTGCAACTAAATTCTTGAATTCTTCAATACGTTTAGCTGGATCACTAGGGTTTTCAGAATACATACCCGTCAAAGAGAAATAGTTTTGTGGGTCATAGCCCCAGTTGTAGTTACTATCGCTTGATGCATAGGCAGCCAAACGCTTGCCATTTTGCAATTCATTAACAAAATAGTAGCTCAATACTGGCAAAAGCTGAATATGAGTAACCCCAAGGTCTTTAAGATAATCCAAACGCTCCGCAAAGGCTGCAAAAGTACCAAACTGGTGCCTCAATTCAGTTGAGATAGCCTTGTCAGAGGTGAAATCTCGGACATGAGCCTCATAAATGATGGCATCTTCTCGAGATTTAAAGTTAGGAATCTTAGCGTAGTCAAGGTCTTTTGGTCCATAATTAGCAGGATCTACAAAGGCAGCCTTGGCAATCTTGTGTTCAGGTCCCTTGTTGGCATCGTCACTATTCCAAGCTGCCAGAGATTTCGCATAAGGATCAAGAACAATTACTGACTGATCTCCACGTTTAATGCGGTATTGATAGAAATAACCAGTTAAGTTTTCAAGGCCAAAATCAGTCGCAAGGAGGTCAGCTTGCCAAGTACCTCTAGGGCCTTTGCTTAGAGCGTGTTCAGCCAGCACCTTGTCTTGATTATTCTTATCATAGACAATGATGTCTACTTGATCAGCACTTGGTGACCAAAGTGTCACATGTGCCTTAGTACCATTCTCTTCTAGTCGAGCACCCAATTCACCATCATAACTGTAGAGGGCATCCTTTAATTGCCAGCTCTCAGATGTTTTAAAACTATCACTGCCCAAAGTGACCTTGTAAGGCAGATTTTCTGCAGCAAAATCACCTGTTAAAGTAGCTTTTTTAAGTTTAGCATCCAAGTCAAGCTGTTTAAGAGTGACACTGTTACCATCCTTATCCGTCACCTTAAGGTCTTTAAGAATATCCTCAGATGAGACCTCGTCTAAGTTGGTGAAGCTAAGTTCGATTTTGCTTGGACTAAGCTGCTGAGCCCCAGTCAAACGCACATCCTTGACAAAGTAAGGGTTGGTGTAGACTGTCGGATCAGTATCTCGTACGAAAAGCTGACGAGATTTTTTCAAGTCACTAAATTTATAATCATTTGGTTGAATTTTCACATCATCTCCAGTTTTGCTCTCATCTAAGAGTAAAAATCCTATCGATTTTGCCGCTTGTGTTAGTGGAATATCTAAGTAGGCACCATACTTACCATTCGGTTGGAAATTGACACCATCAGGCCAATTGCTTGGAGCGTCCTTAACATCACCCCAATACCAGACAGACTTATTGCTATAGTCGCCATCCGTACGGAAATAATTGATACGAACGTGGTCTTGAGGGATAGGTTGATAGCTGTAAACTTGGAAATCTTTGTCAATCCAGGCCTCATTCATTTGAGGGCTAAGAATTTCCACTGCTTTATCCCCTGAAAGGTTCGTTCCAGCGGCATTATTAATCAAGAAGCTAAGTTTTTTAGGTGTTGAAGACAACTTCACATCTAAATAGACACCATAATCATCCTGTTTGGCTTCAGCAAATGAGGTTGCCCCTGTCGGCCAGGCCCCCTTCTGAGATGATGGTGTCTCAACATCATCCCAAGTCCAAAGACCAAGAGATGACTTGTCTTGACTTGGCAACTCTTGGAAATGCAAGCGAATAGTCCCCTCAGCAATAGGATTTTCAGACGCATTCGTAAGAGCTTGACTATTATTAGTACTTACTGTTTTTGGCGTGTTTTCGCTAGTTTCAGTTAGCTTGGTAGTCTCAGTAGGGCTAGTATTTTCTTCTGGAAGAGAAACTGGCTCATTTGCCTTGGAAACAGAGGTACTCTCAGCTGTTACAGGAGCTGCTGGCGTTTCAGTTACTAGACCACTGGTAGTAAGACTCGAATCAGCTGGTTCTACCTGTGTGCTTGATTCGGTCGTTGATACTGCTTCATCTGCCTTGACGACTTGAACAGCAGAAAAGCTCAAAAAAATAGCTCCAATGGTTACAGAAGCCAAACCTAACTTGTACTTGCGAAGGCTATAACGAAGGATTTTTCCATCATTAGCTTGAGTATTTCTTTTCATAGAAACTCCTTTTGTTAACGTTTTCATGTTTTTTAATATACCATTTAGCTTTCATTTATGCAAGCGTTTTCTCTCTTTAAAAATTAAAAAAGAGAGAACCATAAGATTCTCTCAATCTATTAATTATAAATAGAATAGTAACGCTTAATCCCTGCCACAATTGCGTTAGCTAAAGTCTCCTGATAAGCAGAGGTATTCAATCGAGCTGCTTCTTGAGGATTTGACAAGAAACCTAGTTCAAGAAGGACTGCTGGCGCTGTCGTTTCACGCAAGACCGCAAAGGTTTGACGTTTCACGCCTTGATTCTGAGCACCAGTCGCATTAATCAAGCTAGACTGGATGGCATTGGCCAAGGTATCACTCATGCTCAAACGAGTCGGATTAGCATGATAGGTCGCATTAATACGTGATGGA
>NZ_AZYW01000047.1:0-200779 GCF_000517725.1 Streptococcus sp. SR4 | reverse complement strand
GAGCCCTTTTTATGATTAGTCTACGTTAACGTATTCTTTTGAAAGTTCAAGAACTTCTTCCATTGTTGAACATTCAGTAAGCGCACGGTTAGCGTATTCTTCCATTTTAGCTGTGTCAAGTTTCTTCATCAAGCTACGTGTACGAAGAACAGATGTCGCTGACATTGAGAACTCATCCAAGCCCATTCCGACAAGAAGTGGAACAGCAGTTTGGTCACCGGCCATTTCACCACACATACCAGCCCATTTACCTTCAGCATGAGCCGCTTTGATAACATTGTTAATCAAACGAAGGATTGATGGGTTATATGGTTGGTAAAGGTATGAAACTTGTTCGTTCATACGGTCAGCAGCCATAGTGTATTGGATAAGGTCGTTTGTACCAATTGAGAAGAAATCAACTTCTTTAGCAAATTGGTCAGCAAGCATAGCTGCAGCAGGGATTTCAATCATGATACCTACTTCGATATCATCTGCAACGGCAACACCTTCAGCAACCAATTTAGCTTTTTCTTCTTCAAGAATACCTTTAGCAGTACGGAACTCAGTCAACAAAGCAACCATTGGGAACATGATACGCAATTTACCGTGAACAGATGCACGAAGCAACGCACGCAATTGTGTACGGAACATTTGGTTACCAGTTTCAGAGATAGAAATACGCAAAGCACGGTAACCCAAGAATGGGTTCATTTCTTTAGGAAGATCGAAGTAAGGGAGTTCTTTATCCCCACCGATATCCATTGTACGAACGACAACAGGTTTACCGTTCATACCTTCAAGAACTGCTTTGTAAGCTTCATATTGGTCATCTTCAGTTGGGAAGTCTTGAGAATCCATATACAAGAATTCTGTACGATAGAGACCAACAGCTTCTGCACCGTTATCATTTACACCTTCAACGTCTTTAGGTGTACCGATGTTAGCAGCCAATTCGAAATGTTTTCCATCAGCAGTAACTGTTTGAGCATCTTTAAGGAGAGCCCATTCAGCTTTTTGTTTAGCGTAAGCTTCACCAGCTGCTTTGAACTCAGCAATTTGCTCTTCAGTTGGGTTGATAACAACTTCACCAGTAATACCTGAAACAGCCAAAACATCACCATCTTTGACAAGTTCTGTGATGTTATTTGTTCCAAGAACAGCTGCGATTTCAAGTGTACGCGCCATGATAGCTGAGTGACTTGTACGTCCACCGATGTTAGTAACAAAGGCTTTTACGTACTTTTTGTTCAACTGAGCTGTATCAGATGGTGTCAAGTCATGAGCAACAACGATTGATTCTTCGTTGATTGTTGCTGGGTTAGGCAATTTCTTACCAAGCAAGTTAGCAAGCACACGTTTTGTAACGTCACGAATATCCGCTGCACGTTCTTGCATGTATGGGTTGTCTTCCATACCTTCAAAAATAGCGATAAACATGCCTGTTACTTCTGTCAAAGCAGCTTCAGCATTAACTTGTTTAGCACGGATAGTTTCTTTAATTTGACCAGTCATTTCTGGGTCAGCAAGAACCATCAAGTGAGCATCAAAAACGGCTGCCGCTTCTTCACCAAGGCTTTCAACTGCTTTTTCACGGATAACAGAAAGCTCGTCTTGTGACGCCGCTAGAGCAGCATCTAGACGAGCCTCTTCTGCACTTGTATCTTCAACTGTTACAGTTTCAAATGACAAGTCCGGTTGAACAAGCAGATATGCCTTAGCAACTGCAACACCATCAGATGCTGCGATTCCTTTAAGCATTTCTGTCATATTCTTATGCCAATCCTTCTTTTGTCATTGTTTCTGCGATTGCTGCGATTGCATCATCAGCATCAGCACCTTCTGCAGAGATAGTTACGTCAGCACCTTGACCAACACCAAGGCTCATAACACCCATGATTGATTTAAGGTTAACTGCTTTACCTTTGTAGTCAAGAGTGATATCTGAAGCAAATTTGCTAGCTGTTTGAACAAGCAAAGTAGCTGGACGTGCGTGGATACCTGTTTCTGCAACAATGTGGAAATCTTTAGAAGCCATAATGGATTCTCCTTCTTAGTTTGGAATATTTGAGTTATCAATGATAACCCTTACAATTTAGAATTATAACATAGCTAATTGAGATTATCAAGGTTAAAACGTACTTTCTACAAGTTTTTCGAAAGCTTGTCTCTCATTTTACTGCTCATTTTCATTTTTCAAAACATAAGCAAATACTAGTCTCTAGTTATTTACAACATTTTCAGAAAATTTCTTTCATGGTGTTTTCAATCGTTAATTTTCATTTTCGAGCAAAAACAATCACATAATTGAAAGAATTTGATTGCTAAATGCACTCGTTGAATAAGCTTGTTTCCCAAATGCTAAGTCAGCTGTAAAGATATCAGCTTTAAATGTCTTCTCAATAGCACTTGTAATCAGTAGAGCTGCCTCAGTCCAACCAATATAATCTAGAAGCATGCAGCCAGATAATAAAACTGAGCAAGGATTAGCCTTATCTTGATCTGCAATATCCGGAGCTGTTCCATGTGTTGCTTCAAAAATAGCATGGCCTGTTTGATAGTTAATGTTGGCTCCAGGGGAGATGCCGATACCACCAACTTGTGCAGCCAAGGCATCACTGGCATAATCACCATTCAAGTTGGTTAAGGCAACAACATCAAATTTTTCTGGATTAAAAAGAATCTGTTGGAGAAAGTTATCAGCGATTATATCATTAATCTCTAAACGACCAGCCAGCAATTCTTCTTTATAGTCTTCCTGAGCTACTTCATAACCCCATTTACGGAAGCCACCTTCTGTGAATTTTTGAATATTCCCTTTATGAACCAATGTCACTTTCTTTAGATTGTTCTTGAGAGCATAGTCGATAGCCGAGCGAATGAGACGTTTACTTCCTTCTATTGAAATTGGCTTGATTCCGATACTACTTGATTCTGGGAAGCGAATTTTATTAACATTCATTTCTGTCTGGAGAAACTCAATCACGCGCTTGACATCTGCCGTTCCTTCTTCCCATTCAATCCCCGCATAAATATCTTCGGTATTTTCACGGAAGATAGTAATATTTGTTTTTTCTGGTTCCTTAAGTGGGCTTGCTACTCCGTCAAAGTAACGAACAGGTCTAACACAAGCATAGAGATCAAGTTCTTGACGTAAAGCTACATTTAAAGAACGAATACCACCACCTACTGGCGTCTCAAGCGGTCCCTTAATAGCTACTAAACTTTCTCGAATAGCTTCCAAAGTTTCTTTCGGCAACCATTCACCTGTTTTGTCATAAGCCTTTTTACCGGCTAAAAGCTCTTGCCACTCAATATGACGCTTTCCTTCATAGGCTACTTCTACTGCTTTATCAAAGATTGCTTGGGCATTCTTCCAGATATCATGTCCAACACCATCCCCTTCAATAAAAGGGATAATTGGACGATTAGAAACTTGAAGCTGTCCATTTTTCATTACGATTTTTTCTGCCATATAGCTTTCCTCCCTAGCGTTTTTCTAAAGGAATATAGGTCATATTTTCTTGTCCGATGTACTGTGAGCGTGGACGAATCAATTTGTTATTTTTTTGCTGCTCTTGAATATGAGCAATCCAGCCGGCAACACGACTCATAGCAAAGATAAGTGTGAAGATATCACTGTCGATTCCTAGAGTATGGTATACGGTGGCTGAATAGAAGTCCACATTGGGAATCAATCCCTTCTTTTCTTTCATGAATTCTTCAATTTCTTGAGACATGTTAAAGAATTCTTCATTCTCAGTACCCTCTGTCAACTTTTTAGCCATATCTCTTAAGAAAATTTCACGAGGATCCTGTTTCTTGTATACACGGTGTCCAAATCCCATGATTTTCTCTTTAGAGTCTAGTTTTTCCTGCAAGTAAGCATTAACATCACCAGATTCACGGATTTCTTTAAGCATATCAAAGACGCGTTCATTAGCACCACCATGCAAGGGACCTTTTAGAGCACCAATAGCTGTTGTAACACAAGAATAGATATCTGTCAGGGTTGAAGCACAAACACGCGCTGCAAAAGTTGAGGCATTCAACTCATGATCAGCATGAAGAATTAAAGCCTTATTCATAGCTTCAATTTCAATTTCAGAAGGTTCAACACCATTCAGCATGTAGAGAAAATTAGCAGCAAAACCTAAATCTTCTCTTGGTTTGAGGGGCATTTTACCAGTACGTAAGCGTGCAAAAGTCGTAATAATTGTAGGCAATTTAGCCATCAGTTCAATACTTTGCTGATAAATTGCCTCCATGGATCTTTCCTCGGCGTCCACATTGTAAACCCCAAGAAGGGAGACTGTTGAACGTAAAACACTCATTGGGTGCAAATGTGGACGAGACTGGATAAGAATGCATTGTTCTACAGCATCAGAAATATCATAGTTCTTACGCAACTCAGCTTCAAAATACTTAAGTTCCATTTGCGTAGGAAGATGACCATTCCACAAGAGATAAATCACTTCCTCAAAAGACGCTTTATTTTCCATAAACTCGGAAATATCATATCCCGAATACGATAAATGGTCATCGATAATAGATGAAATCCTAGTATTACAGGCAATCATATCCTTAAGTCCATTAATTTCAACTGTTGTCATATTAGGCTCCCTTCAATTTTTTTCTTACAACCATTGGCAAGATACCACCATTTTTATAGTAGCGAATATCAGCATCTGCATCGAAGCGTACCAAGGCTTTAAAAGTTTTGGTTTGTTCAGGTGTTGAAGCTGTAACAGTGATAACATCATGGACACCTGGATTCTCTGAAAGGTCAAAGCTAAAGGTCTCCTGTCCTGTCAATCCAAGACTTTCAGCATTTTCTCCTTCCATAAATTGGACTGGTAAAATCCCCATCATAACGAGATTTGAACGGTGAATACGCTCAAAACTCTCAGCAAGCACTACTTTTACACCAAGAAGATTAGCACCTTTAGCCGCCCAGTCACGACTTGAGCCCATACCATAATCCTTACCGGCAATTACAAGCGTATCTTGATTAGCTTCCTTATATTTCATAGCAGCATCATATATAGGTAGAATATCACCATCATATTTAGTATATCCACCAATTTTTCCATCTGCTAGCTCATTCTTGATTCGAATATTAGCAAAGGTTCCTCGCATCATGACTTCGTGATTTCCACGACGGCTACCATAAGAATTGAATTCTTGATAATCAACACCATTCTCAGTCAAATAACGAGCTGCTGGACTATTTCTGGCAATATTACCCGCTGGAGAAATATGGTCTGTTGTTACCGTATCTCCGAATTTAGCCAAAACCTTCAAATCTTTCAATGGTTTAATGCTCAAATCATCTCCTAAAGCATCAAAGTAAGGTGGGTTTTGAATATAGGTAGAGTTTTGATTCCATTTATAATTTTGACTTTGTTCAGTAGGAATGGCATTCCACTTCTCACTATCAGAAAAGACACTGGCATATTCATCTTGGAAGAGTTGACGGGTGACGTATTTATCAACATAAGTCTCAATTTCTTCACGAGATGGCATAATCTCTTCTAAATAAACAGCTTGACCATTGTCATCAAAACCTAAAGGTTCAGTTGTCAAATCAATATTCGTGTTACCTGCCAAGGCATAAGCAACAACCAATGGTGGGCTAGCCAAGAAATTCGCTTTAACAAGTGGATTAATACGCCCTTCAAAATTACGATTTCCTGACAAAACAGCACTCGCTAATAAATCAGTGTCTACAATAGCCTTAGCCACCTCAGGTCGTAAGTCTCCTGAGTTCCCAATACAAGTTGTGCAACCGTAACCTACCAAGTTAAAGCCAAGCTTATCTAGATAGGTTTGCAAGCCTGAAGCTTTGAGATAACCAGTAACAACCTTAGAACCTGGTGCCAAAGATGTCTTCACTGTTGGAGATACTTTTAATCCTTTCTCAACCGCTTTTTTAGCTAAAAGACCGGCTGCCATAAGAACGTAAGGATTTGAAGTATTGGTACATGATGTGATAGCTGCAATGGCCACATGACCTGTTTGAATTGTTTCTGAATGATCCTCAAAGTCAACTTTTGCAGTTTTTGCTAACTCTTCCTTATCCAAACCAAAGCCACGGACACCTGCTTCTCGTACCACTGCATCCTGGAATTCTTGCTTAGCATCTGATAAGAGAATCAAATCTTGTGGACGTTTAGGACCTGAGATAGAAGGTTTAATAGATGACAAATCAATTTCAACAATCTTAGTATACTTGGCTTCTTTACTTGGATCATAGAAAAGATGATTGGCTTTCGTATAGGCTTCAGTGACTTGGATATGTTCCTCATCACGGTTAGTTAAACGCATGTAGTTAAGAGTCTCGTCATCAATAGGAAAATAACCACAAGTCGCACCATATTCTGGTGCCATATTAGCGACTGTGGCACGGTCAGCTAGAGATAAACTCTTCAAACCAGGTCCAAAGTACTCAACAAATTTACCAACCACATTTTCAGAACGAAGCACCTGAGTAATCTTGAGAGCCAAATCTGTTGCCGTTGCAATTTTAGGCAACTCTCCTGTCAGATGTACACCAATAACCTCTGGAATTGGGAAATAAGATGCTTCACCGAGCATAGCTGCTTCAGCTTCAATGCCGCCAACACCCCAACCAAGAACGCCAATACCATTAATCATAGTCGTGTGACTATCTGTACCAAACATAGAATCAGGATAGAGTAACCCATCTTTTTCAATAATAACATCGCTCAAAAATTCAATATTAACCTGGTGAATAATCCCTGTTGCTGGTGGAACCGCACGATAATTTTCAAAAGACTGTTCAGCCCACTTAAGAAATTCATAGCGCTCGTTATTACGTTTAAACTCTAGATTGATATTATCTTCAAGAGCAGTATCACATCCATATGAATCTACTTGGACAGAGTGGTCGATGACCAAATCTACTGGAATCTCGGGATTAATAAATTCGGCTTTACCACCATTAGCCACTATAGCATCACGCATTGAAGCTAAATCAACAACAACAGGAACTCCTGTAAAATCTTGTAAGATAACACGACTTGGTTTAAAAGGCACTTCGGAAACTGTCGGAAAATTCGGAAATTTCATCAGGTCAGAAACGTGAGATTTCTTAACATCGACGCCATCTTTTTTTCGGAGGAGACTTTCAAGTAGTATTCGAATGGTATAAGGTAGTTCTCCGACCTTAACATCATGAGATTTTGCTGCTTTTTCGAGATCATAGAAAGAGAATGTCTTACCATTTACAGTTAGATTTGAACAGTATTCTTGCATACTTGAACCTCCATTAGTTAAAAATTTTCTTTATTCTACACTGTTTTTTTGGAAAAAACAAATAGAATTGGCATTTTGATGTTATATTATATAACATCAGTGGTGAGATATTTCTTTTTTAGTCAATTCCATAAACAAATCCTATTTAATTTAGGAAACTTAAAAAAGCCTTTAAAACACAAGATATAGGGTTGTGTTTTAATACTAAACACAAAATCTTGTATTTCCTTAAGATATTTAGCTTGATTTTTCCCTATATTTTGGGTATTCTATTAGAGTCGAAAAAGTGGCTCTTGGCCACTTAAAATCTTTTTATAAAGGAGTATTTGCAATGGCAAAGATCACATTGTTTTCTAAAAACAACTGCATGCAGTGCAAAATGACTAAAAAATTCTTGGAAAAGGAAGGTGCTGATTTCGAAGAAATCAACATTGATGAACAGCCAGAAAAAATCGATTACGTTAAAAGCCTCGGTTTTACTGCTGCTCCAGTTATTGAAGCCGGCGATATCGTCTTTTCAGGTTTTCAACCGGCTAAACTTAAAGAAATCCTTTAATTATCAAGTTTTTATATAGAAAGGAACTTGTTTGCTTAGTTTAATGTTTTAACCTTAATCTACTATTAAACTGAGCCTGGTATCTGTATTATGTCTTTAAAAAATCTTGGCGATGTTTCATACTTCCGCCTCAACAACGAAATTAACCGTCCTGTTAACGGTCAAATTCCTTTGCATAAGGATAAAGAAGCACTTCGTGCCTTCTTCCTTGAAAACGTTAAGCCAAATTCAATGGCATTCAACAGCATCACAGATAAAATTAATTATTTGATTGAAAACGATTATATTGAGTCTGAATTCATCGGTAAATACGAGCCTGCTTTCATCGAAAAATTGTCTGCAGAAATTCATTCTCAAAAATTCCGCTTCCAATCTTTCATGGCAGCCTACAAGTTCTACCAACAATATGCCCTCAAAACAAACGATGGCGAGTCTTACCTCGAAAGTATTGAAGATCGTGTTCTATTCAACGCCCTTTACTTTGCTGATGGTGATGAAAACCTAGCTAGTGACCTAGCTAACGAAATGATTCACCAACGTTACCAACCTGCTACTCCTTCATTTCTAAATGCTGGGCGTAGCCGTCGTGGTGAGCTCGTGTCATGTTTCCTTATTCAAGTAACAGATGACATGAATTCTATCGGACGTTCTATCAACTCTGCCCTCCAGTTATCACGTATTGGTGGTGGGGTAGGTATTAGCTTGTCTAACCTTCGTGAAGCTGGTGCTCCTATCAAAGGATATGCTGGGGCAGCCTCTGGTGTCGTGCCTGTTATGAAGCTTTTCGAAGATAGCTTCTCTTACTCAAACCAACTTGGCCAACGTCAAGGTGCTGGTGTTGTTTATTTGGATGTTTTCCACCCAGACATCCTTGCCTTCCTTTCTACTAAGAAAGAGAATGCTGATGAGAAGGTGCGTGTTAAGACACTGTCACTTGGTGTTACAGTTCCAGATAAATTCTACGAGTTGGCACGTAATAATGAAGATATGTACCTCTTCAGTCCTTACTCAGTCGAAAAAGAGTACGGTAAACCATATAACTACATTGATATTACAGCTATGTACGATGAGTTGGTTGCCAATCCAAATATCACAAAAACCAAGATTAATGCCCGTGAGCTAGAAACTGAAATTTCTAAACTCCAACAAGAATCAGGTTATCCATATATCGTCAATGTTGATACAGCCAATCGACACAATCCAATCGATGGTAAGATTATCATGTCCAACCTCTGTTCTGAAATTCTTCAAGTTCAAACACCAAGTGAACTTAACGATGCACAAGAGTTTGTTAAACTCGGTACAGACATTTCATGTAACCTTGGATCAACTAATATCCTTAACATGATGACTTCACCTGACTTTGGTCGTTCGATTAGAGCAATGACACGTGCGCTTACCTTTGTTACAGATAGCTCAAGTATTGATGCTGTTCCATCTATCAAAAATGGTAACCAACAAGCTCATACCTTTGGTTTGGGAGCTATGGGACTTCACTCTTACCTCGCTAAACACCATATCGAGTATGGTAGCCCTGAATCTGTTGAATTCACTAATATCTACTTCATGCTTATGAACTACTGGACTTTAGTTGAATCTAACAACATTGCCCGTGAACGTCAAGAAACCTTTGTCGGTTTTGAAAAATCAAAATATGCTGATGGTTCTTACTTTGACAAATACGTTACAGGCCAATACGTTCCTAAATCTGACCGTATCAAAGAACTTTTCGATGGCCACTTCATCCCCCAAGCTAAAGATTGGGAAGAACTCCGTGAACTCGTTAAGAAAGATGGACTCTACCATCAAAACCGTTTGGCTGTTGCGCCAAATGGCTCAATCTCTTACATTAACGACTGTTCGGCTTCTATCCATCCAATTACACAACGTATTGAAGAACGTCAAGAAAAGAAAATCGGAAAAATCTACTATCCAGCCAACGGTCTTTCAACAGACACAATTCCTTTCTACACTTCAGCCTACGACATGGACATGCGTAAAGTTATCGATGTTTATGCCGCTGCAACTGAACACGTTGATCAAGGTTTGTCATTAACCCTATTTTTGCGTAGTGAGTTACCAAAAGAAATTTACGAATGGAAGACAGAAAATAAACAAACGACTCGAGATCTTTCTATCCTTCGTAACTACGCCTTTAACAAGGGAATTAAATCAATCTACTACATCCGTACTTATACAGATGACGGTGAAGAGGTTGGTTCTAACCAATGTGAAAGCTGTGTCATCTAAGATGGTGATTTAACGATAACAACCTCGCTACTCTTATTTACAAAATGCATTAAAAGGTCGGTTCGCCGACTTTTTTAATAGATCAACTCAAAAAACTATATCATGATTTTGAATTATGATAAAATAGTAACGACATCAATAAAGAAAGAGGTTTCTAATGGAAACTTACTACAAAGCCATTAACTGGAATGAAATCGAAGATGCGATTGATAAATCTACTTGGGAAAAATTGACCGAACAATTTTGGCTAGATACACGTATCCCACTTTCAAATGACCTTGATGACTGGCGTAAACTTTCAGCTGAAGAAAAGGATTTAGTTGGAAAAGTTTTCGGTGGTTTAACCTTGCTAGATACCATGCAATCTCAAACTGGTGTTGAAGCCATTCGTGCAGACGTCCGTACACCTCATGAAGAAGCTGTATTGAACAACATTCAGTTCATGGAATCTGTTCACGCCAAATCTTACTCTTCAATCTTCTCAACTTTGAATACTAAATCTGAAATTGAAGAAATTTTCGAGTGGACTAACAGTAACGAATACCTACAAACCAAGGCGAAAATCATTAACGATATCTATGAAAATGGAACACCTCTTCAGAAAAAGGTTGCTTCAACATATCTTGAAACATTCCTTTTCTATTCAGGGTTCTTTACTCCACTCTATTATCTTGGTAATAACAAGCTGGCTAACGTCGCTGAAATCATCAAGCTCATTATCCGTGACGAATCTGTTCACGGAACCTATATTGGCTATAAATTCCAACTAGGGTTCAACGAATTACCTGAAGAAGAGCAAGAAAGTTTCCGTGAATGGATGTATGATCTTCTCTACCAATTGTATGAAAATGAAGAGCTCTACACTAAATCTCTTTATGATGCTGTTGGATGGACTGAGGAAGTCATGACTTTCCTACGTTATAACGCCAACAAGGCTCTCATGAACCTAGGACAAGATCCACTCTTCCCAGATAGTGCGAACGATGTTAACCCAATCGTTATGAATGGTATTTCTACAGGAACATCTAACCACGACTTCTTCTCTCAAGTTGGTAATGGTTACCTTTTAGGGACTGTTGAAGCCATGCAAGACGATGATTATAACTACGGACTATAAGAAAAAACTAGCTGAGCTAGTTTTTTTATTGTGTTCAATACTATATTCGAAAAACAAACAGAAAAAGAGTTCAAATTGAACTCTTTTTATTTTATTTTGCTTTTACTTCAAAACCTTCTGCGACACCTTCAGCAAAGTTTTCTTCAACAATGCTAGCACAGTGATCACAGATAGTCGCATTGTAGCTACGTTCTTTGGTAGTTGGATCGATACGACGGCAACGATCACATACATCACCTTCAGCACGTTCTACTGTGAATGCTACACCTTCAAAGCTTACAGCAGACTCAGGAGCATTTCCTTCAGCAATAGTCAATGCTGAAACAATCAAAAGTTGAGCAAGGTTAGTGTTCAAACCTTCAAGAAGTTCTTTGACTTCAGCATTAGGATAGATGGTCAAATGAGCTTCAAGCGATTTACCGATAACTTTTTCATTACGTGCTTCTTCCAAAGCTTTTTGAGCTTGGCTACGGAAATCCATGAAGGCATTCCATTTTTCAAGAAGTGCATCTTGACCAGCGAAATCTTCTGCTTCTGGCAACTCAGACAATTGAACATAGTCTTCTGTTTCAAATTCAAGATATGACCAAATTTCTTCTGCAGTGTGAGGAAGGATTGGAGTCAATAGTTTTGTAATCTTGACAAGAATATCGTAGAAGACTGTTTGCATTTGACGACGTTCAAGTGATTCTGCACTTTCAATGTAAACCACATCTTTGGCAAAATCAAGATAGAAAGCAGACAACTCAACGTTAATAAAGTTAACCAAGGCTTTGTAGATAGTTAAGAATTCAAAGTTTGCATAGGCATCACGAATAGTCTTAACTAATTGGTTAAATCGAATAGTCATGTACTGATCTACAGAACGCAAGTCTTCAAAGGCTACTGCATCAGTTGTTGGATTGAAGTCAGATGTATTAGCAATCAAGAAACGAAGTGTGTTACGAATCTTACGATAAGATTCTGATACTTGGCTAAGGATATCCATTGAGATACGAACGTCATTAGTTGTATCAACACTTGTTACCCAAAGACGAAGAATTTCAGCACCAAATTGTTTCTCAACATCACTAGGCGCAATAGTATTACCAAGAGATTTAGACATCTTTTCACCCTTACCATCAAGCGCAAAACCTTGAGACAAGAGTTGTTTGTATGGTGCAACACCATTATTAGCAACAGATGTGATAAGTGATGAGTTAAACCATCCACGGTATTGGTCTGAACCTTCGAGATAGAGGTCAGCTGGATAAGTTAACTCAGGACGGTTAACAACGACACCATTCCATGATGAACCTGAGTCAAACCATACGTCCATAATGTCAGTTTCTTTAGTGAACTCTCCGTTTGGTGAACCTGGATGTGTAAAGCCTTCTGGAAGAAGATCTTTGGCATCACGTTCCCACCAGATAACTGAACCGTGCTCTTCGAAAAGTTTAGCCACATGTTCAATTGTTTCTTCGGTCATGATTGGTGTTTTATCTTCAGCATAGAAGATTGGGAGTGGCACACCCCAAGCACGCTGACGAGAGATTACCCAGTCACCACGGTCACGAATCATGTTGTAAAGACGAACTTTACCCCACTCAGAATGGAATTTAACTTTTTCAATCTCATCCAAAATCTCTTGACGGAATTTAGAAACAGAGGCAAACCATTGTGGCACAGCACGCCAGATGATTGGTTTCTTCGTACGCCAGTCAAATGGGTATGAGTGTGAGATTTCTTCTTTAGCAAGGAGCAAATCACCGAGTTTTTCCATAACGATTGGCGCCACTTTATCGTAGAACTGACCTTCAAAATCAGGACCAGCATTTTCCATCATGATACCACGCTCATTAACGGTTACGGCAACTTCAAGGCCATTAGCAATACCTACGTTATAGTCATCCTCACCAAAACCAGGAGCCGTATGGACGATACCTGTACCTGAATCAGTAGTAACGTGATCACCAAGGATAACAACCTCATCAACTTCTGTATCCCATGGGTGTTCAGTGACGATTTGATTCAATTCTTCACCACGGTATGACTGAAGTACTTCCACATCTGTCCAGCCGAACTTCTCAGAAAGACTATTAAGTAATTCAGAAGCAACGACAAATTTGCGGTCTTCTCCGGCAGGTTTAACGAGAACATATTCAATATCTGCACCAACAGTCAAACCACGTGAAGCTGTTACTGTAAATGGTGTTGTTGTCCAAACTACGATATATGTATCTGTATCTAGTACTCCTTTACCATCCTTAACCTTATTGGCATAGTAAAGTGAGGTTGAAACTAAATCATGGTACTCGATTTCGGCTTCAGCAAGTGCTGACTCTGATGACCATGACCAATAAACTGGTTTTGCACCTTGATAGATATAACCTTTTTTAGCCATCTCACCAAAGACACGGATTTGTGCAGCCTCATAGTCTGGTGTCAAAGTAACATATGGGTTATCCCAATCAGCCGAAACACCAAGACGTTTGAAATCTTCACGTTGTTTGTCAACTTGTGAAAGTGCATAATCACGACACATCTTAAGGTATTCAGCACGATCAAGTTCTTTACGTTTCACACCTTGTTTTGCCAACACCTGTTCAATTGGAAGACCATGCGTATCCCAACCAGGAACGTAAGGAGCATAGAAACCAGACATTGATTTTGAACGAACAATGATATCCTTAGAGATTTTATTCATCGCATGTCCAACGTGAATATTACCATTGGCATACGGAGGACCATCATGAAGAGTGAAGTGAGGTTTACCTTGGTTCAACTCTTGACGACGTTGATAAATCTTAGCATCTTCCCACTCTTTTTGCCAGATTGGTTCTTTGTTAGGAAGTCCAGCTCGCATTGGAAAAGCTGTCTTACCTAGATTTAAGGTTTCTTTGAGTTTCATTATATCTCCTCTTTAAATTAATTTACTAATAAAAAGAGCCTTCATCAAAAAGGACGAAAGCTCGTGGTACCACCTTAATTCAGAGCAAAAAACATTTGCTCCCTCATATGTCCGTAAGGAGGACCATCCTTCTAACTTACTTAGTTCAGTTAGAATGCTTGAAAATGATAACTATCCAAATAGGGAATGTGGGACTCACACCATCTCCCACTCGCTGTTAATATACTTGGTAAGTTGTATTTTTCTTATTCGCTAATATTCAATTTAAACGTTTGTGTTTCGTTAAGATTAATTTCACCTGTTGACTCAGGTTGCAAATCAAAATCTTCATCTACTGGTGCTGAAGTTGGGAAATCTGCCACTTCACTCTCGAAAGTATCTGGAATACCAAAATCAACTGGAGTTGAGACAACTTCGTTGGTTTCATCAACTTCTGGACTAGAGAAATCTTCAACTTGCTTATTACTTTCAGCAACGCGACGTTGAAGTTCAGCCATTTCATCAGGAGTGAATTGACGAGTTGCATCAAATGAAGCTGCATCATTTGAATCAGGTACATGCTCATCCAAAACTTTTTCAACAACTTCTTTAAAGGCAGCATCTGAATTTTGAAGATAAATAGCTGTTGGTTGCAACAATTCACCCCATTCTGGAGCACTTGCTAAGCTAAGTTGACCTTCAACTGCAGCCAATAGGCGTTGGTGGAAGACACGACTTTGACGCTTAAGTTCTTCTGTTTCGATGGCAACACGTTTGGCTTCATCTGTTGCATCACGAAGAATTTCAGATGCCTTAGATTTAGCTTCTTCAACCAAATGAGTAGCATTGAAGTTAGCCTTATTAATCAAGTTAGCTGATTCGTCAGCCGCTGAAGCTTTAACTTTTTCAGCTGTTTCTTGAGCCAAAATAACTGATTGACTCAATGATTCTTTCATTTCATCAAAATAAGCCAATTTTTCTTCAAGCTCTTTTACACGAGCAGCAAGTTCACGATTATCACGAACCAAATCTTCGTAATCATCTACAATAATATCAAGAAATTCATCAACTTCTTGCTCATTATATCCACGAAATTTAGTTGTAAACTGTTTATCTTTAATATCAAGTGCTGTAATAGCCATTACAGGCCTCCTTTATTTTTCATTACCATATCTGATGGTTTAAATTAAATAACTACTTTTTTCTCCGTCTTAACAGACTTTCAATAACGATTTTAGCTTTCCCGGACTTTGAAAATCCGTCTCGTTGAGCTAGTCGAAATCGACCATAACCTCTAACCGAAATCATATCACCAATCATAACCGTCTGATTAGCCTTCTCAATTTGTCTATAATTTAATTTAACTTTTCCAGAAGCAATAAGTTTTAAGGCGTTAGAACGGGATAGGTTTAGTACCGTCGCCAACACATTATCAAGACGCATACTGGAAAGTAAAACAAAAGATTGTGAATAATTTTCTTGATTTGAAATCCAATCGTCTTTACTTACTTCTTTTAGAGTAACCGAAACATTACCAATCTTAGTAATAGTCATTATCGCATAACTTGCTAAATGAGAAGCAATGGAAAATTGAACGCGTCCTTCTTCATCAAGAATAATATCTCCAAATACTTGACGGTCAAGACCAAGTTGATTAATCAGTGCTCCCAAAACTTTTGGGTGTGTCAATTTATTGAACTGTCTCGCATAAGAGATTTCTAGTCGTTTAATTTCAAAGTCATCGTCATCAAGCTCGTAATATTCGGGAGCAAGAATAACTCTTCCATACTCTTCAGATTCAAGAGTAGAACTCACAAAAAATTTTAAATTGTAGTAATGAGCTAACTCTTCAACAATCTGAATTTCACGAGGATTCAAGAAATCAGTTAAGTAAGGACTGTACCTATCATCAACTAATTGACAAAATCCCCTAACCTTCTCTAGAAAAGGACGTTCATCTAACGAGTAATGTTGTTCAATATTTTTTATATCTGACATCAGAGTAGAATAAATCTAAGAATTCTAAGTGAAAAGTTTAGTAGAAGTACAATTACCAATATTGAAAAATCAATACCAGCAAAAGTTAAATTCAGGCGACGAAATGGTGCGAGAATCGGTTGAACAATTTGTCTAATGATTCTTCCAAGGCTAGTATCATAAGCTCCTGGAAACCAGGACAACAAAGCATAGACTACAAGAAGAATCTCTATCACGTTAACAACACGTGCCCAAATAACATAAAGTAATACAGACATCGTTTAACGTCTCTTCATGTCGAAGTCAAAATTAGCTTCTTGGTTGCCGTGAGCCAACCCAATCTCTTCGATGTCAACAACGACATTAATTGGCGTAAGCAAATACATTGAAGAGCCAACTTTTTGCAAGTTGCCTGTAAGTACCTTGCTAGCACCATCGATAAAGTCAAGACAACGACGAGCTTGCGCTTCCAACATATATTGAAAATCGATTAAAACACATTCGTTTTCAATCAATAATTCTACAATTTCCTGAGCATCTTCATACTTTTTAGGATATTTAATTGCAATTGTTGTTTTAGTTGTATTCATCTGTTGTGGTCCCTGATTTGCTTGTGAACGACTCAGAGGTAAACTACGAAGGACTTGAGTTTCCTGTAAGTCTGAATGAACATGTTGGCGACGAGGAGGGACTGTTGCCTGAGAACGCTCAGGTTGACGTTGCTGACGAGGAGGTCGTGTCTGCACAGGTTTCTGTGCTTTCACTGGACGTTCTTTAGCCTCTTCTTTAGCAGCATCTTCATAATCTGTTACTTCGTCGGTATCAAAATATGAAACAATTTTATCAATTGCGTCTTTTAATGCCATAAGGTTATTCTCCGTTCTCTTTAAAGAATGCACTGCCTATTCTGACAAAGGTTGATCCATTCTGAATAGCCATGTCATAGTCTCGACTCATCCCCATGCTTAACTGATCACAAGGAACATTCTTTAGTTTTTTCTCTTGAATTGATTCTCTAAGTTCATTTGTCTCAGCAAAAATCTTATCAAGTTCTTGAGCATCTGCATCAATTGGAGCCATAGTCATGAGTCCAACTATACAAATCTTATCAAGATTTTCAATTTGTTTTAGAACAGTATCAAGTTCTTCAGGTGAAAAACCATGTTTTGACTCCTCACCTGAAACGTTAACTTGTAGGAAGCAATTAATAGTGTGGTCGGCACGCTTTTGAATTTCCTCTGCCAATTTAACAGAATCCAAAGCATGAAAATAATCAACTAAATTAATAACATCCTTTACTTTACGACGTTGCAGGGTACCAATAAGGTGCCAAGTCAAATCATAATTTTTTAAAGCTTGATACTTATCTAAGAATTTATCAACGCGATTTTCAGCAATGTGCTTGATTCCTGTTTTAACCAATTCTTCAGCGACATCACTTGAAACATATTTGGTTACAGCAATAATATTGACATCATCACTAGAGCGATTAGCCTTATCACAAGCTTTTTTTACCGCTTGATAAACATTATTTTTATTCTCTTCTATAGTCATTATTAACGATTTTTAAAGAATGGTGGTGTCTCCAATTCATCATCATCTTCAACATCACTTGAGAATGTAGACATAGTCAATTGACTATCTAGTTGACCAGTTTCAGGACGAGAAATATTATCACGTCTCAAATCCCAATTACCAAAAGCTGACTGCTCTTGTTGAGGAGCTGCCGCTGCAGGACGAACTCCTGCTTGAGGCATTGAAGGTGTTTCATTATAGTCAAAATTTGGTTGACGTTCAAATGAAGGTTGAGAAACTGGACGTTGCTCTTCTTGAACAACTTGTTGAGCAGGAGCTGATGGTTGTGAAGGAGCTGTAGTCACTTTACGTGGCTGAGCTTTCATACCAGATACTTTTTCAGCACGATCTTGACGAACTCCAGTTGCAACAACAGTTACACGGATTTCATCTTTCAATGTATCATCGATTGATGTACCAAGCCAAATGTTAACACCGCTACCAGCTGCTTGACCAACAATTTCAGATGCTTCTTCTGCTTCTGTAAGCGTCATATCAAGACCACCAGTTACGTTAACGATAACATCTTCTGCACCATCAATAGTAGTTTCAAGAAGTGGTGAATAGATTGCTTTGCGCGCAGCTTCAACAATACGTTCTTCACCTGAACCAATACCAATACCCATAAGTGCATTACCTTTATTTGCCATAACTGTTTTCACATCGGCAAAGTCGAGGTTGATCAAACCTGGGTTAGTGATAAGGTCCGTAATACCTTGGACCCCTTGACGAAGAACATTATCTGCTTCACTAAGAGCTTCAAGAAGTGGTGTTTTCTTATCAACGATTTCAAGAAGGTTATTGTTAGAGATAATAAGAAGGGTATCAACTTGCTCACGCAACTCTTGAATACCTTCGACAGCGAAGGCACCACGTTTGTTACCTTCGAATCCAAATGGACGTGTCACAACTGCAACTGTCAATGCACCCAAGCTTTTCGCAATACGTGCAATAACTGGTGCTGCCCCTGTACCAGAGCCACCACCCATACCAGCAGTGATAAAGACCATATCAGCTCCTGTAAGTGCTTCTGTAAGTGTTTCTTCACTTTCTTCAGCTGCCTTACGACCAACTTCAGGTTGACCTCCGGCACCAAGGCCACGAGTCAATTTAGGACCCAATTGGATTACTGTTTCTGCTTTAGAAGAGCTGAGTGCTTGAATATCAGTATTAGCTGCAATAAATTCAACACCAGCAAGACCTTCTTCAATCATTCGGTTGATGGCGTTTCCGCCACCTCCACCGACACCGATAACTTTAATTACCGCACCTTGAACTGATGCGCTATCAAATGAAAAACTCATTTTATTTCCTCGCTTTTACTAGATTCAATTAATCAAACATACTGCCGAAAATACCACGAACACGATCACCAAGTTTTTGTTTTTGTTCATGATTTTCTTCTTCAACTGGCAGAGGTACCTCAATGGTATTCTCAACTGGAATAGGATTTGGTTGAGGAGCCACTCGAGGTGCTGGAGCAGGAGTTCTATCAAAACTCAAGGCAGGAGCCTCATTGTCGATTGGTTTACGACGAAGATACTCTTCACCAGACACAGCTTGTTGCGCGATGATATCAACTTCTGTAAGAAGACCAACATACTCAACAAGACTAATCACATTTGCAAACATTGGATTACGGATACCAACTTGATTTGGCACGTAAAGTTTAACATTTGTCTCAAAAATTTCTTGAGCAACTTCAACCACACCTGGCATGATAGCTGTTCCACCTACAAGGACAATGCCACCAGGCAAATCAAGTAGACGTCCTCGAGTCAAGTCTTGTTTAACTCTATCAAGGATATGCTTCACACGAGCTGAGATAATCTCAGCAAGGTATTTTTCTGTAATCTCAACTGGTGAATTCTCACCTACAACTTCTACTTGGACAGTTTCTGTTTCGCTTGCTTCTTCAATATCTGCATTACCAAAATTGAACTTAAGTGCTTCAGCAATCTGCATTGAAGTCTTCAAAACTTTTGAAATATCCTTAGTGATGTACTCGCCACCTTCAGAATAAATATTGGTAAATTGAAGTTCTTGAGCACGCATGCTTGCAACAGTTGTTTGACCGCCACCCATATCAATAACAGTAGCACCAAACTCACGTTCACCTTCATTTAGAACAGCACGTGTCATTGCAAGAGGAGAGATGATAATATTCTCTACTTGAATACCAGCACGTTCAACTGTCTTACGAAGGTTGTGAAGAATTGTTGTTGGACCTGTGTATATGAGACCTCTCATTTCAAGACGAATCCCCATCATTCCACGAGGATCACGAATTCCTTGGAAGCCATCAACAATAAACTCTTCAGGAACTAGTGAGATAACCTCACGCTCAGGTGTAATGCTCTTTGTCAAGGCTGAGCGAACAACACTTTCAACATCTTCATCTTTGATTTCTTTTGATTCACTTGTTACAGGAATCATACCTTGTGTAGGCTCAATTTGAAGAAGATTAGCTGGAAGCCCAACGTTCACTTGCTCAATAACAATCCCAGCTTTTTCTTCTGCTTGTTCAATAGCTGTTTTGATTGATTTCGCTGCAGCGTCAATGTCAACAATGATGCCATCTTTCACACCAGAACTCTTAACATTACTTACTCCGATGACATTCATTGATCCATCAATAAACTCAGCAACAAGAACCTTAATCGAGCTAGTTCCTATATCTAATCCTGTAAAAAAGCCATCTCTAGCCATTCACTCGACCTCTCAATCTTTCCATTCAATATCTTTGTAAACTGTATAAAAACAGAATTATTCGGATACTATTGTACCATAAAAAAACGTAAAATGTCAGCATTTTACGTTTTTTATTATTCAATATTAGCCTTGAGCAGGGGAAGTCCGATGAGTTGTTTCCTGACCAACTGGTGGATTTTCTTCTGTTTGAATACCTGAATTTTCAGAAATAGTTTCTTCTTCAGAATGCTTTTCCGTTGATGTTGTAGTATCTTGACCTTCTTCAGAAGTTGCATTTTCTTCTTTTTTATCAGTCTTATCTTTATCTTTCTTTTTATCCCCATCAGTTTTTGATGATTCAACTTCAGGAGTCGTTGTATAAAGTCCAACTTCCATATCTACAATACTTCCATCTGAAAGTTGACTCTTAATTTTCTCGTAGTAAGGAAGCTTAACTGTTAATTGAGAAAGTGGAACACGAATGGAATTGCCATCATACAGCTCAATCGTTAGTAAATCTGAAGTTGCTTTAGTAGGCGTAAGATTAATAATTTGAATATTATTCTTGATTTTTGTATCAAGTTTATTTAATTCTTTTACTAACTCTTCGATTTTCTTCTCGTCATCCATCTTTAAGGTGATGAATTTATCAGGTAGATTACTAGTTGAAACTGTTCCTCCTGTCTTACCACTTTGAAGAATAGAAACATAACCATTTGTAGTTTGACGATAAGCCACGATTGGGTATTCTTTTACTGCAATATTAAATTGATTTGGAAAACTATATGTAACTGTAGCCTTTTTAACCCAAACATTAGTTTTTTCAACAGTTGATGCAACCTTTCCTTGGTTGAAAAAGACATGAGTGATATAGTCTGTATCAAGAATACCACTTGCAACTTTCACATCTTCTGGTAAAGCATTTTTTGTTCCTGATACAGTGAGAACCTTTTGTTTTGACCAAGGTGAAATAAAGAAAAGTGAAAATACGATTAGGAGTGCAGCGATAAAAACAACTAGTCCTGCAAGATTTTGTTGTGCAATTGGAATATTACTAGTTGTATTACCTTTTTTTCGTTTCTTCCTTTTGGTCTTTTTTTTCTTTTTAACCTTCTTTTTCACTGGTGGCTGGCTCTCATTTGAAGTCGCTTCTTGTGAATGAACGACCTTTCCATTCGCAAATTCTTCAGAATCTTCGGTTTCTTTTTTTCTCAAAAATTCGAGATTTCTCTTCTGCCACTCTGTAAGAACTTGTTTTTCTTGTGATTCTTGATCCTTTTTTGCCATGAAATTCCTTTATTTTTTTGAAATACTAGTCACTAATAGGTTATAAAAATCATCAGGAGAAGTGATTTCATCAGATTTAGCCATCGCTTCTTTGTAAGTCTCTGCATGTTCAACAAGTTGTTCAAGCTCATGATTCAAGGTTTCCCAACTTAATTCTGTTTCCTGTAATTGACGTGCGTAGCCTTTTCGTTCAAAATAGGCAGCATTTTCAAGTTGGTCTCCTCGGCTAGCTTCTTTCCCTAAAGGAATAATTAAATGAAGTTTTTTCATAGCCAACAATTCGAAAATCGTATTTGAGCCACCACGAGTTACAACTAAATCTGCCGTATCCATAAGAGGTTGGTACAAATCTGTCACATAATCAACTCTATAAAGATGACGTTCTAAGGTATTCAATGAAGAGTCCCCAGAAATATTAATGACATTATATTTTTCAGTCAGCTGTGGAGTATTACTAATAAAATCATTAAATACCTTTGCACCAGCTGAACCACCAATGAAAAGGACAGTTTTTAAGTTGTCATCAAACTGTTCTTTAATCTTATCAAGGGCACCAGACTGATTAGATGTCGCCATTCCTACCTTTGTAATAGCACCTACATGTTTTGTCTTTGCCAATCCTTTTGATTGTTCAAAAGTCGTAAACATAGTAGTCGCAAATTTATAGGCAATTTTATTGGCCAAGCCCATAGAAAGGTCAGACTCATGCACATATACAGGAACTCCTAATAATTTAGAAGCAATTACCGGTGGCACTGAGACAAATCCACCCTTTGAAAAGAGTGCTTGGGGGCGAATCTTGGCAATAATTGCAATAGACTGTAGAATTCCCCAACCAACTTTAAAGACATCCAACATATTTTGCCATGAGAAATAACGACGTAGTTTACCTGTAGCAATACTATGGAAAGTCACATCTAAGCCAGATTTATCAATCTGCTCATGTTCAATCCCGTGCTTGTCACCGATATAGTGCACTTCCCATCCATCTTTGAGAAATTTTGGAATTAAGATAAGATTTAAAGTCACATGTCCAACGGTTCCACCACCGGTAAAAACAATCTTTTTCGCTTTTGCCATAGACTATCCCTTCAATTGCTCAACAGTTGTGATAAATTCGTCACCACGCACTTCGAAATTCTTGTACATATCCCAACTTGCGTTTGCAGGGCTCAACAAGACAACATCTCCTGCACTTGCTTGATCAAAAGCAATACGTGTCGCATCTGCCACATCTTTGGCATCAAGATAAGTCACGCCCGCTTTATCAGCAGCACGTTTGACACGGGGAGCTGATTCTCCTAAAATCACCATTTTCTTAAGACCAGTAATGTCAGGAATGAGTTCATCAAATTCATTACCACGGTCCAAACCACCGGCAATCAAAATGACTTTGCTATTATCAAAACCAGAAAGTGCTTTTTGTGTCGCTAAAATGTTTGTTGACTTACTATCATTATAGAATTTCACTTCATCGATAGTGTCAACGAATTGGAGACGGTGCTTAACCCCACCAAAGCTTGCGAGAGTTTCCTTGATAGCTTGGTTTGAAATACCTGACAATTTTGCTACAGCTATAGTTGCCAAGGCATTTTCAACATTGTGACTACCAGGAACGCCAATCTCATCGGCTTGCATCACCAATTCACCTTTGAAGTAGAGACCACCATTTTCAAGATAGGCACCATCTACTTTTTCCACTGTTGAGAATGGAACTACTTGTGCTTTAGTTTGTGTAGCCAATTCCTTAGCTAAATCTTGATTGAAGTTCAAAACAACAAAATCATCCGCAGTCATCTGATTTTGAATATTCCATTTAGCAGCCACATATTCTTCAAAACTACCATGATAGTCAATATGTGTCGGCATCAAGTTAGTAATCACAGCAATATGTGGATGGAAGCTGTCAATCCCCATCAATTGGAAAGAAGACAATTCCATAACTAAGGTATCTTGAGCAGTAACTGACTGTGCAACTTCTGACGCAGGAAAACCGATATTTCCAGACAAGACACCCGATTTGCCACCATGGTTTAGGACATCAGCAATCATAGTTGTCGTTGTTGTCTTACCATTTGAGCCTGTAATACCGATAATAGGTGCTTCAGATACTAGGTAAGCTAATTCCACTTCAGTCCAAACAGGAATGCCTTTTTCAAGTGCACGAGCTACCATTGGATTGTCATAACGAATTCCAGGATTTTTCACCATTAGTTCAAAATTTTCATCCAAAAGTTCAAGAGGATGTCCGCCACAGACAACCTTAATCCCTTCTTCAAGAAGCGCCTGTGCTGACGGATTTTCCTCAAATGGTTTACCATCATTTACTGTGACAATAGCACCCAACTTAGCCAATAGGCGGGCAGCTGCTTCACCAGATTTAGCCAAACCAAGGACCAAAACTTTTTTATTTTCAAATTGTGTTACTGATTTCATAATTCGTCCATTCTCTCAAATTGTATCATAATCATTTTACCCTTTATCCCAAGCTATTTCAAGGAGTTACCTCTTCTTGGCAAAAGAAAAAGCCAATCTATTCGATTGACTTTTAATCTCATGCTACTTATTTATCTTCATGTTCAGCTTTTTCATGATTAAGCTCTGACATAGCGAAAAAATCTTTCAAGGTGAAATAGCTCAATACAAGCATTCCCACCGTAACAAAGAACTCACCAGGTAAACTGAAGAATTTAATGATTGATAGCACTGCTAAAAGTAGGAGCAATGCTAAGGTAGCCATGACAAAGAGAAGATTCATGGTGTTTTTTACCGACTTTGGTGCAATAAAGAAATAGAATGATGCAATCAATATAGCAACAATCAGATAAAACATCTCTTCTCCTCTCTATATATTATTCAGCTTCTGCTGCTTTTTTCTTACGTTTATTGGCTTTATCACGCTCTGCTTTATTCAAAATTTGTTTACGCAAGCGGATAGATTCAGGCGTTACTTCCATGTACTCATCGTCATCCAAGAACTCAAGTGATTCTTCAAGAGTCAAGATACGTGGAGTCTTGATAACAGCCGTTTGGTCCTTAGTTGCTGAACGCACGTTTGTCATTTGTTTTGCTGTAGTGATATTGACACCAAGGTCATTTTCACGAGCATTTTCACCAACAATCATACCTTCATAAACTTCAGTACCTGGGTTAACAAAGATTGTACCACGTTCTTCAATACGCATGATTGAGTAAGTTGTCGCTTTACCTGTATCGATAGATACGAGGGCACCACGGTGACGTCCACCAATTTCACCAGCAACAACTGGCAAGTATTGGTCGAAGGTATGGTTCATGATACCGTAACCACGTGTCATAGACAAGAATTCAGTTGAGAATCCGATAAGTCCACGAGCTGGCACAAGGAAGATAAGACGTGTTTGACCGTTACCAACCATTTGCATATCAAGCATATCACCTTTACGTTCTGAAAGGGCTTGGATGATAGAACCTTGGTACTCTTCTGGAGTATCAATTTGAACACGTTCAAATGGCTCACATTTCACGCCATCAATTTCTTTGATGATAACTTCTGGACGAGATACTTGAAGTTCGTATCCTTCACGACGCATTGTTTCGATAAGGATTGACAAGTGCAATTCCCCACGACCTGAGACAGTCCATTTATCTGGTGAATCAGTTGGATCAACACGAAGAGATACGTCTGTTTGCAACTCTGCCAAGAGACGCTCTTCAACCTTACGTGATGTCACGTGTTTACCTTCACGACCTGCAAACGGTGAGTTATTAGCCAAGAAAGTCATTTGAAGTGTTGGTTCGTCAATACGAAGAACTGGCAATGGTTCAACAGCATCAGTTGGTGTAATTGTTTCACCAACGAAGATGTCTTCCATACCTGAGATGGCAATCAAATCACCAGCTTTTGCTTCTTCAATTTCACGACGTTCCAAACCAAAGAAACCGAAAAGCTTAGTAACACGGAAGTTCTTTGTTGTTCCATCAAGTTTTGAAAGGGTAACTTGGTCACCGACTTTTACAGTTCCACGGAAGATACGTCCAATACCGATACGACCAACGAAATCATTGTAGTCAAGAAGTGACACTTGGAATTGAAGAGGCTCGTCTGAGTTATCTACAGGAGCTGGGATGTGGTCAATAATAGTGTCAAAGATTGGAGCCATAGTGTGCTCTTGATCAGCAGGGTTATCTGATAATGATGATGTTCCGTTAATCGCTGAAGCATACACAACTGGGAATTCCAACTGATCATCATCAGCACCAAGCTCGATGAAAAGTTCAAGAACTTCATCAACAACTTCTTCAGGACGAGCTGATGGTTTATCAATCTTGTTAACAACAACGATAGGTGTCAAGTTTTGCTCGAGTGCTTTTTTCAACACAAAACGTGTTTGAGGCATTGTACCTTCGTAGGCATCGACAACAAGAACAACCCCATCAACCATTTTCATGATACGTTCAACTTCTCCACCGAAGTCCGCGTGACCTGGTGTATCCATGATGTTGATACGTGTACCGTTATAAGCAACGGCTGTATTTTTAGCAAGGATGGTAATTCCACGTTCTTTTTCAAGATCGTTAGAGTCCATTGCACGCTCATCAAGCTCTTTACGCTCGTCAAGAGTGTGTGATTGTTTCAACAATTCATCAACAAGTGTTGTTTTACCGTGGTCAACGTGGGCAATGATGGCTACGTTACGGATATCTTCTCTAAGTTTAGTCATTTTTTCCTCTTTAATTTTTATTTCAACTTTTAAAGTATACCACATTTTCAACAAAATGGCAGAGCTCAGCTGATTGTAAACGTTTTTCAACAAGAAAAAGGTGCTGTCCACCTATAATTGGTCAGACACACCTTCTGTCATTCATTAGTTATCAATTGTAAGTGCAAGGCTAGCAGCTCCGATGATACCAGCATCATTTCCAAGTTCTGCTAATTTCACTTTTGTTGTACGGCGAACTTGTGGGAATGCATAACGTGTAAAGTATCCTTCAACACGGCTACGCAAGAATTCACCGGCTGCTGAAACACCACCACCGATGACAACTGAATCTGGGTTGAGAATATTTGAGATATTTGCTGTTGCAAGTCCGAGGTATTCAGAGACTTTGTCAACGATGCTATTAGCAAACTTGTCGCCTTCGGCAGCGGCAACGAAAATATCTTTACTTGTTACTTGCTCACCATTATCTACAGCAGCTTTAATAGAAGAGTCACCTTCATATCCTTCTGCTAAATGACGTGCCAAACGTACGACACCTGTTGCAGAAGCTACAGTTTCCAAGCATCCTTTGTTTCCGCAAGTACATTCAAATCCTGTTTCAGGCTCAACGATAATGTGGCCAATTTCACCACCAGCACCGCCAACACCATGGATCAAGTTACCATCAGCGATAACGCCGCCACCAACTCCTGTTCCTAATGTCACAAAGACAACATCAGGATTGTTAGCACCAGCACCAACCCAACGTTCACCGAGGGCAGCAACGTTAGCATCATTATCAATCGCAAATGGAATACCGAGTTCTTTTTCGATGACAGATCCAACTTCTTGAGTTTCTGCCCAGTTCAAGTTGAAAGCACCAGTGACCGTTTTATTTTCACGATCAACAGCTCCTGGAGAACCCATACCAATTCCAATGAAATCTTCTGCAGTAAGTCCGTACATTTCCAAACGGTGTTTTAAAGACTCCACGATATTAGGGACGATGTGACGACCACCTTCAAGCGTATTTGTTTCAATCGCCCATTTTTCTTGCACTTCACCTTCTGAAGTCAAAATACCAAATTTAACAGTTGTTCCACCAAGGTCAATTCCCAAGAGTTTTTTACTCATTTTCTTTCTCCATTTCAATGCGATGTTCACGTCGTAAAATCATTTCAGCAGTAAGGTAGCTGTCCTTGTCCACCAAACCATTCTGGTAGAGGGCTTCTAATTCAATCTTCATCATTTCGATATCATAGAGCCTTTTTCCCAGGTAAACTACTATGCCAAACTGTTTCAACAACTGTTGAACGTCATATAAAGTTTTCATAGCAATATTTTAGCAAAAAGCTTCTGCCATGACAAGATAGTTTTGAAAACCTTTACAGATTATTGTATACTTCAAAAAAAGACCTAAGTCATTTAGACTCAGGTTATTGACAATTCGGGCAAATCCCATGTAAAATCATCTGTTCACGAGTAATGCGAAATCCAGTTTGTGATTCTACCTCTTCCTTGAAAGACGGAATCGGTAAGTCTAAGTCAGTAATGTGACCACATTTTTCACAAACAATGTTTAAGTGGTCATGTCCCATAAAATCATAATAGGTTGTATTATCATTATTAACCTTGATTTCAGAGACAATCCCTTCTTCAACCAACACCTTTAGGTTGTTATAGACCGTCGCCAAACTCATCCCAGGATTGTCAGGGAGTAGGTCATAATATATCACATCTGCACTAGGGTGTTGATCAGACATCATCAAATAGCGAATAACAGCTTTACGAGATTCCGTCAACCGAATTCCTTTAGCTTTTAACTGAGTTAGGACATCTTCATAAACGCCTAGACTACGTCGATGCTCAGACATATCGCCGCCTCCCTTCTTCTAAAAGTATTTTACGTCTATTATACACTTTTAGAGGAACTCTTGACAATCATCTTAACTCAAAAATGCCTATCTCAAGCCTGGAGCTTGTCCAAGTTCTGCAGTCAACATCCAGATTGTCTTATCAATTTCAGATTTAGCTGCAGTGAAGATATCATTTGAAGGAGCATCTCCTTCTTCATCTGTGATATCCAAACCAACTTGGAACAATACTGACAAATATTTGTATGTATCAACCAATAATTGGATTTGATCAGACATTGGTTTATCAAATGTCCCAGTAGTTTCAGTCAAGCCTGAATTAGATGAAAATTCTACCAAAGTTGAGTATGGTTCCCCACCAATAGTAATCAAACGTTCACTAACAACATCAAGGTGAGCATTCAAACTATCCATCAATTCATCCATTTTTGGATGAAGATAGAGGAAACCAGGACCACGCATATACCAATGAACTTGGTGAACAATTGAAGCTGCTACAGACAAATCAGCGACTGCTTGATTCAAAACTGCTTTAGTTTTTGTATATGAAGGTGTTTCAGCTTGTTGGTTAACTGTTTCATTGATTGTTTCTTTAATTGAATCTACCATATTAATACTCCTTATTTAGAATTACTATTATTTATACTTTTATTTTAGAATATTTCTAAATAAGATGCAAGTAAAATGCTTTTTCTCACTCTTTTTCGAATAATTAGGTATGTTAAGTATTATTTATTTTTTTCTAGGAGCCTCTTTTGGTTCATTCATCGGACTAATTTGTGATCGTTTTCCTGAGAGGTCGATTATTTTCCCTAGAAGTCACTGTAGCCATTGCAAGCATCAGCTGCGTTTTTTCGAGATGATCCCTATCCTCTCACAACTTTTCTTAAGATTTCGATGCCGTTCATGTCAGACTCCTATCCCTTTTCGTTACCTCTTTATGGAACTATTTTGTGGGGGAATATGCCTGCTATATTTCTATGACTTTTTGAGTCTTGAAGTAACCTACTTTCTTTACTTCAGCCTTTGTCTATCAATTTTTGATTTGAAACATAAATCCTATCCGCTTCTGATTTGGATAGTTGGAACAGTCCCACTCTTATTCATGGGCAACTACTACCTCTCATTTGCCTTGGGGATAATCCTCGCCATCCTTTCTTATATGAAACATCTAAATATTGGGGAAGGAGATTTTCTCTACTTAGCAAGTGCCTCACTAATTTTCCCATTTTCAAAAATACTACTTATTATCGAAATTGCCTGCCTATTAGGACTAGCTTACTTCCTTCTACAAAGAAATCTCAAGGAATGCATCGCATTTGTCCCATTTCTTTTTCTAGGGATAGTACTTCTTACTTTTTGTTCAATTATATAGAAAAAAAGCCGATAAATTCGGCTTTTCTTTATTAGTTCATATTGACACGGTGCCACTCATTAATGACATAAGAGAGCATTCCTAATTGTTGGAGACCCCAACCGCTGATTTCATCTGAATTTTCAGTTGATCCACCAAGGTAACGTGTATAGATTGCAACCATATAAGGTGTATCTTCCATAACGATAGCATCAACGTTAAGTGCTTCACGGACATAACCTGGTTTTTGATAAATTGTCAGATTAGGAAGATATGTCTTGTAGTACTCATTCGGGAATGACTCACCAATGTAGTGGAGAATATCCTTGTAATTATCTTGATGTTTCCAGAGATAATCCAAAACTTGAATGTAATAATCTGTTGTTGTCTTATTACCATGCATTTGGATAGTCTTCACTTCACCTTTTGATTTACCGTATTTATCGAGCATGCCATAGAATTTTTCCATACCACCAAGGCGTTCCGCCAAAGCGTAGGCAGGAGTATTCTCAGAGTATACAAGAGAATATTCTTGCATCTCTGGAATAGTCATTGAACCACCGAAAGCAGCAACATAATTATCATGTTCACCTTGGTATTCATACTCAGTATTAGTAATATCAAAACGTTCAGTTAAAGAAAGTTTACCCTTATTAACCTCATCCATGACAAGCATGTTTAATGGCAATTTATAAGTTGATCCTGCAGTCATTGGCTGAGTATCATTCATAGAGAATTGCTCATTTGTCTTGGTATTTTTATATGAAAAGGCAATTTGGCTAGACTCAATACCTTGGTCAGCCATAAATGCTTCAACTACTTGGTTCAATGTCATGTTAGCATAATCATAATACAAGCCATTACCATACATAGTATCTGCATCTGCTTCCATGACTGCTTGTTTAGCTTCGGCTGATTTATTTGTTGGAGTTACCTTTTCCTCTTTTTCTTTGTCTTCTTTTTTAGTGACTTTAGAACTAGATCCGAAGATATTTCCAAGGCCACCAGTGTGACCAGCTTGTTTACCACGTCCTGCTAAAGCAAGCATGGCAACAAACAAAAGAATTACCAAAACACCTAGGAAGGCTAAGATAAGATATGCTTTTTTATCATCACGAGATGATTTTGATTTAGCTTTAGATTTCTTAGAGCGCTTACTTCTAAGTGCCAAGGTTTCAGTTTTTGCTTCGTTTTCCTTGTGTTCAACTGCTACTACTGTTTCCTCAGCTGACTTCTTGTCTACTGATTTTTTAGAAGTCTTTTTAGCATCTTTTTTCGATGATTTTTTCTTGTCTTTCTTGGCGCCTTTTTTGACATCTTTTTTAGTATCTTTAGTGTCTTTTTGGACGTCTTTTTGAAGGTCTTGTTTTACCGAATCTTTCTTTTTATCTTTAGTTTTTCGGCGGCTTCCACTATACTTTTTGCTTGAATGTTTTTTCTTTTTTTTCATAACAATAATAGTTTAAGCTATAATTCACTAAAAAGCAAGGAGATTTTACAATCATATTACAAAAAAATTATCCCCAATAGTGAGGATAATTTTAAACTTATTTAGCTGCTGAATAAAGCTCAGCAACTTTATTCCAGTTGATGATTTCAAAGAAAGCTTTGATGTAGTTTGGACGTACGTTACGGTAGTTTAGGTAATATGCATGTTCCCAAACATCAAGTGCCAAGATTGGTTTCTTACCATCTGAGATAGGGGTGTCTTGGTTAGCTGTTGAAACGACTTCAAGCTTACCTTCAGCGTTAACAACAAGCCATGCCCAACCTGAACCAAAACGAGTTGTTGCTGCTGCTGTGAAAGCTTCTTGGAAGGCTTCAAATGAGCCGAAAGCTTCGTTAATAGCAGCTGCTACTTCTGCAGTTGGTTCTTGTTTTTCAGGAGACAAGAGTTCCCAGAAAAGTGCGTGGTTAAGGTGTCCACCACCATTGTTAATAAGTGCTTGACGAATATCTGCTGGAATTTGTTCCACGTCAGCCAAAAGTGCTTCGAGATCTTCACCAATTTCTGGGTGTTTTTCAAGAGCAGCATTAGCATTTGCTACATAAGTTGCGTGGTGTTTATCGTGGTGAAGAGTCATTGTTTCAGCATCAATGTATGGTTCCAAAGCATCGTAAGCGTAAGGAAGGTCTGGAAGGATAATTGCCATAGTAAAGGTCCTCTTTTCATTTTTTCTTCATTTTACCGTAAAGTGGTAGAGCTTTCAAAAATTTTGCTTACAAAATCAAAGAAAACTCCAAATCTCTAGCGGTTTGATACGATTTTTAAAAATGCTAAATCAAACAAGTAATCTTTATCTAAAGTTCCTGTCTTTATCTGGTAATCTGTCTCTACTAAAATCTTAATCGTCTTTTTTAAGAATGCTACTGATAAGGGACGACTATCTCTCAGAGCAAAACGAACCTGAAATTGATTGACTTTACGCCCTAAATAATCTGACAGACTTGAAACAATCTGCTGCTCACTTTTGCCTTGAGCAGATAAGAGTTTAACCTGTAAATAGGTACGAAATTGTCCCAACATCACAGCAATCAACTTAATCTCATCTTCACCCTGAAGCCGTAAATCATGCACTAATTCACGAACACTCTGAATCTGTCCTCGCAAAAGAAGTTGCGTCATATCAAAAATGTTATCTTGCAAACTTTTCGGAATAGCCTCAGCAATATCTTGCGATGAGATATTTCCTTCCGTTTTATACCCCTTTAGAAAAGCTAAGTTTTTTTGAACATCTGAAAAGTCAAAATTTGACTTAATCAAAAGTTCCTCAAAGACTCCTGTATCAAATGTAAGCCCCTCTTGATGCGCCTGCTTTTGAAAATAGGTTCTAAGTTCTGCATCTTTTAAGGGACTGGCTTCAAGCACCATGGCATCACGCTTGAGTAGTTTGACTAAACGACGCTTTCCATCTAGCTTTCCTGCAGACATTAAGACAAGACGTGTTGTTTCAACAGGAGACTCAAAATAATTTTCAAGGCGCTTCAACTCTTTCTCATCCAGATACGATTTTTTAGCAGTAGTCATATCCGTGAAATGGTCAAAAATGACCACCTTCTCATCTGCAAAAAAAGGCATGCTTTCTAAATCGAGCTCAGCATCTTGATAATCAGTCTCAGACATATCAAAATAAGAATAGGTTAAGTCACTGGGATCAAAACCAATTTGTTTTAAAAATTTTTCTTTTGCTTGACTATACTGCCCTAAATCCTCGCCCGCCAAGACCGTTATCATGGGGAGCTTTTCTTTGGACAGCTTTTCAATCGTTTCCATAGCAATCATGGTTTTATTATAACAGATTTTTCACCATAACAAAAAGCCCACCACCAAAGTGATGAACTTTACTTTATTAACCAGAGTTACGAAGACCTGTTGCAATACCATTGATGGTAATGTGAATAAGGCTAATTTCGTCATCGGTCAAATCATTGTTACGAAGACGTTTAATCAATTCAATTTGGATGTAGTTCAAGACATTGAAGTATGGCAAACGGAAGTCCAAACTTGCTTTAAGCGATGGACTTTCATCAAGGAAGCCATCATGTTTTTCAATAGCAAGAATAACATCCTTAGTCAACTGCCACTCATCCAAAATAATATTGAAGACACTACGTACTTCTTCACTCTCTGCCAATTGTGCATAGTGGAAGGCGATATTCATGTCTGATTTTGAAAGCACCATGTCCACGTTTGACAAAAGTGAACGGAAGAATGGCCATGTTTCAAACATATGTTGAAGTTTCTCAAGGTTGCCTTCTTCAGCTTGGATAAAGCGATTAAAGGCAGAACCCACACCATACCAACCTGGGAACATGATACGGTTTTGTGACCATGAGAATACCCAAGGAATCGCACGAAGACCAGAAATCTCAGTAATAGTCTTACGAGCTGCTGGACGAGAACCGATATTCAAGCTTGACACTTCTTTAATAGGGCTTGCTTCAAAGAAGTAATCATAGAAATGTTCGTTTCCAAAGACAAGATCACGATAGATAACATTAGAATCATTAACAATACCGTCCATAATTTCACGGAAATCAACCAATTCATCTGGGTCCGCAATTTGACGTGTTACCATACGGTCAAGGGCAGCTGAAACAAGCATTTCAAGATTGTAGTAGGCAGCATCCTTATTACCATATTTATTACCGATAACTTCACCTTGTTCAGTCAAACGAATACGGTCTTTAATGGTACCAAATGGTTGAGACGTAATAGCATCGTATGATGGGCCACCACCACGACCGACAGTACCACCACGGCCATGGAAGAAGGTAATCTTAATGCCACGCTCTTCACCAATCTTAGTCAATTCGTTTTGAGCTTTGTAAAGCGTCCAACCTGAAGACAAGTAACCACCATCTTTGTTAGAATCTGAGTAACCCAACATGATTTCTTGGTAGTTGTTGCTATTCTTAATCCAACGTTTAACGATATCATAACCAAGATATTGTTTCATGATATCATTAGAGTTTTCCAAGTCTTCGATAGTTTCAAAAAGTGGAACAATTTGGACACGCGCACGTTCTGTATCAACCAAGCCAACTTCTTTAAGAAGGATAGCCAACTCAAACATATCAGAAACGCTCTCAGTGTGAGAAATGATATGTTGTTTGATGACATCTTCACCGATATAGTCTTTCAAGAGACGAGCAGTTCGGAAGATTGCCAATTCTTTTTCAAGTGTTTCAGACTTAGGCACATTAGTTGATGACAAGGTACGAGGATCTTCTTGCAATTCTTTAAGAAGAACCGCAACTTTTTCAACCTCTGTTAATTCACTATAGTTATCAACAATATTTGCAGATTTAAGCAACTCTGCTACACATGCTTCATGAACACTTGAATCTTGACGCATATCGATTGTAGCAAGATAGAAACCAAAGACTTCTACAGCTTGAAGAAGCTCTTCGAAATCACCTGAAATCAAGACAGCATCGTCGTTTTCAAGAAGTGAATTTTTGATTGCCAAAAGATCATCATGGAAGGCATCTGCTGTTTCGTAGAATTCTGTTGTTTGTTGTGAGACAGCTTGAAGACTTTGGCTGAGACGTTGTTGCACGTAATCAGCTACTACTTCACCTGTTGAAGCTGAACCCAGACGAACATTTTCAGAAAGGCGTTTAGCAACTCTTTCCTTATTGAAGTTTCCTTTTTTAAAGAAAAGAAGTGTCTGAATCAACTTAGACTGGATGTAACTGAAAGCACGACGGTAGGGTTCATTTTCACGATAAACAGATGTATCTGGAGAATGTTTCGCCATCTCTGCTACTGTATCTGAAACCTCAGTCAAGCGTGATGAAAGTGAGAATGAACGATAAAGATTATCAACTTTTTCGATATAGTAGTTGAGGATAACTTCACTTTGCAATGTTGCAGAAAGTTTAAGAGTTTCTGCTGTTACAAATGGGTTCCCGTCACGGTCACCACCAATCCACATACCCATAGTAATAGGGGTTGGATTGTCGAGTTCAATACCTTTTTCAACTGCTAAACGTTTGAATTCATGTGATAAGTTCGTAATCGCCTTAATCAATGAGGAGTTATAATACTCCATAACGTTAGTGATTTCGTTTTTAACCTTAAGTTTTTTCTCACGAATGATATCTGTTTGCATCATAATTTCTACATAACGACGCAAATCTGCATACCATTTATCCTTGTTAATAAGACCAGCCTTAACATCACGATGCTTACGAAGAAGTTCGTGAATGTGGTTAGTCAATTCAAGCATAGTTTTACGTTGAACCTGAGTTGGGTGGGCTGTCAAAACTGGCACGACATTGACATGTTCAAGAATGTCACGTGCATTATCACTTTCAGCGACAACATCAAAGGTTTCAGACAACTTACCTAGATAAGATTCATCAATATTGTTCTTGTGGTTGACTTCATAAGCCAAATCCACGTCTTCAGAGATATTAATCAAGAGAGGTAACAAAGAGAAATAACGTGATGCAACGACCATATCGTCATTCGTCATTTCTGAAATGGCTTGTGTAAGGGCCACATAGTCACCTTCATCATAAAGTTCAACCAAATGTTGGATAGTTGTGAGACCTTGCTCTCCAGCCATGCCTCGTGTTGCATCATCCAACAATTCTTTCAAGATACCAACTTCTTCAGAGATGATTTCCTGGTTGTTACTGCTTTCCAATTTATTAAAAGCCAAACCGTATTCTCCTTACTTTATGTAGTACCCTTTTATCATATCACTTTTAAAACAAAAGTAAACTATTTTCCTTTAAATCGTCAGTTATTTTGCAATTTTCCGACTTTTTCAAACAATTTTTTAAGCCCATTTCCGAACTTTATTAAAAAAAGACTCTGAAACAGAGTTCAGAATCTTAATTATACTTTTTTTGATAGAATTTGATTTCATCGCCATCTTCAACCTTAAGTTGGTTGGCTGCTTTTTCACCAAGTTTCCCATTAACATCAAACATCCAATAGATGCCCCTATCTTTATCTTGAGAAATACCATCAATCTCAGTGATAAAGCCATCGTTTTCTTGAACAGGATAGACCTCTTCCAAGACATCAAGTACTGTATCCCCTTTTTGGATTTCTACTGATTTTTTCTTACTTTCCTTGTCAGTTTTCAAAATCAAAGTCACCTGACCTTGAACCTTAGACTGATGATTGTTTGTGCTGCTAGTAAGTTTAGCTGCCTCATTTTTTCCACAGGCTGCTAGGGTAACAAGTGATAAGGCAAGAAAGAGATAGGTTAATAATTTTTTCATTTCAAAAACCTCCTAAAAATAGACTGGATGAATGGATAAAATAGAAGCGTCGATACTGCATGATAGGTGTCGTAAAGTAGACCAGAAATAACAAAGGTAATCCCACTTTTAAATAGAAGGCCATACCCGTAATCAAGGAGAACCCCATAGAAAAAGGACAAAAGAGTTACCAAAGCAATCTGCCAGACAAGTGATAACCTAGGTGCCATCAAACTCCAAAAAGCCATCAAGACGCCGAAGGTCAGAATCTGATTAAAGACCCAAGGACCAAAACCAAAGATGAATCCTGAGATGGACATGGTTAAAGCCATAATCAATAGACCATCAACCAAACCCAAATAAAGAACAGCCACAAAAAACATAGCTGTAATAGGCTGAATATTTGGCAATCCTATAAATGCTGACCGCAATCCTACCGCCAGAGCTGACAGAATGGCAATTCGAGCCATTCGTTGAATCGTTAGTTTCATATATCTATTATGCCAGAAATAAGGAAATATGACTAGTTTTAAAAAATAAAAACTAAAGATTTCTTGAAATACAGAGTGAAATCGTACAAATTGTAAAAATAATGTTCCTTGTAGCCTCTCCCAAATATCAAACAGTTTGATCAGGCTGAATATTTGATATAAAAAATGTACTCTCATTCACTATCCTCTGTCATCTTGATAACACTACATAATTCAGTTAAGTTAATTATAAAAGTTAACTTGACTTAATTATTATTTTAAAGTATATTAAACTCAAGGAGGTAGCTAATGATTCAAATTGAAAATATTAATGTGTCTTATCAACAGACATTAGCTCTGGATAATATCACCTTAAACTTGGAGGGACCTAGTATTACTGGAATTATTGGACCAAATGGTGCTGGTAAATCAACTCTAATTAAAGCATTAATTGGTATTATTCCTCACTCTGGAAAAATCCTTTTCAATAAACAACCTATTCATCAGCAATTGAATCGTATTTCCTATGTTGCACAGAAGGCTGATATTGATTTTAACTTTCCGATTACTGTCAGAGAGTGCATCTCTCTAGGACTCTATCCCAAAACCAAGTTCTTTAAACGTCTATCTAAGAGTGATTGGTCTAAGGTCACAGATGCTTTAACACTACTCGGTCTAAATGATTTGGCTCATCGACAAATAAGCCAATTATCAGGAGGTCAATTTCAACGTGTTCTAATCGCTCGTTGTCTTGTACAAGAGGCTGATATTATTTTATTAGATGAACCCTTTGTAGGGATTGACTCCGTTAGCGAAGATATTATCATGAACACCTTGAGAGAACTTAGGGACAAAGGTAAGCTTATTCTTATTGTCCACCATGATTTGAGCAAAGTTCCTCATTATTTTGACCAAGTTATCCTCCTAAATCGTAAACTGATTGCTAGTGGGCCTACTAATCTTATTTTTAATGAGGATAATCTCCGTAAAACCTACGGTAACAGTTTATTTTATAAAGGAGATGTAAATGATTTCTGAATTTATTGATGGTTTGCTAAATTTCCACTTCTTACAAAATGCTCTTATAACGGCTTTAGTTATTGGAATTGTCGGGGGTGCTGTTGGTTGTTTTATTATTCTAAGAGGGATGTCACTTATGGGTGATGCAATTTCACATGCGGTTCTACCTGGGGTAGCCATTTCCTTTATCTTGGGTATTAACTTTTTCATAGGAGCCATCATCTTTGGACTTTTAGCTTCTACAATGATTACCTATATCAAAAGCAATTCCATTATTAAGAGTGACACGGCAATTGGGATTACCTTTTCGAGCTTTCTAGCTCTCGGTATTATTCTCATCGGTGTTGCTAATAGTTCCACAGATCTCTTTCATATTCTCTTCGGGAATATTCTAGCTGTACAAGACATGGATATGTGGATAACGATTATCGTTTCACTTCTCGTACTAGCAACTATTACAATCTTCTTTCGCCCTCTACTCCTAACATCCTTTGATCCAATTTTGGCCAAGTCTATGGGAGTTAAGGTCACCTTCTACCACTACTTACTTATGGTTATTCTAACCTTGGTTTCTGTAACTGCCATGCAGAGTGTTGGCACTATTCTTATTGTGGCACTTTTAATTACACCGGCTGCCACTGCCTACCTTTATGTTCATAGCCTAAAAACAATGATTCTTCTCTCATCAGGATTGGGGGCTCTGGCATCTGTTCTAGGTCTTTTTATCGGCTATAGTTTTAATATTGCAGCTGGTTCGAGCATTGTATTAACGTCTGCTCTACTCTTTCTCATCAGCTTTTTCATCGCCCCAAAACAAAGTGGCATGAATAAAACTTCTAAACAATAAAAAATAGGATGAAAATAATATGAAAAAAATACTATCAACAATAGTACTACTACTTTTAGCGGTAGTTACTCTAACAGCTTGTACCAATAAACAAGGCAGTAACATGGATAAATTACGAGTCGTTACGACCAATTCCATTATTGCCGATATCACCAAAAATATTGCTGGAGATAAAATCACTCTCCACTCTATTGTCCCCGTTGGTAAGGATCCTCACGAATACGAACCTCTTCCTGATGATGTAAAGAAGACCTCACAAGCTGACTTAATTTTTTACAACGGCATCAATTTAGAAACTGGTGGAAATGCTTGGTTTACTAAGTTAGTCAAGAATGCTCATAAGACAGAAAATAAAGATTATTTTGCAGTTAGTGATGGTGTTGAGGTAATTTACCTTGAAGGTCAATCAGAAAAAGGTAAGGAAGATCCCCACGCTTGGCTTAATCTGGAAAATGGGATTATTTATGCTCAAAATATTGCCAAGCAACTGATTGCTAAGGACCCTAAAAACAAGACCTACTACGAAAAGAATCTAAAATCCTATACTGACAAACTTAGTAAACTGGACCAAGAAGCTAAAGAGACATTTAACAAGATTCCCGATGAGAAAAAACTGATTGTCACTAGTGAAGGATGCTTCAAATACTTCTCTAAAGCCTATGGCATACCATCTGCCTACATCTGGGAAATCAATACAGAAGAAGAAGGCACACCAGACCAAATCAAAATACTCGTGGAAAAACTACGCCAAACAAAGGTACCAGCTCTCTTTGTCGAATCTAGTGTCGATGAACGCCCTATGAAAACAGTATCTAAGGATACCAATATTCCTATTTATGCAAAGATCTTTACAGATTCTATTGCTGAAAAAGGGCAAGACGGTGATAGCTACTACAACATGATGAAATATAATCTGGATAAAATCACCCAAGGCTTGAATCAGTAAAAATCTCATCTAAGAAATATTCTGTATTCTTATGATAAATCTGTTATACTAAGGTGAGACTATTTTCAAAGGAAGAGAAATGACACCTAATAAAGAAGACTACCTCAAATGTATCTATGAGATTGGTACTGAAGAAGGTAAAATAAGCAATAAGGAAATCGCAAACCGTATGCAGGTGTCTCCACCTGCTGTGACGGAAATGATTAAGAAATTGATTTCAGAAGACCTCATCATTAAAGACAAAGTCAAGGGCTATCTTCTAACGAAAACTGGTAAAATCAATGTCGCTGAACTCTATCGGAAACATCGTCTCATCGAAGTCTTTTTGGTGGACCACTTGCAATATACTTGCGACCTAATTCATCAAGAGGCTGAAATTTTAGAGCATACTGTCTCTGATCACTTTATCAATGCCCTTGACCGCCTACTCAATTACCCCCAAACCTGTCCACACGGTGGGCAAATCCCCAAATCAGGCCAGCTCATAGAGGAAATCTACAACCAGACTTTTACACAAGACCTAACTCCTGGAAACTATGTACTTCGTCGAGTTCAGGATCAAATTGATTTACTCCATTATTTGGAAACTGTCGGTCTTAAAATTGGAGTAACTTTTACCTTGAAAGGCTTTGACCCTTTTACACAACTCTACCGCCTGAATATTGATGGAAAAGAAATTCAAATTCCAGAAACTGTTGCTAGCAACCTTTATATTGAATCAAACTAAAAAAGCGAGGCTGATAAACACCCTTAGAAGTGTCATCAGTCTCACTTTTTTTACATTTGTTTCAAGCGTTCCACCCGTTCTGAAATCGGTGGGTGCGTATAAAAGAGCTTCTGCAAACCAGATTCCTTTTTAGGATCATTGATATAGAGAGCTGCGCTAGCATCATCTACGTGATGTTGCATCGGTTCACTATGATCAAGTTTCAGGAGAGCATTAATCATACCTTGTGGGTTACGTGTCAATTCGACGCTAGAAGCATCAGCTAGAAATTCACGCTGACGTGAAATAGCCAACTGAACCAAGGTAGCTGCCAAAGGCGCAAGGATAATGGCAATCAAGGAAATAATGAGAAGAATAATCTCCAAGCCACTACTTCCATTACGGTCATCATCATTACGGCGACGGCCTCCACCCCAGAACATCATATTGCGAGCCATACCAGCTAGCATGGTAATCGCAGATGCCAAGGCAACTGCAATAGTCGAGATACGGATGTCATAGTTACGAATATGGCTGACTTCGTGCCCTATGACTCCTTCAAGTTCCTCACGATTCATAACCGCAAGAAGACCTGTCGTAGCAGCCACAGCAGCATTTTTAGGGCTAGACCCCGTCGCAAAAGCATTCATTGAAGGATCATCGACAATAAAGACACGTGGCATCGGTATTTGTGCTACCATAGCCATATCCTCAACCACATGATAAAGGTTTGGAGCGGTTTGTTCATCAACCTCTCGTGCACCATTCATAGCCATAACGACATTGGTTGATTGGAAAATCATGGTAACGGCATAGATAAAACCGATAACTAGAGCAAGAATCAAACCACCAAAGCCTGAACCTAACCAAAGATAGCCGACACCGTAACCAACAAGGCCCAACAAGAGGAAAAAGACCAGGAGCAAAAGCCAAGTCTTTCTCTTATTTCGAGCAATCTGATCAAATAACATATTAGTTACCTAGTCCACTGAAATCAACCTTAGGAACAGCTTTTTCTTCTTCTGGTGTTTCAAGGAATTCAGCAGCCTTAAAGCTAAACATCTTAGCAATAACATTGCTTGGGAATGTTTCCAATTTCACATTGTAGTTACTAGTTACACTGTTATAAAGTTGGCGTGAATAGGCAATTTTGTTTTCAGTGTTCGTCAACTCTTCTTGAAGCTGGCTGAAGTTTGCACTAGCCTTAAGGTCAGGGTAACTTTCAGCTACCGCAAAGATTCCAGAAACCTGGCGTGTCAATTCATCACTAGCACGCATAGCTTCTGCTGGTGAAGTCGCAGCTGCTACTTGATTACGAAGCTCTGCTACTTTTTCAAGCGTTGAACCTTCGTATTTTGCATATCCCTTAACAGTCTCAATCAAGTTAGGAAGAAGGTCATTACGACGTTTCAATTGAACATCAATTTGACTCCATGCCTCCTTAGTCTGCATACGGCTTTTAACCAAGCCGTTATAACTTGCAATAACAAAAATTACAAGAACAACGATAATGGCAATAATAATCCAAATCATATTTTTATTCCTTTCTTGTACTGAAAAAGAGTCAATTAACCTCTCTTTCAAGTATCTTTGATAGTCTCAGTATATCAAATTTTCAGATAAAAGTGGTAAAATCTGAGTCGTTTTACAAAAAAACTGGACAAGATGTCCAGCTTTTGTATTACTCTTTAGACGTGTGTCGTTTACCTTGGGCTAGGGCATCTGCTTCTGTCATTGTAACGACATTTGTTTTCTTGGTATTTTTTGGCATAGATAAAAAACACCCATTTTAATGGATGCTTCTTACCTACTATTTACCTGCTTTTTTACCTTGTTTTGTAAGGTAAACTGTAGATATACTTAGTGCTGCAGCAACTCCGACAAGAAGGAAGACCGTTGTCGTATTAGACTTACCTTTTTCTTTTGAAGTGCTAGCTTGGCTTTCAGAACTCTTGGCCACCTGTTTTGCCTCAGTTGCTTTATCAATACGAGCGACATTCTTAGGTGTGTCATCCTTCTTGCTTTCCGCCAATTCTGACAAATCACTGCTAATCTCTTTGGCAACACCTTCAGAGCTTGTAAGTGATGCCGCTTCTGAGGCTAATGTTTCAGAGGCCATAACCGCCATAACTTTACTTGCAATCATATCCACAGACTTCTCATTCAGAAGAGAATTATAGCGAATAGCTTCTGAGGCGAGCTGACTGCTTGTTACAGAGATTTTTAGGTCATTGTTATAAGCGACCTGACTATTTGGTGAGATGCTGACAACTTCAGATCTACGTGCTATTGTTGGAGATTCAGAAACTTTGACATCAACCTGACTTGTTGAACCTTTTTCAATAACTTCTGAAGAAACCTCACTTATCGGATCTTTTTGTGTGCTTTCTGAAGTTGGAGATTTCTCTGGGCTATCAGAAGTAATTGCTACGTCAACCTGACTAGTAGATGAAGCTACTGAAGTTTCCTCATTCTTTGGTGACTCAGAGGCTGGAGCGGTTGAGCTTGCCTCACTATTTGGTGTTTCTGAAACTGATGTCTCGGAGATCACTTCACTGTTAGATACTTCAGAAACTGGAGTGCTTGAACCTACCTCACTCTTTGGTGTTTCTGATGCTGAAGTTTCAGAAATTACTTCACTAGTTGATGCTTCAGAAACTGGAGTGCTTGAACCTACCTCACTCTTTGGTGTTTCTGAAACTGAAGTCTCGGAAATTACCTCACTGTTAGATACTTCGGAAACTGGGTCTGTTGAACTTTCCTCACTAGTCAATGCTTCGGAAACTGGGGCGCTTGAAGTTGCTTCACTTTTCGGTATTTCTGATGCTGAAGTTTCAGAAATTACTTCACTAGTTGAGGCTTCAGAAACTGGAGTGCTTGAACCTGCCTCACTCTTCGGTGCTTCAGAAACTGAAGTCTCGGAAATTACTTCACTGTTTGATACTTCAGAAACTGGAGTACTTGAACTTGCCTCACTATTTGGTGTTTCTGATGCTGAAGTCTCAGAAACTACTTCACTAGTTGATGCTTCAGAAACTGGAGTACTTGAACCTGCCTCACTCTTTGGTGTTTCTGAAACTGAAGACTCTGAGATCACTTCACTAGTTGAGGCTTCAGAAACTGGAGTGCTTGAACTTGCTTCACTCTTCAGTGCTTCAGAAACTGAAGTCTCGGAGACTGGATTATTGACAGGCTTTGGTTCAGGTTTTGTTGGAGAAACTGCTGAGACAGCCCCAACAATCGTCGCCTTATTGTCAATCGTATTATTAGATAAACGGATTTCTCCATTACCATTGTCACCCATCTCAAAGTTTTTGGTAATCACCGGCTCAGCCAAGGTATTCAATAGTTTATTATCATAGACATCGACATTCTTGATTGTTCCACGAACTTGTTGGAAATCAATGGCACCACGATGGAGCTTATAGAGGTCATTAGTTGTCCCTGAACGTAGAATGGTATTGTCATGAATCTTAATTCCAGAATCATTGAGGTCAAAATTGTGACCTGCAAAGACAGTGTTTACACGGATACCTGCTCCAGCAAAGACGTCCTTGATGAGGTTTCCTGAGATTTCATGCCCCTTACCACCAAAAATACCGATACCAGCCGCACGCCAGCCTGATTCAATGGTGTTGTTGAGGAATTTATTATTTTCCTCAGCTGCGGCATTTGTCCCATCTGAAATACTTGACCAGATAGCTAAACCATCATCACCATTTCCACGGATATTCGAGTTTTTAACTGTTGAATTCTTGGTTCCTTGGGCAAAGTTAATACCATCAGCTAAGTTATTACGGATACGAGCATTTTCAACAACAAGACCGTCCGTATACTTCATATTTCCCGTCTGGTCGTAGTCTCCAATCCACATACCGACTTCGAAATGCTGAACCCAGATGTCGTGAATTTTCGAATCCTTACCAAGTGTTCCCGAGATAGCCTTGTACTGTGCATCTTCGTTATAGCGAGACGTCAAGTTAGAATCCATATAAAGATTGCTCAACTCAATGCCATTACTATTATGACCGAAGACAATACCACCACCATAGCGTTTGTCACTTGTAAAGTGTAGTTGTGTATGCCAAACACCGGCACCTGAGATTTTTAGATTATCAGCTTCGATATTAACCTGTTTATCAAAATTGAAACGTCCTTCTGGAATATAGACAGATTTTCCGCTGGCTTTAGCTTCTTCCACAGCCGCAAGTAGGGCAGCAGTGTCATCACTATCATCATTGGCAGAGGCACCCTTATCCACGATACTGATACTATTTTCACCTTGGGCAACAGGCGCTGGAGCCTGTTCTAGCTCAATAAAGTCAATACCGTAAGGGACATTGTCATCTTTCTTCTTAACTAGAGAAATCTTATCTCCAGATTTCAATTGGATATCCTTGAGGAGAAGACGTGTCTCATCAAAACGAAAACGTGCACTTGAACCATCAATGGCTTGATCATACTCATGGTCCCCTTTAAGGTACTGCCATGCTGAGTGAGATGACAAATCAAGATTACCAACGCTTGAACCATTAACCTGCACATCCAACTGACCTGATGCACCATCAGGTATTGTATAACGCACATTCAAAGCATTGGCTGGCTCAGTGACATTAAAAGTAACTGCCGCACCCTTTTTAGGAAGCTCAACATAAGTTTGGCTAGTCGCTTCCACAGCCGTAGATTCCATGTCCGTTGACTGTTGGATTGTAGCACCATTTTCAACACTTGCATTCTCTGCCTCATGAGTCGTATAAGGCATCTTTGCACCGTAACCATCAGTGCTGTACTCCTTGCCTTGACCTTGGTTCTCAGTCGCATTGGTTAAGACATTTGCTGAAGTTTCTTGAGTTTGAGGGTTGCTTGCCTCAACCAATTGATCAATGGTCGGAGTCTGTTCAGCTGCTTGAACAGTTGTTACCTGAGGCTGAACTGTAGCAATATTGGCAGGCTGTGACGCTTGCACAGTCTCAACTGATGCTGGTTCGGAAGTCGCCAATTGTGCCGTTGAGGCTGTTTGAGGTGTCTGTGCCTGATTTGAGGCATCAGTCAAATCACTAATCGATTGTGCCTCATCAGCCTGAGCTGCTTGCCCATTGGCAAGAGCCATAAAGCCAATCAAGGCTGATGCTGCGCCAATAGAATATTTACGGATGCTGTACTTTGGTTTCGTTTTTCTTTCTTTAAACAAGTCTATTCTCCTGATACTTTTTTTCACAATCTCTCTATCTTAGGACCAAGCCGTCCTTTGAAAGAAAATAAAGATTCCCTCATATTAAAGATTGTTAATAATGCTGTTGTTTTTCTTATTAAAAATAAACCAAAGTAAATTATAAGGGATGAAAAAGTAAAAAAAAAGGCTAGGCTATCCATTTTAACAAGGCCTTAACAAAATTGTCATATTAGAAAGTTCAGTCTATCACGTCTAAATTATAGTCTAAAAATGTCGCACAAAAAGGTAATTTCTTTCACGTGTAAGAAAGAAAAAACTCTAAATTTCCATAAAGGCTTATTTAGCAAGAGTTATCGGCCAAAACGATCAAAAAGTTTTAAATATTATTTCTCAGATTTCTGTCAAACGTTTGACAGTCTTTTTTAATTTTACGCTTCAAAGTATTATTTTCCGAATGTTTTAGTATTACAAATGTTAAACAGCAAAAAATAAAAAAGAGACAAAAATCTGCCTCTGATTTTCAAAAAATAAGTAACTTAGCTATTTTTACGATAACAATCCATCTAATTCTTCAAGCGATAGACCAGTCACATCTGAGACAACTTCTAGAGATAAGCCTTTTGAGAGCATCTTACGAATCAACTCTAAACGCTCCTCATGACGACCTCGTTCCAACCCTTGTTTAAGTCCACGCTCTAGTCCCTGCTCTAACCCTTTCTCTATGCCTTCTTCACGCGCTTCATCAATTGCTGTTTCCATGGTCATGTCATAATTTTCTTGAATACGTATGCGTTCATCAATCATCGCCTTTTCCTCCTGTGTCCAGCTGGATGAATCCAGTACTGAATCGGCATGCGTGACCGCTCGGCTAGGTGCCTTAGAAAATGGGAGATTTCCAAAGAACTCTAGCCACTACCGCCCTTCATCCCTGATATGCTTATCTTTATTATACTTATCCAACTCTAAAAAGGCAATCTGAAGAAGGTTCTGCTGTTTCCCATCCTTATAGTAAGCATTCAAAGGCCTCCCCGTCCGACTATTGGCCATCCAATAAGTATTAATCGGGGACTCCTCATCTGGCAACAAGGTCTTCTCCAAGATAGCTATACCATAGACCGGCTCCATCTGCTCATACATCTTATGCGTCTGCCCTTGTTGGCGTAATTGTTGTACATTTTCCACCAGCTGATTAGCCAAATAATAATGAAAACGATTGAGAAAATAATGCTGCTTACGCACCTGAATCTCAATGATAACCTCCGTTCCATCATTCAACTTGGCTCGAACATCCACCGACGTTGAAAAGAGCTCATCCTCATCAAAGTCCTTTTTATGAAGCTGTGTCCCCTCCAAAATCTGAGCATCCACAACATCCAAATCCAAAATATCTCGAATAAATGCTACCGTCACCTCAGGCAGGCTAAAAATCTTCTTAGCCATGATATCCAAGGTCGGCGAGACATGCTTGTGTCTTTTTTCCATCTACTTCTCCTTAGTAAAAAATAGAGGGTTAGCCCCTCTACTTCTATTATTCGGAAAAAGTAAATGAAAGATGGCAATTACCCCTTAAATGCTACCACAAAAGCCTTGAGTTCTTCGTCTGCTTCTGGTGTTGTTCCATGAAGCTGGCCAAGCATGTCAAGAAGGGACGCTGTCTGACTTTCAATCGTCGCATTGGTCTGATTAATCTTAGCCACAATCTCTGTCAGTGGCTCCACTTCTTCTTCCTCAAAGGTATCCACATAGCGAGGAATATTAAGGTTGTAGTCATTTTCCACAATCTCTTCAAAACTAGCCAGATGGGCGAACTTGTCCATATCCTCACGGCTCTTATAGGCATTGAGAATCTTCTCAATATGGGCATCTGTCATGATATTCTGATTCTTCCCCTTATCAAACTCCTTAGAGGCATCGATAAAGTAAACATCACGATTGGTGCGGTTCTTTTTGAGAATGATAACCGTCGTCGGAATACTGGTGTTAAAGAAGATATTAGCAGGCAGACCGATAACCGTATCAATAGCACCTTCTTCTAACAAAGCCTTACGAATCGTCCCTTCGGCATTACCACGGAAAAGCACCCCATGAGGTAGGACGATGGCCATAACACCATTGTCTTGTTTCAAGTGATAATAACCATGCAAGAGGAAGGCAAAATCAGCCTTAGACTTAGGTGCCAGTTTCCCAAATGGTGAGAATCGAGGATCATCCATGAAACCTGAGCTGGCAGACCACTTGGCTGAATAAGGTGGGTTCATGAGAACACCGTCAAAGTTAGTCGGCTCTTGAGTTGGCCAATCCTCATCCAAGGTATCAGCGTTATGTAAAAACTGGTTTTCAATCGGCACACCATGCAGAATCATGTTCATACGTGCCAGGTTATAAGTTGAGGTATTTAACTCTTGACCAAAGTAAACCACGGTCTGCGGCTGGCGTGAATAACGTTTGGCATTAAGCAAGAGCGAGCCTGACCCCATAGTCGCATCGTAGAGGGTAAAGCCTTGCTTGTCCTCACGACCTAAAAAGGCAATCTGGGTCATAAGCTTGGCTACAGGTTGCGGTGTATAGAACTCACCAGCTTTCTTACCCGAATCCGTCGCAAACTGACCAATTAAGTACTCGTAAGCATCACCAAGCATATCACCAGCATGACCAGCCACATCTAAGACCGCCAACTCCTTCATCACAGCCGCAACAGTCTGGTTTTGCTTTTGTGGAGTCGCCCCAAGTTTCTTAGAGTAGAGATCGATATCTTCAAAAAGGTTTTCATAAAGCTCGTCACTCTGCTCAATATCACGGAAGCCCTGAGCCAAGTCCTCTAGCTGGAAGCTTCCATCATTCACTCGCTCTACCAAGGCCGTAAAGGTCAAGTCAGGATGAATGGCATAGCTCATCTCATCAGTGATAACTGCCAAGAGGTCTTCGTGAGTCTCCTCATCCTCATAATATTTACGATAGACTGCCAGTGCCTCTTCCAAGCTTTCTGTCTCCTCCTCCATGGTCTCTGCCACGAAAAAGAGCATCTTGTCCGACAAATACTTGTAAAAGACCATGCCCAAGAGATAGGACTTGTAGTCATTGGCATCCATCTTAGAGCGGAGCACATCCGCTGAGTTCCACAGGGCTTGATAAAGCGACTGGGAGGTTTGTGTTGTTTCTGACATAATGTTTCTTTCTTTGTATTTTTAAATGTTATCCTATTAGTTCTAATAGCCAATCACGTTTTCTTCCACTTCCTTGATGACCTCATCTGAAATCTCAGAAATAGGAAGTTGGTAAATAGTGTTTTGACGTGGGTTGAAAATGCCTAGTTTTTCAATGGTTTGAAACTCTGGATGAATCGAACGCCTACCCATGAGATAGTAAATCAGTAGCTGCAAGGTATGGTCCTTGTTGGGCTTACCTGTTGTGACTTTAAAGTCCCAAAGGGTATCTTTGGTTAGGAAATCCCCATCACCAGTCGTTATGGTAGCCGTATAAGCCCCTTCCATGGTAAAACCATCCGCAGTCACAGGACCAAAGGCCTTGAAAAAGCTCAAACTACGCTCAACCATGGTACGAATATTAGCAATAGTCGCCTGATCTGGAACAATCTTCTCCACTGGACGATAAAACAGAGGACCCGCACGAAAGGCACTATCAAAACCTGCCAACTGACAAGCCTTAATAAGCGACAAATCATCTAGCCCCTTAACATCATCCAGAAGACCAAAAGCCTTAGACTCCATCCTTATGGCACGAGCACCAAGCAAGGAAATCTCAAAAGCCTCCTCAACAGCTGTCCCATCCATGAAACGACTGAGATAGTCCACAGCAGTCCCAACCAAACTAGCCGCAATAGACTCCTCAGCATTAAGAACCTGACCATCATCAAGCGTCGTCACAGTAAAAGCCTTAACAGGTAGATAACCACCACGAGGCTGCTTAATCTGTTTAATACGTTGCGTTACTGATACCATGTTTGTCTCCTTTGAAAATACTCTGCATTAAATCTTAAGTCTCGACCTTAAATCTTGTGTCTTCCATCTCAGTAAATGTGAAACCTTCCTTCTCCATCTTTTCAAGTCTCGGTTTAATTTTAGAAATGACAGACTCCTTATAATCAGTATGCTTATGAGGGGATTCAAACAAATATCTACCAGTCCAAATAGTATACCTCTTGTCCTCAGAAATAATATCAAATCCTTCATAGCCTAGTTCATTCGTAATAATTGATTGAAAAATCCAAAATGATAGGAATTCTCTGTCATCAAATAATTCTATAGCCTCCCAAATAGTATTATCCCAATACTTAAACTTTTCAAACAAACCCTTACTACTTAAATAGGTTAACAGAAAAAAGTCCTTTCTACGTAAGTTTGAAAAAGTCTCAGTATCTATTCTTAAATCAGAATAATATAGTCCTAGTTCGTGAAAACTAAGTAAATCGTGTTTATTGAGAAAATATATGATTTCAGACTGATCCAACTTTTCATTTCTAAGGATAGGCTCCCACATACTTATAATTCTAGTAATAACATCTTCAGCCAGAGGTGAATTCCTTTCATATGAAGGTATAACCTCATTCAAACTTTCTTGAACAATAAAATTCATTGAAGGACTATTCTTAAACTTCATTGATTCTTTTATTACCATAATCAAAAGTTGTTTTTTCATTTTTTTAGAAAATACTCGGAATTGACTAGATAAGTATTGGTAAAAATCAGATGATTGATCTGACTCAATAATCTCTGATATTAATTCCTCTGAGTTACTAGTAAACAGTAGATCTAACTCAATTTTTGTTCGGTTACTTGTCTGCTCATATAATAAATATTCTAACTTATTCTTTTTGAAACTTAATGGATATTCTGAATTATCTGAACTCTGAATTTCAGATAATTGTTCTTTTAGCGTATGACCTATACTTATTATGTCCTGAAAATCTGACTCTTCTGATTTCTCCACCTTAATTGGTTCACCTTTAAGCAGATTCATATATAAATCTGGATAAAATAAATAAGTATAAATCACTAGTAATTGCTGTTCAACCTGAACATGGTCCAACTTTCCTCTTGTAAAGAATTCTTGATTGACATAATCATTAAAGTGTTCTCTATCTCGTAGATTCTTCTGATCAGAACTTATTCTTTTTTTAAAATCATTAGAAAGCGCTATATTAAATTTATCTTCTAGAACACTAAAATAGTTATTCCATATTTTAGAAGGATGCAAATCAAATGGCAGTTCAACTTGTCTATCAATTATTTTTGATAAATAATTACCATCACTTTTATGAACCTTTGTAATATCACCAACAAAAACAATAGGCAACTTTCCATTTATCAAACTGAAAAGTTTATAACTTTCTTCTTGTTGCTTTTCAGACATTCTATCAAAGTCATCAATAATCAGGACTTTCGAAAATTTTGGTAATTTACTTAATAAGAAACAATAAAATTCATCCGATTTTTTCTTAAAAACTTGCCATACAGCAACTATTAATGCTACTACTCCTCCTAGTTTCAAAATCAAAGGTTTTGAGCCACCAAAATAATTACTCAACCCAATATCAACAACATTAGTCATCAGTATAGATACAGCCACTAGCAGGATAATACCCAGTCTTATAGTCCAGTATAAAAAAGGATGTAATTTTGAAAATGCAATCTCGATAGTTGAACGAGTATCAGATAACCTCCAAAAATCAATGGTAATAAGTTTATTTTGGGAACCTCTCTTCACTTTTTTTAAAAATTCCGACTTACCAGATCCCCAACTACCATTTAAAAAATATGTTTTATTATCATAAAGTAATTCAGCAAAATTTTTCGCCGCAACTGAAGTATCAATGTGCTCTAACTTAATGAATTCATGCTCCATACATCACTTTCTCCTTAGATGAACATATCTTGCAAGAGTTTCTTTTTCAGAGTCTCAAGCTGAGTTATTTTTTCCCGATAAGAAGTGATAAGTTGGTCAAGTATTGAGAAATAGGAGCCGATGGCTTGTTGTTCTTTTACTGTCGGTACTGCAAGCTTATAAGTAATAAGGTTTTTATAGTACAACCTAACACGCGTACCACCTAGTTTTTGCATAGTTGAAAATCTTAAAAATAACCTAGAGTTATTCAGATGATAAAGTAGAAAATCAATATCAGAATTATCATTATTAATAAAAACAGGATATTCTTTAGAAACCAAAACATCAGTTTCAAAATTATTCTTATTAAATTTAAAAATAGAATCATCTGACATATGACGATATGTGACATAGCCAATTGGAACTCTATGAAAATCAAGTGTCAAATCTATTCCAGTCCTTCCACCTTCAAAATAATCATTCTGTAAATAAAGACCTTTTCTAGAAGAAGTTGCAATTGGAAAACCTGATACACCTGATATTATCTCGTCATAACTTTCTATCAATGTTCCTAAGTTAACTACTTCCCACTCACCTTCAAATCCATCCAAACGAATCTCAGGAACTGCCTCTCCATCTTTTGGAAACATCTTGGAAAGCATAGTCGCCTTGAGAGATTGGTAGTTAGCAAGATTGTTCTTGTAGCTAGCCAAAAGGTCATCAAGGGTACGGAAAAGTGAGCCGATGGCGGATTGTTCGTCTAATAATGCAGGTAAAGAAATCTTGAGATTTGACAAAGATTTTTGACTAATTCCTTTTGCAGTTCCTCCACTTGACAAAGAAGTTAATTCATTAAATATTTTTGGGCTACGTAATAAAGTGGCTAAAAAATCCTCTCTAATTAAATGATGTTTAACTTCAAAGGCAATCGTACGTTGACTTAGAATATACAAAGCATCATTAGGAATCTGTGCAACATTTCCCATTGGTGCTTCAGTAGTAAAAACAACTTGCCCTTTATGAAGATTATTATCTCCCATCCATCGATTATACAATTCTTGATCTCCATAATTTGCATCAGCATTGAAATCAATATAGCCGTTTTTCACATTTAAAGCTGATAAAGCTAGAAAACCTGTATCGCTCCAACTTAAACCTAATTTTTTAGGTGTTCTCCCTCTGTAATCTAATATTTTTTCTATATTAGATAATAGAGGTCTTTTAATCCAATCATTTTTCTCTTTGCCAAAAACAAATTTAGGGGTCATTTTTCTCCTCAACTCTTACAAATTTTCATCTAAAAATTGTTTTAATTTTTCACGTAATTCATTATCTAGAATTTCTTTTTTTATATCTTCATCAAAACTATTATATTTTGTTTTCAAATCATATCTAAAAAGTAATGTAAAATAAATAGCTATTTGAATCGCAGAACCAATAAGTAAGAGAAAAATAAAAAACAGGAACAGTATATAAATTTTACCTACCCAATTATAGATATTTTCATTAAAAAAAGAAAATATAACGATAATAAAACTAGATATAAAGCCTCTATTAACTATTGACACTAGTCTCTTATACTCTTTAAACTTAAGTTTTGATATAAGGGAATTTGTATTTGAACTTAATAGAAAACTGTATAAAGAAAAGTAAATACCAATAAAAACTGTTGAGATAGTCACTAAATTCGTATTATTTGTATAGGCATTTTTGTAAAACCAATCATATAACTCTAAATAATTTCCTAAAAAAAGAGACACTGCAACAATTAACACAATTATGGTCGATAAACTCCACCAAAAATATTTATCAATAAATTTAAGCATGACAACATCTCCTTTCTAGTTTTGGATTTTTATATGCTATTTTCAGTTACAATATCAAATTCACTCTCATCAACAGATAACAAAGAACCAAATGAAAGATAATGAACATCCTTAATACGATTCTGATCGTCATAATAATGCGATGTCATTAGATTAGCTAATTTTTCAAAATCATCAGTCTTTGAAGATGTCTTTTCCTGAATATAGAACCCATCTTTTTTTAAATCTATTTCAGAAGGTTCATGTGTTTCTGGATTTAAAAATTCAACTTTAGCTGATATTAAGTTATCATCTTCTGAGTTTAATAAATTCAAAATTCTATAAATACGTTCTATATCCATTTCTCTCTTATACCAACTTTTTTTAAATGCTACAGTAGTAGTATTTATATCTAATTCTTCAGAAACTTCAATCATATTACCAAATAATTTTTCTAATAGAGTTTTATTGCTATCGTTGATATTTGGAAACAAATTTGACAATTGAAAACCTTCATTTTTAATTTGAATCACGATTGATTTGATACTCTCAGAAGCTTCTATTAAAGGTTTTAAACTATCTGTTTTCAAAGGCTCGAATTTCACCGAATATTTAATATTAGGAACTTTACTCTTTATAAAACTTGATAAGTACTCCCCAATTTGATTGATTGAAGGACCCAAAAATTTTCTTTCCATCAAAAAGAGATGTGAAGTAGGAATAACTAAACAAACACTAGGTTCGAAAAGGTCTCCATCAATTTGTTTAATTTCTTCTTCACCTATTTTTCCCTCATATGGTTTTTCACTACGATATTTACCAATCCAAACTGTTCTATTTCTAGGAAGGTATTCGTACCCTTCTAATGATGATCCATTTGTTACATGATGTAATGGAATTCTACTATTATTCATAAACATCGTATGCTGACTCCCTAACTTTACAGTTCTTTCTATAGGAGAAGATACTCGAATTATATCAATTAATTTAGACAAATCATAATTTGTCTTTTCACCATTTCGACACAAAAAAACATTAAAATATTGAATTTTCATTTCCATTAATCTCCAATTATTTTACAATCTCCAAATTATTATTGTTATAATCTATACATCCTTCTATCTCAACATTTGGAACAAAAACATTGAAATTCAATTCTTCATTTTGCTCACAACTACTTCTTATATGAATACCTCTTGGTATTTTCTCCTCAGAATTACAGTATATTAAATCAGCTCTGTATTTTACTACTGCATCTGGGGTTTTATTTTCAATTTGATATACAATAAAGTTCTCAAAGTAACTTTGATTATGCCCCCATTTGGCAGTATGATGATTACCCTGATTTGACCATTTAGTTTGCTTATATATATTTTTATTGTTCTTCTTACTAGTGTTAAAACGAGTACCCTTAAAAAGCTGTCTACCTAAAATATGGCCAGCGTCAAATCCTGTTTTTTTGAATGGCGACGTCCCTTTTGGACCTCTTCCCTCTATCGTTTTTATTGATATAATGCCATTTCCCCCAGTTGGCAGATTGTCATTAGTATCAAAATTTTTCGGATGTCCAATGTCTAAATTAGAAAAAAATTCCTTGTTAATCGAGTTATCCATAACAAATGAACCCATGCAATATTTCAACTCTTTTTCTGACTCTACACCTAACTCTTTTAGCATATCATCTGTAAAAAAATCAGCAAATAGTTCTTCTTTTGGAAATTGACTCATAATTTTCTCCTCTTACCTCCCCACTCTCAATGGTTCAATAACCTCTTCAATGAGTTTGGTGTAGGCTTCTTTGATGTGTTTTTTGTAGCTGAGCGGGTTGAGGGCATCAGCTGTTTCTGCTTTGTAGTCTTTGTAACGTTGGCTCTTGGTGAGCTGGCTTTCGCCAGATTGCTTCTTGGCACCCTTACGATAGTGTTGGACATAGTAACGAAGTTCATCGAGTCCGACATACCATTCTCTGGCAAAGCGTTTAAGATGGTCGTCGATAATGGCTTCAATCATAGTGTCCAAGACACCGGTGATAGATTGTCCTTGGTAATCTTTAGGACAGACTTGGACTTCTTTCCACAGATTTCGGATGATTTCGGCTAATTTTGGATTGGTGCGTTCCAGACTCTGGATATAGTTATCAACCGTTTCGATATCTTTGTCACTGAGGGCCTGTGGACTATCTTCTTCCTGCTGAATCATACTTTGAATCAGTGTCAGGATGTAAGCATAGTTAATCTCATCGACTTGGACTGATTCCAGTTCGTAGTGGATGTCAAACAGATTATCATCACCATCGTCTTCAGCTCGACTCTTGAGCTCTGCTAGGATATTTTGATAGATTCCTAGATAGGTTTCGAGCTTTTCATCTGATAGTCCCGTCTCCGCATAGATAGCCGCTTCATCGTATTCGCTATAGACACGGATAGATGCCAGATACTTGTCAAAGGTTTGGTAAGCCTTGGCAATACGACGGAGTTGTGGGCTAGTGGCCTGCTCAATCGTGATGATGTAGTTTTCCACATCTTCCACTTTTACTTGAAAGTCTATCCAGGCTTGAATAAAGTTTGCTTTTTCTTCTGCCCAGTCTGGAGCAGTGACATCATTTTCACCACCGTTTGAGTAGAGTCTAAGGGCGTTATCCACAGCCTCTTTAAAGGCCTCTGGTCTTTGAAAGGTGATGATATGACCATAACGCTTTTTACTGTCAAAGATGCGGTTGGTGCGACTAAAGGCTTGAATCAAATCCTGTGGACGCATGGGCTTACGATCGATAAAGAGAGTAGACAGACATGGGGCATCAAAACCGGTCAACAGACGGTCAACGACGATGACCAAATCCAACTGCTCTTTACGAGGAATATATTTGTCTAACTTTCTGGCTAAACGATTATTGATATCGGTGTTAAAGCCACGTAAATCAGCCATATTAAAATGGGTACCGTACTCTTGATTGTAATCGTCCATGACCTGCTTCATGTGCTCTTGGTAGCCGATAGATTCTTCTTCATTTTCCGACACAGAGTAAGTGACTGTCACCTTTGGAAAGTCAAGAAGCACGCGCTTAACCCGCTCTGACACCTTGACACGTTCCTGTCCTGCCTTGATACTCTTGAGCAGATTGTAATAGGCCTGAGCCTGTGGAATGGACTTAACAGTTAAGATGGCCTCGTAGGTCTTGCCCTCACCATTTGGGAAGCCCAACTGTTGATAACTTTTGTTTAGGATAGCATCCAAGACTTCTAGCATGTGCTCTTTATCTTCATAGACAGAGTCAGGAAGGTCTTCTTCAGGAATCGGCGAAATAATGGTATTTCGATAGTCCACCTTAAATCCCAGAACTGCCCCGTCATGGATGGCTTCTTTGACCGTATACTCATGGAGGCGTTCGCCATATTGTTGGTGGGTGGTTTGTGCCAAATCACCTAATTGCTTGCGTTTATTTTCCTTGAAAATCGGTGTGCCTGTAAAGCCATACCAGAGCGAATTGTGGAAAAAGCCTTTGATATCCTTTTGAGTCTGAGGCGTGACCGCACGGTGACATTCATCCACAACAAAAGCCACACGGAGGTCCTTGATTTTTTCCGAGTCCTTTTGGTATTTACCTTCTTGGAACTTGCGCATCATGGTCGTGATTTTCTGGATAGTCGTCACAATCACACGCTTATCATTTCCTGCCAAACGCTTAACCAAATCATGGGTATTGTCCGTTTCGTCAATATCGATGACATCATTAGCGGCGTAAGAAAGAAAAGATGATGTCGTCTGCTGGTCAAGATCCCTACGGTCCACGACGAAAATCGTCTTCTGAATGGCTGGGATCTGCAAGAGGTTGCGAGCCACCTTGTAGGAGGTTAGGGTCTTACCAGAACCTGTGGTATGCCAGATATATCCTGATTCCTGTCGGCGAGAGGCATCTTGAACAGACTCGATGGCATGGATTTGATAGGGACGTAAGAGGATGAGGGCTTTTTTACTATCATCAATGACGGAATACTGCATCACCATCTGATGGGCACGTGGAATAGATAGGACCTCATGGCCAAAGTCCATGAGACTGGTCATGGGTTTATTATCTTTATCCACCCAAGATGTCAAGAATTGTTTATTGAGCTTATCCTCTCGTGCAGCTGCGATATAACGTGTATCCACCTTATTAGTCACAACAAACATCTGGAGGGCAGAATAGATGCCACGTAACTTTCCTTCACGGTCATACTTTTTGATTTGATGAAAGGCATCCAAAAAGGCCACACGAGGACTCTTGAGCTCAATGTGGATAAGAGGAAGGCCATTAATCATCAGTGTCGTATCTAAACGACGGTCCTGATCTTGTGGATAGGCCTTGTCACGTTCCACCTGATTGACCACTTCGTAACTGGATTTTCCAGCAGCAATATTATCACGCCAGATGACAGAAAGTCGGATAGTCCCAAGGCTAGCATCTTCACGCTGTACCTCAACTTTGGCAATACCATTTTCACCTGCCAACCACTTAGCAGCTTCATAATAGTTAATGAAGTTAAGCTGGTTCTTGATTTGGCGCTTCTCCTGGTCGGTCAAGGGATGGTCAGCAAGTAAGGCAACGTTATTCTGAGCTAACTTCTCAAAAAAGTTGTCCCATAATTGACCTTCATTTTTTAAATCTGGGCGATAGGTCCACTGGCTCTCACCAGAGGTTAACTGCTCGATTAATTGACGTTCTATCTCAAGTTCTGGAGTAACTGCTGGCATGACTTATCCTTTCAACATTGTCGTAATCCCTTACATTATAGCATTTTCACAGGTTCTTTCATAGTTTTGGGAAAATTCAAACAAAAAACACAGCTTGATGCCATGTTTCTATCATCTATTTACTCCCCCCTATGAATCGTAAACCCTGTGGCTTGTTGATTAGCCATGATGGTCATGTCTGAAACCTGAACGCGTCGTGGTTGCTTGGTAACGTAGAGGACTGCCTCCGCAATATCTTGGGCTTGGAGGGCTTCCAAACCTTGATAGACCTTTGCTGCCATGTCCTTGTCACCGTGAAAGCGAACTTGAGAAAAATCCGTCTCAACGATACCGGGCTGAATGGTTGTCACCTTGATATCTGTGGCAATGGTATCAATACGCAAACCATCGCTGAAAGTTTTCACTGCGGCTTTTGTAGCTGCCTACACAGCTGCACCTGCATAGGCATAGATGCCCGCCGTAGAGCCCATATTGATGATATGGCCCTCATTGGCAGCTACCATGCTTGGCAAAATCTGACGTGTCACCATCATCAAGCCCTTGACATTGGTGTCGATCATGGTCAGCAGATCCCACTCTTCATAATCTTGATAGGCTGTTAGGCCTAGTGCCAGGCCTGCATTATTGACTAAAACATGGACTTGCCCCACACTTTTGAGAATAGCTTGGCAAACATCCTTGACCATGTCCATATCGGTAACATCCAGTGCAAAAGTCCAAACTTTTTGGTCTGGATAGGTTGCTTGGAGTTCCTCTTTCAAGGCTTGAAGACGCTCCACACGGCGACCTGTTAGGATGAGATTTTCTCCCTCTTTAGCAAAGGCACGCGCCGTTGCTTCGCCAATTCCTGATGTTGCTCCTGTAATAAGTACGTTTTTAGGCATGATATCCTCCACTCCTATAGTTCAGCTGCCCCTAATCGTTATTTGTCAATTCACTCAACTTCTTGATAAAATCAGGAAATTCAAGCTTGGGCAGGGTAGATTTTTTATTTCCTGACTTCCAAAATATCCAGAGTAACTGGTTGAAACCGTCTTGCAAGACCTTCTTTTGTTGGTCCGAGAGATTGCCGAATTCTTGCAAGAGTTGACCTAGCTTAGGAAGGGTTTTGATACCAATATCATCCAGACTTTCAATTCCAGAATCAAGAATGGTATCAAAAACCAAATCGCAAACTTGCTTGAGTTCTTGATTGGGCAAGGTCTCAATCCACTCTTGGAAGGTTTCTTTCAAGCGTTGACTTAGGTCTGTCGGCTGGTCTTCATAAACAAAATCATTTGTTTCCAAATCAACCTGCCAAAGCAAAACATTGTGTTGAGCGATGCCTATGCCATCTGCTGCTACGAGCTTTGCGACCTTGTCCCAGTAGAGCATGACTCCCACAACGGATTCTTGAGGTCTGACAACCGTCATCTTGGCTTTCAACTCTTGGTAAGAAGGCTTCTCTAAGAGGGACTTCATCAGGCCCGGAGAATCCAGAAGCAAGAGCTCTGCTATTTGCTCACGCAGGACAGGCGAACTCTGTACAGCCGAATAGAGGGCAAGATTACCACCCTTGGAGTGTCCAGAAACAATGATATGACCACTGAGGTTTGGCAAGTACTTCTCCAGAAAGGCCATGGCTGAGCGATGGGCTGGAATTTCCCGACTGTAGGTCAACTGAAAATCCTCCTTCCAACCAATGACGCTATCATCGGTACCACGAAAGACAATCTGCTGGTAGTCAAATTCAGGCAAGCTGAAAATCATAGCCGCAAACTGCTTTTCCACTTCCTTGTCCAAGACACTACAGTAGTCACTTAGATTAAGTCCAGCGAAACGCCTAGACCTGACCATGGCTTCAGCCAAATCTACCCGTTCCTTAGTCACCATGAAGCTGTAGTCTGGATTTAAGTCCTTCCCTTCAGCATAGTCATGTAAATTGATGGTTTCCTTCAAATCACTTGCTGAGAGCCATGTTTCATAAGTCAGGTAGCCAATCTCATTGATGCAAACCTTATCCAAGATATTTAGAGGCTCTTGGTCGAAAGGCAAATCCTTAACCTTATCAAGATAATCGATTAAATTGGACATCATTACTCCTTAAAGTCTTTCTTACCTTGATTTTACTAGAATTTTCAATAAATTGTTAGTGAAAAATGTGATATGATAAGAGAGATTATTTATTAGGAAAAGGAAGCTTATGACTATTTCACGATTTTACCGTATCTTACTAGCTCTCTGTGGTTTGGTAGGAGTCTCTATCCAAATCCATGACGATGGTTGGGGTATGTTGCTCTATTACACTGTTTTGTCCAATATCCTTGTCTTCTCTAGTTTGATTTTCTTTATCATCTATGACTTCAAAAAAGGGAACGCGACAACCAACACCAAACTCTTGCGTTACAAGGGTGGTGTAACCATGGCTATCCTCATCACCGGAGTCATCTATCATATCCTCTTGGCACCTATTACGGAACCTGAGAAATTCTGGACCCTCCGCAACTTCTTGGTCCACTATATTGTCCCTTGGGGGTTGGTGCTTGATACCCTTATTTTCGATGCTAAGAAAGCCTACCGTCTACGTGAGCCAATTTACTGGTCCGTGGTCCCTCTGTCTTACTTTGCCTTTGCCCTTCTAAATGGCTTGGTGCTAAAACTCCCAATTCCAGGTGCCAAAGATAGCCCCTTCGCCTACTTCTTTATCAATGTTAATAAATTTGGTTGGAACAAGGTCTTGGTAAACGTCCTGGTCATCAGTGCTGGGTATATCGCTGTTGGCTATCTCTTATATCTCTTGAAAAAATTTATCGGTCGTAAACCAGCATAAAATACAAACTGAGCTCCAAAAAGGAACTCAGTTTTTTCTATTGCAACAAACCCAATTTATCAAATGCCTTGTACAAACCATCGGCTTCAACATCGTCTGTAACTAGGTCTGCCATAGCCAAGATTTCTGGGCCTCCATTTCCCATGGCAACGCCAACCTCACAGTATTCCAACATAGGGATATCAATCTTGGCATCGCCGAAAGCAATGGTATCCGAACGCTTAGCCCCCAAATGTTCCAAAAGAACATCAATGGCATGGGCCTTGTTAATATCCTTAACACCCAAATCACCAAACAAGGCTGTTTCACCTCGACCTCCCCAAGTATGGGCTTCAAGCTGTGGAAAAGCTTCTTTGGAATCCAAGTGATCCTGATAAGACTCCAAAACAAAACTGACCTTGTTTAGGTCGTCACGATAGAGTTCCCCACCATACTTGAGGCCATGAATGAAATCTTCTGGTTCCTTACCCTCAACAGACTCTGCAGACTGCCCCTTTTGAATAGCGTAAGTCTTTAGCGTCTCACGCGCCCGCTCCCGAAAATCAGGACTAGCAAAGAGACCATTATTGCTCTCCAGATAAAAGGCAAGATGGCGTTCTGTCAGCCAATCCACAATCTTTGCTGCATCTTCCTTGGAAATCAGCTGATGCATGAGGACTTGGCCATGATGCTCCACATAAGAGCCATTGCCACCAATCATCCCATCCAAGCCAATTTCCCATAATTCAGGTTGCATTTCTGCCTTGCTACGTCCGGTACAAACATAGACCAGATGCCCCTTTTCACGCGCCTGACGAATTGCCTTTACTGCTGACTCTGGAATGCGGTTATGATAATCCACCAATGTCCCATCAACATCTAGAAAAATAAGTTTTGACATGTTCTCACCTCGAGTCTTCTTTTACTTTATTATACCCTGATACTGCTCCAAGAGATAATACTTTCCTCAGACAAACTGATACTATCCTACGATAATATTGTCTCCAATCCAAAGCATTGCCATTTCTCCTGAAAGAAGCTATGATGAAGATATGAATGATTTAAAAACACTACTGAATCACCTGTCCTATAAATTAGCAGCCTATGATGCCCAAGGAAACTTTCTCTACGACAACGGTGGCGCTGACGGTAGTTTCTTCCCCCGTGAGCCTGAAAATCTGCCCGATTGGATCATGTCTGAAGTTCTAGCATCTCCTACCAAAGAAAGAAGTTATCAGATTCCAACAGACAGTTTTGATCAAGTCCTCATCCAGACCTACCAAGCTGCTATCGACAACGAAGGAAAGGTCCTAGGATTTTGGGAGACTATTTATGATTTGAAGCAACCTCTCAAGACCTATCTGGATAACTCTGCTCAAGCTCTTGTCGCCTGGTCTGATGCCACTAGTGGCGCTAGTTTCAAGGAAGAAACTGACTTTTAAGCTAAATTTCTTGCTTTAATAAATGAAAAATTCACTTAATTCAAGGATAGCTCAAAACACCTTTATTCATAAAATGTGCCTAAGTCAGCACTACAAAGGCTTTTTGGAAATCAGTCACTTTAATATCTCTCACAGAATTTATAAACATTCTATTTTGCATTTTTGCGCTATTTAAGGTAGAATGGGAGTAATGAGAAAAAGAATAAAACCGATCGTTGTTTACGTGGTTCTAGCTCTTTTAGGATTAGCATTAGTTATTGCAAATATTCACAATACGTCCAAACAACAGGCGCATCTTCAAAACGTGAAATCTGCTATTCCTTATGCTACTACACCAAAAACAACAACCAGTAGTACATCTAGCAGTTCCGACGAGGAGCTGATACTCAATCCCATTATCGACCTTTCAGGGTGGCAACTACCTCAGGATATCGATTACGATGTCTTGTCAAATCATATTTCTGGTGCTATCGTCCGCGTCTTCGGTGGATCACTGATTAGTAAGGATAGCAATGCCGCTAGTTCGAATGGGGTCGACAAATCTTTTAAAACACATATTAAAGAACTCAAAAAACGTGACGTTCCAGTTGCCGTCTATTCCTACGCTCAAGGTACTTCTGTCAAGGAGATGAAGGAAGAAGCTCGTATTTTCTACAAAAATGCTTCTCCATACAAACCGACTTATTACTGGATTGACGTCGAAGAGGAAACCATGTCTAACATGGAGCAAGGTGTCCAAGCCTTTCTCGCTGAGCTCAAACGACTTGGAGCTGAAAATGTTGGTCTCTATATTGGTGCTTATTTCATGCTCGAGCAAGAAGTTTCAACTAAAAACTTCGACGCTGTTTGGATTCCAGCCTACGGTACCGATTCTGGTTATTACGAGGCTTTACCAAACACTGAAATCGACTATGACCTTCACCAGTATACGTCTCAAGGAAGCCTTCCAGGTTTCGACAACATCCTAGATCTTAACCAAATCAATCCAGAGAAAAACAAACGTAAAACCTTTGAAAAACTCTTTGGTAAGATTAAGCAAAAACCAACTAAAAATAAGAAGACTACTTCGACAAGTTCATCTAGTAGTCAGTAAAAACCAGTGTCTAAGGCACTGGTTTTCTTCTTGTCAAATTGGTTTAGGCGTGTTCGGACGAATGTGTTATAATGGATGGTAGAAATGTATAACTTTAAAAGGAGATATGACAATGGCTAAGAAAGGCAAAGTCAAGAAAACCTTGGTTGACCAAATTCTTGATAAAGCTAAAATTGACCATGATAGCTTATCCTTCAATGGTTTAGAAGGAGAGCTTCCAGAAGATGTGGCACGTGAGAGCATTTATAAAACCCTCGCCCTTAAGGGAGATAAGACAGGACCAGTCATCGGCATCGTCCCTATCACCGAGCACCTGTCTGAAAAGAAATTAGCTAAAATTTCAGGGAACAAGAAAGTTCAAATGATTCCACAAAAGGATCTCCAAAAAACGACTGGCTATGTTCACGGAGCCAACAACCCAGTGGGAATTCGCCAAAAACACAATTTCCCTATTTACATCGATCAGTCTGCCCAAGAAGCTGGTTTCCTTATTGTCTCAGCGGGAGAAATTGGGCGCTCTATCCGTATCAATAGTCAAGAACTTGCTGATTTTGTTAATGCTGAATTTGCTGATATTAAGGAGTAATCATGAAACTGTATTTTGTACGTCACGGTAAAACTGAGTGGAACTTGGAAGGCCGACTTCAAGGCGCCAAGGGAGACTCGCCTTTGCTTAAAGAATCTGTTGAACAAGTACGTGAGCTAGGTCACTATCTTAGTGACACTCATTTTGACTTGGTCTTCTCAAGTGACCTACCACGTGCTAAAAAAACTACAGAGCTCATCATGGAGTCTCAAAAACCTAAAGCTAAAGTTACCTACACTAAAGCTTTGCGTGAATGGCAGCTTGGCAAACTGGAAGGACAAAAAATTTCACTCGTTCAGGCCATCTATCCAAAAGAAATGGATGCCTTCCGTCATAACCTAGCCAACTTCCGTGCTAATGACTTCCAAGCTGAATCTGTTTACCAGACAACCAAACGTGTGGCCGAATTTGTCAAAACACTTAAAGATAGTGATGCTAAAAATGTCCTCATTGTTGGTCACGGAGCTAACCTAACAGCTTCTATCCGTACCCTCCTTGGTTTTGAACCGGGTCTTCTTCGTAAGGCAGGAGGTCTTGACAATGCTTCTGTCACTATTCTCGAAACCAATGATTTCGAGCACTTCACTCTCAAATGTTGGAATGATACATCTTATATGGATGAACAAAACAAGATCAGCTAAATCATCGACTGACTTCATAAGACAAGCGATCCTGAACAAGGGTCGCTTTTTTGCACTCAAAAAGCCCTTAAAGCCTACTACTTCAAGAGCTTCACTTCCATTATTTCCAACTCGGTTCCTCTGGCAAACGGTCTAATTCAACACCAAATCCTCGAGCCAAATCATCTAATCCCTTTTCGAAAACGTCTAGTTCCTGTAAGACAAGATCATACTGTCCTTCAGACAATAAACGCTTAAAACGAAGACCACGACTCAAAACAAATTCCATATCTATTTTGACAGTTCTATGAACATGTTCCCAATAGTTGTTAGCAAACTCTCGTTGCTTTTCTTCAGTATTAAGGTGGTCTGATAATGCATTATAGGAATCCCAGGCAAGACACTTCATCTGTTCTGCATCTCTAACACCTTCAAAGAGATCGTCACGTTTGGCTTCGAGTGATTCGACCTCTTTTCTCAAAGCCTCACGTTCAGCACTTAGTGCTTCAATATCATGTTTTAAGTTGTTGATTTCTACCATTTTCAAACTCCTTATCTCACGTTCTAGACAATAAAACGGCCACACGAGGCCGCTCTATTATCTTCCATATTTCATACGAAGGATTTTTTCCTGGTTCGCATTCAAACGAAGAAGGATAACCACTTTATCAATACTCATATTGCTCTCAAGAAGACGTTCAGCCGCCATCATAAGACCATTATTGATACCTAGTTGAAGTACTGGATTTTCATTATCATTGATATCAAAGATATATTTGTTATTTGGAAGGTCGAAAAGGACTTTCACCGCTCCAAAGAGTTGCTCAAAACTATCAATTTCCAAGTCAAAGACTGGCTTAGTACCTGGTTTAAGGCTACGTCCACGGTGGTTAAACCACATAGAATGCCAACCACCATTGAAGGCCCCCATGACATCATTGTCATAAGAATCTCCAACATAGAGCGTCGTCGATGGATTCATGTCAAATTGCTCAGCTGCGAGGTTGAAGATTTCCTTCTCAGGCTTTTGGAAACCTGTCGCCTGACTGACGATGACACGCTTAGGATCAACGTAATCATAAAGTCCCAACTTCTTAACCTTTTTAAGTTGGTGCTCTGTTGGTCCATTGGTAATAATCCCCATAGGCACATTTTTTTCCTTGAGGAAATCAAGGGTCATGCGCATTTCATCAAGCATGGTGATGTTTTCCAACTCATGCTCGTAAACCTCTTGGAAATGGTTGCCCGTTTCTTCATCAATTTCACGGTAGCCAAACTCCAAAAGGGTCTCTTTACAGCGCCAAAAACGGAAATACTCGGTTGTCCACTCACCTGCCATTACACGTGGAAAACCAACATCAGAATAGTGGCGGAAACGAATGTAGGCTTGATTCATGTGACTCATATCAAAGTCAGGGAAACATTTTTCCATGGCAATACGATAAGGTGCCTGTTGGTCGTAAATAGTATCGTCAACGTCAAAAACAATAGAGGTAATCATCTGTCCGTTCTTTCTTATATCATTCTCTTGTCAGAGGCTTAGGTAAATTAAGAGATCTAACAACTAAACTGCAATATCAGTCAGCTCCTAATTTAATCTTCAGTCTTGCAAAAGTAAGCTTTAGGTCAACTGTCTTGGGGCAATCTTACTCGTCTATTTTTTATCAGAATGCAATTGCCCAAACAGTCTTATTATACCGTTTTTACCCTCTTATTTCAATTTTCGACCCCACTTAAGAAAAGATTATTCGTGTTTTGAAGATAGAAAAAGGTTTGGAACATTTTGTCCCAAACCTAATGCATCTTGTCATATTCAGACACTTATTTAATTTCTTTGAAGGTCATTTTTTGTTTGACTTCACCCTGACCACCCTTGGCAATCTGGTAATAGAAATCTTTTGATGTGAAGTGGTCACCATAAGCAAAGACCTTGTTGTACTGCCATTGTGACAATTGATCATCCTCTTTTTTACCAAGAGTCAATGTTGTTTTTGTCACACTGTATTCCCACTTAGCTGTTTGGTCATTATAGGCCTTGTCAAAATCAGTCTGACTCTTAGCAGCATTAACCACTGTCGTACGATCTTGACTCACAAGTGCCTTGTTACCACCTTCTTGGAAGGCTACATACATGACACGATTATTGACCTCACCGTTTAGAGAACTTGAGTATTGGTAAACCTTACCAGGTACAACACTATCTAAATGGTGTGTTCCCCAGTAATAGAAAGCACCAAATCCAGCTCCCGTAACCAAGAGACAAGCAAGAACGACACTAATAATGATATTTCTCTTTGACATGTCTTGCCCCTCTCTATTCATCACCAGTTAGATCAGAGAAAGTTGCCTCTGAGTCTGTTTCAGTGTGGCTTGAAGAACTTGATGATGAACGTTCAACACTTGATGAGCTTGAACTCATGCGTGTTTCTGTTTGAGAATCATCACTTGATGAAGCCTTAGATTCTGATGATTTTTCAGTGCTTGATGATGAGCTTTCTTTTTCCTTGTAAACATCAACGTTGAAAGCCCACTTATCACCCTTATAACTTACCTGAATTTGAGCATATTTTGACTTGATAAGATCTGACATCTTACTATCCCTGTCAAGAGCGTCATAAATCTTTTGAGCAAGAGCCTTGGCATTAGCTTCAGTTTTGGCACCATCTTTAGGTCCATCAACAATATCTTGAGCCTTAGGCGTTTCACCTTGAAGGTAAAGGGCTTTGCTTTCAGTGTCCTTCTTATATTCAACATTTTTACCATTCTTATCATCTGCATGTAAGAAGAAAGTCCATGCAGGACTACCTGAACGATTTTGTCGATAAATATTTGAGAATTCTTCTTGAACCTTGTCTTGGAAAGCATCATCAGTCAATTCTTTTTCCTTAGAACTTTCTGTACTTGCTTTGCTTTCACTACTGCTTGCTGTTGAGCTTGATGCAGAAGATGATGATCCACTTGTTGAACTTGATGAAGCATCTTTAGATTCAGATGATGACGAAGAAGAGTCCTTGCCATCTTTAGAATCTTTAGTATCTTTGTCTTTATCGTTATTATTGTTTGTCGTGTTATTTGAGAATGAAACGCTATTGTCAGAATTATCTGGAGCGTAAATCACTGTATTCTTAGAATGGTCATCAGAGACAAAAGTGCTGTTATTGATAATCACTCGGTTGTTATCACCATAGTAGTTGTTGATAACAATCTTAGAATGTGCACAACGGTAACCATTACCAGTCACGTGGTAACCTGCTGGGACATCACCATCACGTTTCAAGATGAGGACATCACCTGCAAAGATAAGATCAATATTCTGAATATTGTTATCGTAGGCTAATTTTTCAATAGAAATTCCAGTTGCTTGAGAGATTCCCCACAAGGTATCTCCCCATTGAATCACGTACTGTTGGCCATCTAACTGCTGTGGATTGATATTCTGAGTTGTCAAATTATTTGTAATTTGTTCAGGTGTGCTGGCAATCCAGTTTGTAATATCAGCAGCATGAGCACTCGTTTGATTTTGATAAAAGCTATCTGCTAACACAGATACCGTAGGCATCCCAATAGGTGCTAGTAAAGCGCCAAGCATCACGGCTTTACTAACATATTTTTTCTTTTTCATCGTATTTCCTCCTTATATCATACGAAGCTTACTTTGCTATTGTACACCCTTTTTATTATATTTGTCAATAAATTCTATAACTTTCTAATCAAAGGTTAATGCTAGTTAACGATTTGTCCTAAAAATAGACAAATCCTAGCTTTATTTATCTGACATTTAATCATTTGTCCTATCTTTAGAAGGTGATTTATGATACAATAATTACGACTATTTTATGGAGGACTAACATGTCAAATCAACACATGGAAGAATTGAACGATCAACAGATTGTCCGTCGTGAAAAAATGGCGGCTTTGGCTGAACAAGGAATCGATCCTTTTGGTAAGCGATTCGAACGCACAGCTACATCTGGTCAATTAAAAGAAAAATACGCTGACAAAACAAAAGAAGAATTGCACGAAATCAACGAAACTGCTACTATCGCAGGTCGTTTGATGACTAAACGTGGTAAAGGTAAAGTTGGCTTCGCCCACATCCAAGACCGCGATGGTCAAATCCAAATCTACGTGCGTAAAGATGCTGTCGGTGAAGAAAACTACGAAATCTTCAAGAAAGCTGACCTTGGTGACTTCCTCGGTGTCGAAGGTGAAGTTATGCGTACAGATATGGGAGAACTTTCTATCAAGGCGACTCATATCACTCACTTGTCTAAAGCCCTTCGTCCATTGCCTGAGAAATTCCACGGACTTTCAGACGTTGAAACAATCTACCGTAAACGTTACCTCGATTTGATTTCTAACCGTGAAAGCTTTGACCGCTTTGTCACACGTTCAAAAATCATTTCTGAAATCCGTCGCTACCTCGATGCTCAAGGTTTCCTTGAAGTAGAAACACCTGTACTTCACAACGAAGCTGGTGGTGCTGCTGCTAAACCTTTCATCACTCACCACAATGCACAAAACATCGACATGGTGCTTCGTATCGCGACTGAGCTCCACCTCAAACGTCTCATCGTTGGTGGTATGGAACGCGTTTACGAAATCGGACGTATCTTCCGTAATGAAGGTATGGATGCCACTCACAACCCTGAGTTCACATCTATCGAAGTTTACCAAGCTTACGCTGACTTCCACGATATCATGAACTTGACTGAAGGTATCATCCAACACGCTGCTAAAGCTGTTAAAGGTGACGGACCTATCAACTACCAAGGAACTGAAATCAAGATCAACGAACCATTCAAACGCATCCACATGGTTGACGCTATCAAGGAAATCACTGGCGTTGACTTCTGGCAAGACATGACTTTGGATGAAGCCAAAGCTATTGCTGCAGAAAAGAATGTTCCAGTTGAAAAACACTACACTGAAGTTGGTCACATCATCAACGCCTTCTTCGAAGAATTCGTTGAAGAAACATTGATTCAACCAACATTCGTTTACGGTCACCCAGTTGCTGTGTCTCCATTGGCTAAGAAAAACCCAGAAGACCCTCGCTTCACTGACCGTTTCGAACTCTTCATCATGACTAAAGAGTACGGAAATGCCTTCACCGAATTGAACGACCCAATCGATCAATTGTCACGTTTCGAAGCACAAGCTGCTGCTAAGGAACTCGGTGATGACGAAGCAACAGGCATCGACTACGACTACGTTGAAGCCCTTGAATACGGTATGCCACCAACAGGTGGACTCGGAATCGGTATCGACCGTCTCTGCATGCTTCTCACTGACACAACAACCATCCGTGATGTCTTGTTGTTCCCAACGATGAAATAATAATCATATCCCATTATTTGAATAATGGGATATTTTTATATGAGGTATAAACGTGTTTAAAAAATTGAAGTCCCTTTTTAAGAAAAAATCAACTGTAATTGAACAGCCTGAGACAAAGAGAGAAGAAAGCCAATTAGACTTTCCCATAGACCGCGCAGATTATTTTTTCGATCATGCACTTGTATTTTATTGTGAAGAAAATGATATACCGTCAGAAAAACTAAGCAAATCAGATATGCTAGAGATTAGCAAAAGAGCTGCCTTTCATCTCAGTGTCTTCGTAGCTTGGCTAGCAAAACATGATTTTCTGAATCCCCAAAGTGATGGATTTAACCTTGAAGATGCACAAAAACTCAAGAGTGAAACGATTACGGGTACAGACTATCTCTTTAAACATCTTGATGAAAAACTTTATTCATCTGATATTAGTGACACACTCCTCCCCTTCATCTCTGATTTTTATGAAGATTATATGGATTTTTGTTATACAGTCTTGGTTGATGATGTTGCTAGAACTGAATTTGATTGGAAAATCTATCACTTGGTTGAAGAGGATATCGACGAAATGTTCAATCAATATAAGACTCACATCGGATAATATGAAAAAACGCTTCCCTCAATCGAGAGAAGCATTTTCTTATTTCCAGAATTTTGCTTTTGAGGCAACAACCCAAGCTGATAGACAAGCTAGTGCTACTACTGCATAGATAGCGTATTGTTTCGCAGGATAAAGCCAGGCTTTGTTTTCTTCATGCCAGCGAGACTTCCAAAGGCCGATGTAATCGCCCGTCATTCCAGGATTTTTCAGGCGCTCCATGTAGTTGGCAGGTAGGTTATCTGGCTGATTCATCTGTACGTTAATGATAAAGATAACCAAAGCAACTGCGATGATAACTAGGAGTGCCAGGGTAATCTTTTTCTTAGCTGTTAGTTGAAATGTTTTCAATTATTTTTCTCCCTCATCTATGAAATCATCTACTCTAATAGTTTAATATAAAAAGTCAATTCTGAAAAGTCGTCTATGACATCAATGTAAGATAGGTCAATACCTTTCAAAACCTTGCACATCATCCTCATAGTGTTATAATAAAATTGTCGGTCTGTCTAGAAATAATGCAACTTTTAGGCAGAATGACTTAGAAAGAGGTGTTTATGACATCTTCAAAAAAGGTTTCCCTTTCTGAGGTAAACCAATCCATAGATACACCAAATAATAATCGCTTTTGGCAAAATCTTAAGGCTTTCTTGGGACCTGGGGCTCTTGTGGCCGTGGGTTACATGGATCCAGGGAACTGGATTACCAGTGTCGTCGGTGGGGCGACCTACAAGTACAGTCTTCTTTTTGTCATCTTAATTTCATCTTTAATCGCTATGCAGTTGCAACAAATGGCTGGAAAGTTAGGGATTGTGACCCAAATGGACCTGGCCCAAGCGACTGCCTACCACTCGCCCAAATGGTTGCGATACACGCTTTGGGTGATTCTGGAGCTTGCCTTAATGGCGACGGATTTGGCTGAGGTGCTTGGTTCTGCCATCGCACTTAACCTGCTCTTTGGTATTCCAATTATGGTTGCCATTCTGGTGACAGTCCTAGATGTCTTCCTACTCCTACTCATCATGAAACTGGGATTCAAGAAAATCGAGGCTATTGTTTCAACCTTGATTTTGACCATCTTGGTTATCTTTGTCTACCTGGTAGCCTTGTCTGAGCCTAGTATTACGGGAATCCTCGAGGGTTATCTCCCTACGCCAGCGCTCTTTGAGCCACATGCTGCTGGGCACACCAACCAGTTGACTTTGGCACTTGGGATTGTGGGTGCAACCGTTATGCCACATAACCTCTACTTGCACTCATCCTTGTCACAGACTCGTAAGGTTGACTATTCTGATGGTAAAGATGTGACAAAGGCTGTCCGTTTCATGACCTGGGACTCCAACATTCAGTTGACTTTGGCCTTTGTGGTTAACTCCCTCCTCTTGATTTTGGGTGCAGCTCTCTTCTTTGGCCACGCTTCTGATATTTCAGCTTTCTCACAAATGTACAATGCCCTTCAGGACTCTAAGATTGCTGGTGCGGTTGCTAGTTCAACACTTTCAACTCTCTTTGCCTTGGCACTCTTGGCTAGTGGTCAAAACTCTACCATTACTGGTACCCTAACTGGTCAAATTGTCATGGAAGGCTTCCTCCACATGAGGTTACCACAGTGGGTAATTCGTTTGTTCACACGTCTCTTCGCCTTGCTACCTGTTATCATTGTAGCCATTCTCTATGGCGATCAAGAAAAGATACTGGATCAACTCTTGGTTTATTCACAAGTATTCCTCTCAATTGCCTTGCCATTCTCTATCTTCCCTTTGATTTACTACACTTCTAAGAAATCACTCATGGGAAAACACGTCAATGCCAAGTGGAATACCTTCCTTGGTTATGCCATCGCTATTGTCCTAACCATTCTCAATCTCAAACTTATCTTTGATACGTTTTAAACAAAAAAATAAGGCCAGCGCCATGCTGACCTTGTTTTAGTTTTTGAAGGCGTCAACGAGAACTTGGAATTCTTCGTTGCTGAGGGTAATCCCCTTGCCCATCTTGGTATGGTCTGGACTCCATGTACGGATGTCATATTTAGCCGGTGCGCCATTAAAGCTCACACGATTGAGTTCCTTAGTCCAACCCTTGTCATTCTCAGACAAAACCAAGAGTTTTTCTTCAATTTCAAATGAAAATTCTGCCATTTGCTTACCTCCACTAGCTTTATTCGTTTTTTTCTGTGAAAATTGTCTGTTTTAGAATGAAGTTATCCACAAAAATTCACCTTTCATGCTATAATTATTTTATCAAGAAACGAGGGAAATGACCATGATAAACTTTTTAGAAGCCGTAAAGCATCAGCTTCATCAGTTTGTGGAAATAGGTCACAGCAAACCTGTCCACCTAATGCAGAATCAACTTATTAACGATATCTATCATGCTATTGATCATAATCAAATGGTCATGCTGACATCCAATCAAAAGACCTATAAGGGCTACATCAACCGTTATGACAGGGAGCGACAAGCCATCTTTATCGAGCAAGATAAGATCATCAGCATGATTGAACTTAAAGAAATCAAACGTCTAAAAATCATATCACAACGAGGTTAAGTTTATCAGTTAACCTCGTTTTATTATTAGGTTGACTATTTTGAAACCACTTGCTATAATAAGTTAACTATTTATTTAAGAAAGATTAACTAAAAATGACACAAAATCGTACATTGTCGCTTATTCTTCCAGCTTTTGGCGCTGCCATCATTGCTGCACTGGCTCAAATTGTTATTCCTATCGGTGCAGTTCCCATTACTCTGCAAACTTTTGCTGTTGGACTTGTTGCTGCCATTCTTAAACCAAGAGAGGCGACACTTGCTGCTACCCTTTATCTTATCATAGGTGCTATTGGTCTACCAGTTTTTGCAGGTGGAGGCGGTGGACTCCAAGCCTTCTTTGGCCCTTCAGCTGGCTATTTGTTGGCTTATCCATTTTTCGCCTTTGTCACTTCAAAACTGACGCATGCTGAGACTCCTATTTGGAAAATCTTTGTGGCTTTTGTTTTGGGTGATGCACTTGTTTTTGTCGGTGGTATCCTCAGCCTGCACTTTCTCGGAAAGATGGGCTGGTCTGCAGCTGTAGCTGTTGGCTTGACACCCTTTATTATTCCTGACCTCTTAAAAGGTCTCATCGTCGCTTTGGTGACTAAGCCAGTCTTAAAAGCTCTTAAAAATCATAGTTACTTTAACTAAAAAAGATTGAAGACTTTGTTCATGTGAACAGAATCTTCAATCTTTTTATTTTTCAAAATAAATATCATAGTGCTTTGAACAAGCTGGGTTGAAGGCACTGTGACAATTGGGACAAGCTTCTACATCTTGATACTCCTCAATGGTCATCTCATGCCTACAAACGCCACAGATAAGGACCTTGTCCTGCTTCAATTGACAAGGATAAGCTCGAAAGCTATGCTTCTCCAAGCGATCATGACACTGATAACAGGCATAATACTTCTGGCACTCGAAGCATTTTAGGGCAACTATATCTAGTGGGGAATGGTAGTGTTGACATCTACTTTGGTCATCTACCAGGAGCCCATTGATTTGACTTGTCATTAGGCACGAACAGTTTTGCTTGAACCGTCTTTTTGGTAGAGGTTAATCAAACCTTCTTTAGTTGAACGAATCATGTCACCAGGTTTAACTTCTTGTGGCACGGTAATCGTAAGAAGTTCCATTGGGTTTGGTGCACGGTCAATCTTGTTACCATTGGCATCGTGAAGGTCTTTGATATCACACTCGAAATGACGGAAGCCTGGTCCGTAGAATTCAACGTGGTCACCTTCGAGGATAACGTTACGTTGACGGATTGTAGCTGTCATAGTTGCTGGATCAAAGTCTACGACTTCACCAACGAATTTGTATTGTGGAATCTTACGACGAGCACCAAAGAGTTGTTCGTTTTCTGTTGGTGTCTTGTAGTAGAAACCTGTTGCCAATTCACGTTGGGCAACTTTCCAGAGTTCGTTAATCAAATCGTCTTTGATGGCATAAAAGGCTTCTGCACTTTCCATGTAAGCGTCACAAGCAGCCTTGTAACAGTTGGCAACTGTTGATACGTAGTGAACAGATTTCATACGACCTTCGATTTTAAGGCTATCAACGCCATTGTCGATAAGGTCAGGGATATTTTCAATCATACACATGTCAACGGCTGACATTGAGTATTCTTCAGGAACTTCACCTTTGATACTCTTACGTTCTTGGCCGAATGGCATGTCGTAAAGGTCATATTTCCAACGACAAGACTGTGAACAACCACCACGGTTGGCATCGCGGTCTGACATGTGGTTAGAAAGGGTACAGCGACCTGAGTATGAGATACACATAGCACCATGGACAAAGGCCTCAATTTCAAGATCCGTACGTTTACGGATTTCAGCCAACTCTTCCATGGTAACCTCACGTGCCAAAACGACACGGGTCAAACCATACTCTTTCCAAAAATGGAAGGTTTCAACGTTTGTCGCAGATGCTTGCGTTGACAAGTGGATGTTAAGTCCTGGAGCGTAGGTTGAACAGATTTCAATCAAGGCTGGGTCAGATACGATAACGGCATCGAGTCCCATATCACGCAATTCACGGAACCATTCACCAGCACCCTTTTCATTTCCTTCATGGGTAACCATGTTTGATGCAACGTGGACATCAACGCCACGTGCGTGAGCGTATTCGATACCTTCACGAAGTTCATCCATGGTAAAGTTTCCGGCACGGCTACGCAAACCATAGGCTTGTCCACCAACGAAAACAGCATCTGCGCCGTAATTTACAGCGACTTTCAATTTTTCCAAAGTTCCAGCAGGTACAAGTACCTCTGGGCGTTTTTTAGTTGTAGTCATAATTTCTCCAATTTGCAAGATTGTCGATTTTAAGTTTTGAACAACTCCTTCGTTCCCTGAAAATGGAAAACTCTCAAACGAAGGAGGAAGTATTTTTATTTTACACGGTCAGGTTCATAGTCGTAGAAACCTGTGTCCAAACCACGGTTGGCTGGGTGTAATTTATGAATAGCCTCATCAAAGAGGAAGGCTTGGTCTTGTGAAAATTCGCCAGCCTCGATGAGGTCACGAGCCTTCACAAAATACTCAGTGATTTTTACAAAGTTTTCACCTGGGCAATAAACGCCGTCCAACTTCCAGTGGTCAAAACCATGTTCAACGAGTTCTGAAAGTTTAGTCATCATATCCAAGTCATTGTTGGCAAAGATATGTGTCCCGTGCATATCTTCATAAACTGAGTAGTGAGAATCTGGATCTCCTGGCTCAGAAAGGAAGAGGTCACGTTCTTTGGTAACAGCTTCATCCGTTTTGATAAAGTTGTAATAGTTTTGAAGAAGTGGACGTTTTGAGTGGTGAATGATACTTGCACCATAAACCAAAACCTCAGCTGGAATCTGAAGATTTTCAGCCATGATGAATAGTTCCGCAGATGGAATCTCACGAGCCAAAACCGCTTCAGATGCTCCTGCCTGTTTGCCCCAGAAATTAATCTGACGGCTAGAGGTTACCATAGTTGAAGCATCATAAATCATTTTGAAGGGACGTTTGTCACGGTTACAGATGTAGAAAACTCCTGCATCACCAACCGTGATATAATCTGCCTTGATTTCTTCAAGAAAATCAAGATAGTCTGGAAGAGCATCCATCATACCTTGGTGCATGAGGGCGTTAACGGCAACAGTCAATTCCTTGCCAGACTCATGTACCAGCTCTGCAATCTTTCGCATTTCTGCGAATGAAAAAGGCTTAGGCAAACGAAGGCCAAAGGCTTTTTCGCCGATATAAATACGATCTACGCCAAGTTCTAGGAGCTCACGTGCCTGCTCGTAGCTCTCAGCAGTCGCTGTAATCACTATTTTTTCCATAACTCACATTATAGCACAAATGATTTGATTTTTTTAGAATTTTTAGGCTCAATACTCTGTATCTAAATATTTTAAATTAGTTTTCGAATACTACAATTTTCACAAAAATCAAAAAAAACTTTGCAATATAAATTTTTTATGGTATTATTAATGAGATTCTAAATAGTGAAATACTGACTAAGTATTTTAACCTACACGAAAAAGTGATTTAGATATTTTATATAGAAAGGAGGCAGACATGGCTGACAACTTACACCGTCAATTTGATCACATCGAAGATTTCGAGACTGAGCGTCCTCAAACGACGAATTATCAAGATTATCAGGGTTTAAATAGTAATAGTATTAAGCTACAAGATATGATTTTCTTTGGACGTATCTCAAGCTTCTGTGTTTCAACAGTCCTAGTTGCCTTCCTTTTCTTGGTAGCACAGGTGGCTACCTTCTGGGCCTTCTTCTGGGCAATTACCATTAGCGTTATTGGTCAGATTGGCATTTATGTCCTAATCGAATATTATAAAGCACAAAAACGTTGACTATTTGGTCAACGTTTTTGCGTACTAAAAAAAGCCTCATGGGCTTTCTTTTTTTATTTTGCTTCTGCTGCTTCTTCAGAGATATCTTTGATATCAATGACGATATCATCAACGATAGCTTTTGTTTCTGCTTCAACATCTGCTTGCTCAGGAGTTACTTGAGCAGTTTTCTCTTTGATAAGTTCAAAGCTCTCTTTTGCAAAGTCAGCAACTTGAGCTGTTTTTTCTTGGACAGCTTTTGTCAAATCATCCGCAGTGATGTCGCCATTTTCAAATTTTGTTTTATAGTCTTGGAAAGTATCGACTGCCAAATCTTTGTAGTCGCTAGCTTTTTCCACCACTTGATTTTGATAAGCTTTAGGATCTTCTTTGAATGAAGCGATTTCTTCATCAATACGTGCTTTAACGGCTTTACCTTTTTCAGTTGTAAAGAAGTAAGCTGCTGCAGCTCCAGAAGCTGCACCAATGATTAGGGTGTTTAAAAATTTACTCATGAAAAGACCTCCTTATTTTTTCTTGTCTTTTTTACCAAATAGTTTTGAAGCAACCTTACCGATAGCAAAGGCTGAACCTGCTTTACCGACACTTGCTCCTGCTGCACTCGCTTTCGCACCGAGGTAACGAGCTTCAGTATTCAAGTCAGAGACACTTTCTGAAAGCTCAGCTACTGCTACGAAGAGAGGATCGATTGTTTGAACTTTTTCATTAACATCTTCAACCAAGACGTTTGCCTTAGCCAAGATTTCATTTGTTTGATGAAGGGTTACATTAATATCTGTACGAAGCACAGCAACTGTTTCTTCAACTTCTTTAACCACATGACGGGTACGAAGTAGGGTAGGGATCAATGCAACGAGAAACGCAGCAAGTGCGATTGCGATAATAAGAAATGCAATTTCTGCCATAGTTTAGGACTCCTTTGACCTTTTTAAAAGGTCGCTACAAGAAAACTGAAGTAGAACCTCCAGTTTCCAGTGACCTTTGTTATGATAATTTTCATTATATTATAACAAAGTCTGAGCTATATGACTAGTTTTTCATTTTATAATCTGCCTCTGGGCGTTGCTTTCGCAAATAGAGCAAGGTTGCACCCAAGATGATAATGGCGATGCTGACCCATTGAGAAACACGCAAGCCAGCAAACATGAGGCTATCCGTACGCATGCCTTCAATGACAAAACGTCCAAGACCATACCAGATAAGGTAAAATGAGGTCACATCTCCTTGACGCAGTTTCTTATTAAAGCGTCTTAGTCCTAGAATGATGATAAAACCGAATAGGTTCCAGAGACTTTCGTAAAGAAAGGTCGGTACACGATAACTACCATCAATGTACATCTGCTGGCGAATAAATTCTGGGACATAATTCAGATGACTAACTGCTTTTCCGTAGGCCTCCTGGTTAATAAAGTTTCCCCAGCGACCGATACTCTGAGCAATCATAACGCCAGGTGCCGCGATATCTAGAAAATCTAAGACAGCAATGGCATGACGTTTAGCAAACCAATAGAGGACAGCTGCTCCAGCAATCAAGCCACCATAAATGGCAATCCCACCATTCCAAATCGCAAAAATTTCAGAAGGATTTTGACTGTAGTAGGACCACTGGAAGATCACATAGTAGAGCCTAGCACCAACAATGGCTATCGGAAAGGCAAGAAGAATAAAATCTAAGATGTTTTCAGGGTCAATTCCCTTTTCAGGAGCCCAACGCTGAGCCAGATAAACGGCAAGTAAGAGACCAGATACGATACAGATGGCATACCAATGAATACTAATGGGGCCAAGCCTTAGAGCAATAGGATCAATAGTAGCAAACATTAGTCTTCACCATTCTTACTAATGAGGTTGGTCAAACGTTCTTCAAAGGTTTTGGTTGCATCAAATCCCATTTGCTTAGCACGGTAGTTCATGGCTGCAGCTTCGATAACGACTGATACGTTACGGCCTGTCTTAACAGGAATGCGGACACGTGGAATCTTAACGCCTTGCAATTCGATTTCTTCATTCCCATTTCCAAGACGATCAAAGACCTTACCGTCTTCAAAATTTTCAAGATAGATGGCCAACTGAACTTGGGATGAATTACGGACAGCACTGGCTCCGTAGAGACTCATGACATCAATGATACCAACCCCACGAATTTCAAGAAGATGGCGAAGAATTTCTGCAGGCTCACCCCAGAGAGTTTCCTCATCCTTAGCATAGACATCCACACGGTCGTCAGCGACAAGGCGGTGACCACGTTTCACCAACTCAAGCCCTGTTTCACTCTTACCGATACCAGAATCGCCCTGAATGAGAACACCCATGCCGTAGATATCAACCAAAACACCATGAACACTGGTACGTTCTGCCAACTGTGCATTGAGGTACCAAGACATATCACCTGAAAGAGATGATGTGCCGTTACGGCCTTGAAGAACCACAACGCCATTTTCTTTAGCTGCTCGATACAGCTCCTCAGGGATATCAAGCCCACGCGCTACGATAACAGCTGGGGTTTCTTCTTTGAACATGTTTTTGAAAACAGAGTAACGGTTGTGATCAGTCAAGGTTTTAAGGTAAGACCACTCCTTCATCCCAACCAATTGAATACGCTCCGGTGAATAATAGTCAAAATAACCTGTCATTTCTAAACCAGGACGAGAGATATCAGCAGTTGTTATCGGTTTTGCCAAAAGCTCCTTATTCCCATAGACAACCTTGAGTTTAAGCCTGTCAACCAACATTTTAACGGTTACTGTCATGTTATTTCCTCCGATTATTTACTAGTTTCATTGTATCATAAAAAGGTTTTCAATGCGGCTCTCAAAGCAAAAAAGACCTATGACTAGCACTAAGGCCAATCATAGGTTAATGTCTATTAACAATTACTTACCAATTCCACTCATCTTCAACAGGTTCAGCGTTTTTACGTTTGCGTCCATCCTTGAGTTTGATTTCGGGATAAATATCTTCTTTGTAAGGAAGGAGAAAGGCTAAAACCAAGTATAGGAAGATTCCAAACTGCGTTGAAACCATGAGAATAATAGCCAAAATACGAGCCAGAGCTAGATCCCAGCCAAACTTATCTGCCAAACCTGCAACAACACCGGCGACGAGTCTATTTTTTCGTGTCTTATAAAAACGATTTGACATGGTCTTCTTCTCCCATCATTTCTTTGATTTAATTATATGATTTTTTTAAAACAAAAAAATCAGCCCTAGGACTGATTTAGAAAAATGAGCTTGCCTCGACACAAACCGCAGGCAAATTTCTGTGTATTGACACGGCGTTTGCGACGGTAGGTATGACCACAGGATTGGCACTGATAGAGGTAGTAGTTCTCCACTTGCCCTTGCATCTTTGGAGCGTATCTAAGGCCGTCAACCTTGGCTAGTAAATCCTTAAAATCTCTATCCGCATGCTTGTAGCCCTTCCCTTGAAAATAAAGGTGATAATGACAGAGTTCATGGCGGACGATTTTTCGAAAGGTTTCAAGACCATGTTCCTCATAGAGTTTTGGGTTAAAATCTAAATGACCATCCTTGGGAAAGAACCGACCTCCAGTGGTTCGGAGACGCTTGTTCCACAAGGCTTGGTGCTTAAATTCCCAGCCAAAATCCTCTATAGAAACAGTCTTAACATAATCAGTTAGATTCACGTGGATTCACCAAAGAAAGATTGAGTTTTTCATGCTCTAAGTCAACTTTTGAGACCCATACGGTAACCAAATCCCCAACAGAAACGACCTGACTTGGATGGTTAACGAAGCTCTTACTCATCTCTGAGATGTGGATAAGTCCATCCTCGTGGACACCGATATCCACAAAGGCACCAAAGTCCACAACGTTACGGACCGTTCCTTCAAGTTTTTGTCCTACTGACAAGTCTTTGAGTTCAAGAACATCTTGACGAAGCACTGGTGCTTCAAAATCGTCACGGAGGTCACGGCCTGGTTTCAAAAGGTCAGCAATGATATCTTTGAGGGTTTCCTGTCCAAGTCCCAATCCTTCCGCTGTTTCTTTAAGATTAAGAGCCTGCAATTTTGCCTTGGCAGAATCGTCCAAGTCTGTGATAGCTAACTGCTTGAAGAGGGCTTTTACCGCTGGGTAAGACTCTGGGTGGACCCCTGTATTATCCAAGATATTCTTGGCATTTGGAATACGAAGGAAACCGGCAGCTTGTTCGAAGGCCTTAGCACCAAGACGTGGGACCTTTTTGATTTCAGCACGCGATGCAATCTCACCATTCTCCTCACGGTAGGCGACGATATTTTCAGAGATGGTCTTGTTGAGTCCTGACACGTGTGACAAGAGGGTACTACTTGCCGTATTGACATTAACACCGACCTGGTTAACCACGGTATCGACGACGAAATCAAGATTTTCAGAAAGTTTCTTCTGACTAACATCATGCTGGTATTGGCCTACTCCGATTGATTTAGGGTCAATCTTAACCAACTCAGCCAATGGATCTTGAAGACGACGGGCAATAGAAATGGCAGAGCGTTTTTCGACCGTCAAGTCTGGAAACTCATGGCGGGCCAACTCTGATGCAGAATAGACAGAGGCACCACTTTCATTGACAATGACATAAGAAGTCTCTGGAAAATACTTGAGGACTTCTGCCACAAAAGCTTCACTTTCACGACTGGCTGTTCCATTACCGATAGCGATAATCTCAATGGCATGCTTCTTAATGAGATCAGCCAAGTCTTTCTTAGCTTGGGCAATCTTAGCCTGACTGGCTGGAGCCACTGGATAGATAACTTGCGTTGTAATGAGCTTACCAGTTTGGTCAACCACGGCCAACTTAGCCCCTGTACGAAAGGCTGGGTCAAAACCGAGTACCATCTTACCTTTAAGTGGTGATACTAGGAGAAGGCTGCGAAGATTTTGAGAGAAAAGATTAATGGCTCCATCTTCTGCTGCTTCAGTCAACTCGCTACGGATACGACGCTCCATAGCTGGGATGATTTTCTTCTTGAGAGATTGATTGATAACTTCCTCGATATAATCATTTTTTTGCTTAAAACGGGCACTGTAAAAACGATGCATTTTCTCAATATTATGCTTAAAGTTTACCTTGATAACGCCTAGTTTCTCACCACGGTTAAGGGCCAGAGTACGGTAACCTTGGAGTTTAGACACCTTATCCGCAAAATCATAGTAAATCTTGAAGGTTTCTTTTTCATCCAGAGATTGATCCTTGAGGGTCGACGTAATGTCACTGTTATTCCAGATTTCGTTGTAGGTCCAAGAACGAAGACTGTTATCCTCAGAAAAAGCCTCAACCAAAATATCCACAGCACCCGCAAGTGCCTTGTCAGCTGTTGGAAAGGCTTCGGATGTCAGCTTTTCAGCTTCATCTTTGAGATTTGAACTATTTTGCAAAATAAGACGAGCCAGTGGAAAGAGACCTGCTTCACGGGCAATAGTCGCTTTAGTGCGGCGTTTTTCCTTATAGGGAAGGTAGAGTTCTTCCACATCTGCCAACTTTTCAGCCGCTTCAATGGCTGCCTTGAGTTGGTCAGTCAATTTGCCCTGAGCCTCAATCTTAGCCAAAACCGTTTCCTTACGGTCTTGGAGGGCTGTCAAAGACTTATCCATATCAATGATAGCCTTGATTTGCGTTTCATCCAGATTTCCGGTTTTTTCCTTACGGTAACGGGCGATGAAGGGAATGGTATTGCCTTCTGCAGTCAATTCCAAAACGGTTTCAACTTGTTGTTTTTTCAGGCCCAATTCCTGAGCCAATGTCTCTAAATTACGATTTTCCATAAATTCTATTATACCACGATAGGAGATTTGCTTGGGTAGAAAACCTTGTAGCTGAAGCGAGAATTTTTAAGCAAGAGGTAGTATAATAGAAAAGTAAACCTATTGTTAGGGGCTATTTCTTTCGGAAAATAGATGCATCCTCCTAGAAGCAGAGCTTCTTCGTCTGATGCCCTCTTTTCTGTCAGAAATAACGCCCTTAGTATCTTTTGTAACTGAACTCGGGCTATTTCTTTCGGAAAATAGATGCATCTTCCTAGAAGTAGAGCTTCTTCGTCTGATGCCCTAATTTTCTGTCAGAAATAACGCCCTTAGTATCTTAATTAACTCGGAGGCTTTTTATGGCAGTTATTCAGAAAAAAACAAATGAACTTGAAAGCATGATGGCATCTTTTGCGGCTATCCCTGATTTTGAAAAGGCGGGAACTGATCCTAAGAAGGACAAACGTCTTCAAGAAGATAAGAAGAAATAATTTTTATGGCTATTTTTCATCAACTACCAGATAGCGTTTTGCAGCTTCTGGCAGTTTTTCTATCGATTATTATCGAAGCCCTGCCCTTTGTTTTACTGGGAAGTATCCTATCTGGCTTTATCGAGGTCTTTGTGACTCCTGAAAAGGTCCAAAACTTCCTTCCTAAAAACAAGGTCCTGGCTATCCTCTTTGGAACCCTGATTGGTTTTATTTTCCCTTCTTGTGAGTGTGGGATTGTTCCTATTATCACGCGCTTTTTAGAGAAAAAAGTGCCTAGCTACACGGCTATTCCTTTCATGGCAACTGCCCCTATCATTAATCCAGTTGTTCTCTTTGCGACATACACGGCCTTTGGGAACTCTTGGTACTACGTGCTTTTACGTTTCGTCGGGGCTTTCTTGATTGCCATGATTTTGGGAATCTTGCTGGGCTTTGTGGTGGATGACCAGATTCTCAAGGACAACCGTAAGGTTAGTCATGTGCACGACTATAGTGGTTTGTCAGCTGGTAAGAAAGTCTTTCAAGCTCTGGTTCATGCTGTCGACGAGTTCTTTGACACTGGGCGTTACTTGATTTTCGGGAGCTTGGTGGCCGCAAGTATGCAGACCTACCTACCGACCCGTATCCTCACGACCATCGGTCATAATTCAGTGACAGCCATCCTGATCATGATGCTCCTGGCCTTCATCCTCTCCCTTTGTTCAGAGGCCGATGCCTTTATCGGGGCTTCGCTGCTCTCTAGTTTCGGAGTGGCACCAACGGTTGCCTTTCTCATCATTGGTCCTATGGTTGATATCAAGAACTTGATTATGATGAAACACCAATTTAAAACACGCTTTGTTGGTCTCTTCGTAGGAACCGCAAGTCTGGTGACAATCATTTACTGTCTGTTATTGGGGGTGATTTAATGTTACGTTTTCTCATCTTATCTGGGTATTTTGAGCTCGTCATGTACTTGCAAGTTTCTGGCAAGCTCAACCAGTACATTAACATCCACTACTCCTACTTGGCCTACATTTCCATGGTGCTTTCCTTTATCCTTGCTGTGGTTCAACTCATCGTTTGGATGAAGCAGATGAAGGTTCACTCGCATCTGTCAGGTCGAGTAGCCAAGGTAGCCAGCATCGTTCTCTTGGCCTTTCCAGTCCTCACGGGGCTCTTGGTGCCAACAGTGACCTTGGATGCCAATACCGTGTCAGCTAAGGGTTATCATTTTCCACTGGCGGCAGGGAGTGATCCTAATCAGGCCGACCAAGAGGGAACGACTATTCAGTACTTGAAGCCAGACACCAGCTCCTACTTCACCTCCTCAGCTTATGAGAAGGAAATGACCAGAGAGCTCGCCAAGTACAAGGGACGTGAGACCATCCAGATTACCACGGAAAATTACATGGAAGTCATGGAGCTCATCTACCTCTATCCTAACGATTTTGTGGGCAAGAAGGTCACCTATACCGGTTTTGTCTACAATGACCCACAAACCAAGGGTTATCAGTTCATCTTCCGTTTCGGAATTATCCACTGTATCGCCGATTCAGGTGTTTACGGACTGGCAACGACAGGAAGTGACCAAACCTTCAAGGACAATACTTGGGTGAAAGTCACTGGTACCATCACTGTGGATTATTATCAAAATCTCAAACAGAGCCTGCCTATCCTTAATTTGACTGAGGTCAAAGAGGTCGGACAGCCTGACAATCCTTATGTATATCGTGTATTTTAAAAAGCCAAGTTCAGTTGAACTGGCTTTTTAAGTTGAATCAAACTGTACAGTTACTTAAATCTTGAGAGTACAAAAACGGAATGTCGTGTCATTCTCAACTAACTGCGGTTGTACAGTTACTTAAATCTTGAGAGTACAAAAACAGGGCGTCGGTTCTATCGGTAACAACTCAGGTTGTACAGTTACTTAAATCTTGAGAGTACAAAAACCACCGTTCTTTCTGCCGTCCGCATTAGTGGGTTGTACAGTTACTTAAATCTTGAGAGTACAAAAACAATTAAATATCGGCAATTATTATCACCTCGTTGTACAGTTACTTAAATCTTGAGAGTACAAAAACTCATCCATTCGACTTTAGGATTGCCCTTGTGTTGTACAGTTACTTAAATCTTGAGAGTACAAAAACATGCACGGTTTTTAAAACGAATAGACCAGTGTTGTACAGTTACTTAAATCTTGAGAGTACAAAAACGGATACCTTGCACGATTACTTGTAAAACCGGTTGTACAGTTACTTAAATCTTGAGAGTACAAAAACAAATTGACATCCTTGTAGCTGTCCATGAAGTTGTACAGTTACTTAAATCTTGAGAGTACAAAAACTCAAGAATTGTTCTGTTGTCAAACCTAGAGGTTGTACAGTTACTTAAATCTTGAGAGTACAAAAACAACACCGAGCCAATGCCCTGCATGAGCTTGTTGTACAGTTACTTAAATCTTGAGAGTACAAAAACACTTCGACGGTGACGGTACTAAAGAGAAAGTTGTACAGTTACTTAAATCTTGAGAGTACAAAAACATTTAGCACCTTTGACAAGTCGCTTAGTCTGTTGTACAGTTACTTAAATCTTGAGAGTACAAAAACGCGGTGCATGCTGAGATGAATGCCATTGTAGTTGTACAGTTACTTAAATCTTGAGAGTACAAAAACACGCAGACACTCCAGTAAGACGTTACTATGGTTGTACAGTTACTTAAATCTTGAGAGTACAAAAACAAGGTTATTGAAACAATGCAAAGGGCTTTTGTTGTACAGTTACTTAAATCTTGAGAGTACAAAAACCGCCAAGTCAAGACGAAGGGAAGACATCAGGTTGTACAGTTACTTAAATCTTGAGAGTACAAAAACCATTTTTTACATCATCAAACCATTTATAGAGTTGTACAGTTACTTAAATCTTGAGAGTACAAAAACGAGGGGAAAAGAGGGAAGGAATAAAAAAAGTTGTACAGTTACTTAAATCTTGAGAGTACAAAAACCGACGTGGACAACAGATGGAGCCGTCAATAGTTGTACAGTTACTTAAATCTTGAGAGTACAAAAACGATCATACCAATCAGAAATACCTCTCAGATGTTGTACAGTTACTTAAATCTTGAGAGTACAAAAACAGTAGCCATACACTTCATCTTCTGGCTGTGGTTGTACAGTTACTTAAATCTTGAGAGTACAAAAACGCTGATTATGATATTACTTGTCACATTTTAGTTGTACAGTTACTTAAATCTTGAGAGTACAAAAACAGAACTGTATCGATTCTCTTGTATTCGATTGTTGTACAGTTACTTAAATCTTGAGAGTACAAAAACAGGGCACCCTCGGCACTATCGATGGTCATGGTTGTACAGTTACTTAAATCTTGAGAGTACAAAAACGGTGGTAAGGTTGAGGATGAAGACATGGCTGTTGTACAGTTACTTAAATCTTGAGAGTACAAAAACCTCAAATGAAATTTTGACGTTTTTATACCCACATAGTGATTATAGAATCAATCACTGTACTTGTCAATTCTTACTTTTTAAATATCTATGTAATAGCTCCTCATCAGGTGTCTGAGAATATCTTATACAATAGTTAAAGTGAAACAACTGATTTAAGATATTCAAAATTACTGAATCAACGAGTGAGAGACTAGGTTGTCTCGTCATTTTTGTTAACAAATAAGGCGTCACAGTCTCTAAGGACATCCTAAAACCTTCTCGCGTCGGAAAATTATTACTTGGATAATGTTTCTTTACCCTTTCATACATAAACTCAACATCGTACAAATGCTCCACCTGGTCAGATAAAATATTGACGAACCTACTACTTTCCTCGTCAATCTTTAGATATCCTTGGTCACTAGGAAACAAAATAAAGTTTAGGTTTGGATACTTTTGGGCTAGCTGACCAATTTTCTTATAAAAACTATCATAAGATTCCTCTGAGACAAAACTATCAATAGTATTTAGCACAATGAGATATTTCTCTCTTGTTTGTGACAGAAGACGGTCTAACATTTCTAAAAAGAGGGATAGTTTATCGGTATTTGCAACCCATTCGAAAGATAAATTCTTATTCTCAATGGCAAAAAATGGACTAAAATTTTTTGAAAGTAATTGGTCTAGTGTTAGAGGACGATTCTCTAAATGGTATTCCACCTTACCACTGTTTAAGTTGATATGCTGGTTCATTGCCCCTTCTATAAGCTCTACTTGTTCATTAATTTTCTCCAAATGGGCTACAATATCAACTTGATTGACAATTTTACTAAGGTAACCGTAAGCAAGTGTCCCTTTCTTATATTCCATCTGCTCAAGTAAATCCTTAAAACTTGAAATGTCGATATAGTGATAGCTACTTCGCTTCACTATTTCTCCAGACTCATCAAGTATAGTAGGTTCCTCATAATCAAAAATACTTAAGTCCTCACTTGAGTATTTTTTTCCACCAAAATACCAGCTCAAAATCTGCCAAATATAATATTTGAGTTCTTTATTCTGACCAACAATTTGTGTGATTGCACCAATATTCAATTCAATACGTTCCTTGTAAGGATGTTGTACAAAAAATTTCATATAACCACCAACTTATTATCACTGACGATTTCTTCTTGCTTAGTTTTGCCACCTATGATTAATGTCATTTCTGAAAACTGCTTTTCAGTAACCGCCAAAAGTCTCACATTTCCAGCAGGTAGATTACTCATCTTTAACTTCTTATAAAATTTATTTGCAAAACTTCTATTAGGACAAGTGCGATAATAGACCGAAAATTGTAACATTTCAAACCCATTTGAAATTAATTCTTTACGAAAATTTCGATAGATTCTTTTTTCATCCTTGGATTCCATTGGCAAATCAAAAAAACATAATAACCTCAACGCTTCATACCTCATCTTATTTTCTCCACTCTAAACTTGATACCACTGGGCAGTGAAATTTACTACTATCTTTTTCCGAAATATATTTGATAAAGCCTTTGACATATTTGTCCATAGCAACTGTCACTGAACAAGTCTCTTTGCCATATTTGATTTTAGCATTGAGCAAATCTGTCAATCCTAACCTATACTCATACTTAAGGAATTCTTGATCTCGTAGATTATCATAAACCCAAACATCTACAATCTGTCTAAATGGCTCCATTAAGTCATCAACCAAATTAAACTGATTGTATTCATTTTTATGGAAGATACCTAACAAACCGTTTAAACCATAACCCGCCACTATTCTAGCCATCTGAGCCCTCATGATAGCATAGCCATAGTTTAAGCCAGCATTGATAACATCTGCTTCTTGCTGGGTTACTCTGACAAATTGTTTACCGAAAAGTTCATTAAAGTAGACCTTAGCAGCATGCCCCTCTCTATTGGTTCTATCACCTGGTTCTATCTGCTCTTTATAGTCTGAAAGTAGTCTAATGTTATCCAGACTTTTTTCAAACATGGCTAGGACATCCTCTTGGTTATTGATTTTATAGTAAGTCACAATCTGCCATGCCTTGTCCTTTTGTTTCTGAGACCAGTTCATCTGCTCTTTCAAGCGCTTGTAGGCTCTAAAATGCCCATTTTGTGAGTGATAAATCCCTGTTGGTAAATGTTCATTATCACAGACAACTAAGGCAATATTATATTTACTTAGGGCACTTAATAATCGAAGAGTAACAACTGTATCCCCACCTTCAGCAACTATTATCGAAATATCACTAAGTGGCACCGTAAACTCTTGTCCCATCTTTTGCACTAACAAGTTATCAAGCTTTAAGCGCATCTTCTCACTTTGACTGACATGTACAACTCTCCAAGTCATTTTTTCTCCTTTTTAAATAACGAAAACACCCTGCCATAAAATGACAGGGTGTTGATTTCGGCATGAAGCCTTATCTTTGTAGCTTCTGCAAGATTTAAGTAACTGTGTAAGGCGTCCCTTACACGATTATTATAGTATATGACAACTATAATTGCAACACTTTTTAACAATTAATATTAAAAATCTAGCTTAGGCTTATCACCCTCATTCTTGATGATATGCTGATTTCCTAGGATATCTGTTCTTACTTTAAAAATTGAAAGATTTGATTTTGCTAGTCCTTTTATACATCGTCCTGACTTATCTGTAGGACCTAAAATTTCAATAAGTGTCTCATTCTTCTCAAATTTATCTTTTGAATAAGGCTTTAACTCTACATAATGCTTTTTATTTGGCATTGATCGAGAAAGAAAACGGAATAGTTGCTGTTCTTTTGTTTCCGTATCTTTGATAAGCAACAAATCATTTTTATAAAGTGTGAACTTGAATTCTGAATCAGAATCTACACCCTCTTTCTTCTTAATGTCATTGTATTTTTCCTGAGAAATCTTATATGTTCCTGTCCCTTTCTCAAATTGTAGATCAGCATATTTTAATCCAAGGATTTCGTATTTTCCAGTAGTCTTATTGAAATAGACATCCGCTCTCCATGGAGAAACTGACTGCAAGACAACTTTATTGTTACTATTCTTTGGAGTGATATCAATATGATTACCTAACTTACTATCATAGTATTTAAGACTCTTGATTTCAGGACCATTGCCTTTTTTACTATATTTACGAATATAGTCGCCATGTTCTTCTTTATATTTTAGGAAAGGATTACATGGTACTTCTTTCCCTTTTTCATTCATTTCCTTATTGGGATAGTTCTCTAAAATTGGCTCGATAACTTTCTCAAAGGTTTGTGGGTCGTGACGATACATGAGGAATTTTGACTTATCCTTCTGATAAATCTTTATAAAGGCATCATAGCCAGCCTGGCTATAGATATCTTTGATTTTCCCTAAGACATAAGTTTCATCCTTCTTATCTTTTCCTACTTTAGCCTGCCTTGTTGCGTAAATTGTTGCATCAGAAATCTTTCGATTAAACTTAGAATCCACTTGATATGAGAACAAGATACTGTCTTCAAATTCTTTACTCTTCAATGTATCAACAAAATGTTGATAAGGGGCTTTAAATACAGATTCCTTGTACTCATCGTCACTAATAAGTTCACCTGTTTCAATATCAAGTAATTGGTCTTCTGAATAACTTACAAGAGTATTCTTTTGTTTTTTCCACAAATTCAACTGACTTGAAGCAGCAATAATTAGTGCATCTACAGCATGGTGATGATAGGTATCACGAGTCTTATCGATTCCCCAATGGCGTCTCAATTGAGATGTGAATTGGCCACGAACCACGGAAACTTTTGTATCAATCTTGCGAGCTCTAAAGTGTTCTTGAAGGGCATTAAGGACAACTCTTGAAGCGTATCTTGTATCTACAAGATTTCGTTCAATAAATTTCTTTCGAACATCAAATTTTGAAATATCCTCTTCCGTAAGAAGGTATTCTTTTTTCTTGTTTGAAAGTGTTTTCGACTCACGTACAAAAGCTTTCAGTTCACGGAAAGACCATGCATCATCCATACTATCTAATGCCTGGTAAGGTGTTCGTTGGCCTTTTTCTTGGTTAGCAGTTGCATAAACCAAAACCTTATTGGCAAGGCTATCATCAAAGGTAATAGAGAGAGGTAAAATATGATCTATTTCAAATTGATTAGGATTGTTAATCAAATCATGGATTGAAATTGTTTTACCAGTATAAAGGCAACGTTCTCCTTGCTGATGCCATAGGCGGATTTTAGTCGCTAATTGCTTATGACCATGGAAAACGCTATGTGGTAATTCAGCTTTTCCATTATATTGATTGGCAGCCTTACGCATGGCCGCATCCTTTTCAGATTTGTTAGCTTCTTGAATCTTTTTAATGGCCTTTTTTTCGTCATCTTCATTCATTTCTCGAGCCATTTCGATGACAATATTGTCAAAATCACCATACTCTTTGATTGCCGCATTTACGATTTTTATAGCTTGGCGAACAGACTTAGCAACAACAGGATTGTAGATTTCTTCAGTTAGTCGTTTCTCATCAATATATTTTGTTTTATTTGAAGACGAAGTTCTTTTTTGTTTTCCTAGTCGTGTCAAAATAGTCATTTGTTCTTCTGACGTCGCATATAATTCTGGGATTAATTCCATCATCAACTTGACAGAAAAATTATGCCAACCTTTTCCAAAAATGGAACTATTTGATTTGCGGAATTGAACCAATTCGTCAACTTGTTCCTGACTAAAAGTACCATCAGAAAACTCATGCTCTATCGCTTCTTGGATACCTTCCCTCTCCGTATTTAATGTTAAGACATAGGCTAACTTATCAAGCTTTTCTCTCTCCATTTGCTCAACATCAATAGTTTCAAGCGTCTTCATTTTTCGGTAGGCTTCGAAAGTATGAATTTCTGGTTTGTCTGATTTGTCGATACGATATCCCTTGATATCCGCAACATCGCAAGCAAGTAGTTTAGCGATATATTTAAAGAGTTTCGCTGGACCCATCGCCTTTTCATTTTTGACATAGGTAATGATTTGATTCTTTTGTTCTTCGCTCAACTTCTTGGTTTCTGTTGGAACGGTTAGATTGTTCAAATCATTTAGCAAATTGAATTCTTGAGCCGTATAGGATGCTTTTGCTGCTCTATACTCTTCCGGATAAAATGTACATTTCCCAATTAGGATTCCAAAAATATTGTCTAAAGTTATGTACTCATCTTCAGAATCTTTCTTAGTAGTATACCTTCCATAATCAGTCCGTGACTTCTCATTTCCTGGTCCGTGATAATATTTACGTTTTCCAGTTAGAATTTGGAGATAACTATTAATAAATTCATCGGTAATCTGTGGATTAAATTCTTGTTGGGTTTGCAGTATTCTCAGTGCTTCTGCTCGATAAGCTGATGTTGGAAAGACATTAATTAAGCGATGTTTTTTTCCATCCTCCTCAATAGTAAAATCACCACGTAATTGACCATATTTTTGATAGCGTTCCAATTGAATCTGGCCTGGTGTTTTTGTTTCTAATTGTTTGCTGTTCTCTTTGACAATTTGTGCATAGTCACCTACTGATGAATTTCCGTCATCACTTGCATCATCAAGATAACTAATCCCACGGTGTTTCACCATATTTTTAAGAGCGATAAACAATTCTTCATTAGACAATTCATCGGTCAAACCCTTAACTCGCAATTGATATGGGTTTAGATTGATTGAAACCTTCGTAAAATCAGTGATTAATCCACTTTCTTCAAATATGTGATTTAAACGAACTCTACGATGTTTTTTACGTCGTGTCAATCGTCTTCCTTGACGATTTGTTCTACGTTCTACATTATTCTCCGCTTGAGCGGCTGGGAAGATGCGTGCGTTCTTATGGACAATTTCTCCCGTCACTTTATTAAGGATACCTACACCAACAGAACCTATACCAATATCAAGTCCTAAAACTAAGTCGCTCATTTAAGAATCTCCTTATTCTTTTTTCTAATATTTTACAATAATATCTGAAAATTCACAATAGTATTTGTAAGCGCTATCCTAGTTTTGTATTTTAAAAAGCCAAGTTCAGTTGAACTGGCTTTTTCTTCTTGTATTAAAAACTTTTGTCTAGGCTTCTTGTGCTAGGGCTGCTGCTTTTTCAAGGGCTTGGTCGGTCGACTCGCAGATATGGTCTGGTCCAATAGTTTGGATAAAGCCAGATTTTTCAAGAACTCTGTAGGGTTGAGCATTAACGTGAGAAAGAAGCAAGGTCATGCCACGTTTTTGGCAGATAGCCAGGGTTTCTTCAAGGGCATCTAGGCCTGAGATATCCATGGCTGGAACGTTTCGCATGCGTAGGATGAGAACATTCTTAGTTTCATCATTAATCACATTCAAGAAGTTATTGGCTGCACCAAAGAAGAGGGCACCAAAAACCTCATAGACGACAGCATTTTTAGGAACTTGCTTCAAGTCGCTATCCTCAGACAAAACTGGATCGTCCAGATTTTCCTTGTCCACCCACTGACGGATTTGAGCCACGTCGGACATGCGTTTGAGAAAGAGGAAGGCTGCTAGGACCATACCAAATTCGATGGCAACCACTAGGTCAAAGAAAACGGTTAAGATAAAGGTCACTAGCAGGACCGCCACATCACTCTTAGGGGCACGTTTGATCATACGACCAACTGTACGCCAACCACTCATGTTATAACCGACAATCATAAGGATTGAGGCCAGACAGGTCATAGGAATCAATGAGGCGTAAGGCATGAGGAAGAGTAAAATCAGAAGCAGGGTGAAGGCATGAACCATACCTGCTACTGGTGTTCGTCCGCCATTTTTGACGTTGGCTGCGGTACGGGCAATAGCACCCGTTGCCGGAATCCCGCCAAAGAGGGCTGACATGATATTCCCGACACCTTGGCCGACCAATTCTGCATTAGAACGGTGATTACCACCAATCATGCCATCTGAAACCACACAAGAAAGGAGCGATTCGATAGCTGCTAGTATGGCAATGGTGAAGGCTGGCGAAATCATTTGACGAATCAAAGAAAATGATAGGTCAGGAACCGTTAAACTTGGAAGTCCCGCCTTGATGGTGTAAAGGTCACCAATGGTTTTGACGGGGAGATGACCAAAAGCAACGATAGCTGTGGTCACAAAGATAGCAACCAGAGAACCCGGAATTTTCTGAGAAAGGCGTGGCCAAAAGATTTGAATGAGCAGGGCCAAAATACCGATAGCTAGGGTCGCCCAACTAATACTCGAAAGATGCTCTCCATAGGCAATCATCTTTTCCAGAAACTCAGCTGGCACGGACTTCATCTCAAGGCCTAGAAAATCCTTAATCTGTCCAGCCACAATCCCAATGGCAATCCCCAAGGTAAAGCCAAGTGTGATGGTTTTGGGAATGAATTTAATCAGGTCGCCAAAACGCAGGAGCCCCATGATAATAAGCATGAGTCCCGCCATGAGCGTGGCAACAGTCAGACCCGCCATGCCATACTGGGCGATGATGCCATAGATGATGACAACGAAGGCTGCGGTAGGTCCACCAATCTGAACCCGACTACCTCCTAAAAAGGAAATAAAAAAGCCTGCAACCACTGCTGTGTAAAGACCTTGTTCGGGATTAACACCAGAGGCAATCGCTAGGGCAATCGACAAGGGCAGGGCAATGATAGCCACGATAACTCCTGCAATCAGGTCCTTGATGAACTGTCCCTTGGAATAATCCTTGATGGTGGTGAAAAATTTGGGTGTGATATATTTTAAAGCGTCCATTTGTTCCTCCTAACTACTATCCTAAAACTCTTTGACTTAACTCTTTTTTCAATGAGTGTCAGACGCTTATCATTTTTACAGTCTTATGATAGCACAGGAAATCCCCATTTTCTAGGGGATTGGGAGATGTAAACGTATTATTTCAAGAATTTTTTTACTTTCTTAGTTTAGAAATGAAGGCATCAAAAAACAAGTCCAGACTATGGACTTGTTTTAACTTATCATGGATTGATAGATTTCTCTTACATTACCAACTGGTTGGTAAGGAAATCGGAATGTTAAGCTTGACCTTCATCTTGCTGTTGGTCACAGTGGCTTGCTCAATTTCGTAGCCGATTTCAGGAAGTTTGAGCTGAATCTGATTGTTAACCATGCGAACCCCACTGCTTGACTGGGCAATACTCTTCTTGAGGTAAGGCAGAACCAGCGATTTAGGTACAGGAAGGCGACCCAGGTGGGCACCTGCCAAGTCTAGTAGGATGACTTCCTTGTTAGTGCTGACCGTGAAATCAAGGCTAAATGTTGATCCGATAGGCCCAAGAGATACGGGAACCTTAGCTGTTAGATAGGAATCATTCAACTCTACGCTACTGTTTTGCAAGGTCTCGTCATTAGAATCAGCCATGCTTGCTTTTAGGATTTGACGAAACTGATTACTATCAAGATTAATCTCAGTTGAAACCCCACCTGATGAAAGGGACGCCCCACCAATACCAGCCTGGGCTAAATCTGCAAGGGATGTTTGCGTTGATACATTTTTTAATTGGTCCTGACTGTCAATTTTGTCCGGAATGAGTAGAGCCGCCACTGCAAAAAAGAGCACAATGACGAGGACAATGAGCCGTTTAAACCATTTCCACATAGGGATACCTCATTTCAATTTTTCACTTTTGACGTCTATTGTACTGTAATCAAGGAAAAAAAGCGAGTAAGAACTGGAAATTCTCTCATATTTTCTTAATGCAAGAGGTAGGGTTCGAGAGCCTCATAGACTTTTAAGTAAGCATTGGCATAAAGGTGGACACCGTCATAGGTGTGCTCAGTCTTCTGCTCTTTCCTATCATTGACCAGCTCAGCATTACAATTAATAAAGTGGCAACCATGGGTTTGGGCAATTTCCTCAAGAGCCTGGTTGCAACGGTCAAGATTTTCAGGTGTCCGCAGTTTCATCCACTGAATAGATGCTGGTGTCTGCCAAGGCAGATGAAGATTGGCTGGGTAAAAAGACATGAGGTAAATCTTGGTATGAGGTAAGACAGCTTGTGTTTGCTCCAGAATCTGCCTGATGTTTGCTGTCATATGGTGGAACCATTGGTCTCCATAAGGCTCCTCGGTCATGTCATTGGTACCGATATTGATAAATACCTTGCTCGGTTGCAGATCCAAAAGTAGGGGATGGATATGCTGAAGAAACTCATCCGTATTCAGGCCGCTGATGCCTCGATTGTAGATGATATCATCTACACCTCTACTCCTAGCGATTTCACAAATTGGAAAAAGCTCCATGAGAGATGAACCTGTGAAGAGCGTCTCCCCCTTGATGGCAACCTCATTTAAGTACTGATAATTTTTAAGTTTGATTTCTTTTAATTCATCCATGATAACTTTCTTCTATATAACTTTATCTAAATGAAGGAGAAGGCAAAGAGAAGCCCTACAACCGTATTGGCCAAGGCGTGGATAAAGACACTGGGAAGGATAGAGCCACTTGCTTTTTTCTCATTGATAGCACCAAAAACGTAAGCGATGAGACTGATAAAGGCCATGATAGCAAAAGCTTTTAGGTAACCAGTTAATTGGATAAACATAAGTGCATGGATGAGGCCAAATAAGAGAGACTGAAGCAGATTGGCCCCTAGGAATCCTAGTTTTCCTTGTAGCCTTTTCAAAAGAAAACCTCTAAAGAAGATTTCTTCTGGCAAGGCAGTCCCTAAGATAGCGTAGGCCAAGATGGCTGGAAGGGCTCCAATTCCCTTTCCAGAAAAAGCTGCTGTGGTCGTTTTGCTAGAGTCGAACCAACTAAAGACCACAATCGAAAAAAGAAGAAAAAGTAGACTAATACCTAAAATGGTCAGTAGTAATCGCCTCATCTTCTGACTCTCAACTTTCTTCAACCCAATCCAGTCAAAGAAACCGACCTTTTTCCTGCTCCAAATTAACCAGGTGATAAAAGGAATGACAGAGACTATAAGCAGTTCCACAATACCGCTCATCAGTTTAGACATAAATAGGGTCATAAGTTTGTCCTCCTCTTCTAGTCAAAAGACAGTTTTTATCTTTTGAAAGCGTATACCTCTACATTTTCATTATACTACTTTTAGTGGAAGAGAAAGCTCATTCTCACCAATCTTGCCAGGTTTCTTTGGCACGAATCACACGGTCCTGTTTATAGTCAATATGGTAAACACGCCAGCCACCAATCCAATCGTCCTTCAGCTTGTACTCAACACTTCCTTGAAGGTCATCACCCTTCCCCAAGAGCTTCTCCACTTCTTCTCTCGTCATGCCCTCAAGCTGATACTGACGGTGAAAACTCCACATGAGTTTGTGTCGCATGGGAGCTGGTGTTTGGACCCATTTTTCAGGCGTAAAGACTCGGTCACGAGGGACAATGATTGCAAAATGAACCAGACAAATGATTTCGATAATTAAGCACAAAGCTTTTCGCCATTTTCGTCTGGTTTCTGGGGTAAGGTGTGCCATAGGACTACCTTACTTTCTCTTGCTTCCAATGGTCATCCAAAATCACTGTGTGCTCTTTAGAAAAGCGAATAAGGATGTCTCTGGCAACTTGTTGGGATACACGCGCGACATTGGTCAAGTTTAGTCCTAGCTCGGGTGTGTCGTGTTCCAAACGATACTGGTCATCCTCGTATTCAACAAAGATAAAGCTCCTTGACTTTTTATCGCCATAGGTAAGATAGAGACTATCGTAGGATGCTGTGAGTTGCACCAAGGCATCCCAGATATCACTGTCACTTGGGTCTGTAATCGTCGCATAGTCTACCTGATCAGCTGTAGATATACGCATGACAAGGCCTTCTACTGCTTTCTTTTTAGGTACTAGCCAATTAAATAAATGCATCGTTTTCCTCCTTTAGATGATGATTCCTTTTTGCTTGAGATTGTCCAGACATTCCTGTAAATAGGCGGCATCGTGCTCTGGGTAAATGATGGTTGGTAATGTCTCCACTTCAAGCCTATCGTAGGCTGACATCTGCTTGCCTCGATACTCCTTGTCTAACCACTCAGGGCTTACAAGATAGCCACGTTTCGTCATTTCTTGCATAATAAGCTCATGGTATCTAAACAGGCGATATGGAGAATAATCAAAAACATAGTTAACCGTCGCATGTTTGCGTTGCCACCCCTTGCCACGAAGGGCACAACATTCTCGGTGTTGTCCTAATAATTGCTGACGGGGTAGTTTTGCAATCAAGTCTTGATGCCACAGTCTCATTTTGAACCCCCATTAATTAAGGTTGACTCCTCCAGATAACGATTAGGATACTTGCTGAGGAGCTCTTTGACGGATTCCACTAAACACGTCTGAGGAATTTGACCTGCTGCATAGCTATCCAGTTGGGCCATAAACTTTTCCTTTTCGCTGGCAGTCGCCTTTTTCTTAAAATACCCCCAGATATGTTGAAAGGCATTGACGACCTGACCAGGATTTTCAGGAAGGTCAAGCGCTTGATCAATATAAGCTTGAACCTGATTCAAACTAACCTCATCATTCTTGAGATAGTTACGGATTTCTAAGTAAATCTTGTTCGAATGGCTGAGCACCAGATACTTATTGGCTGCCCAAAGTCGCTCGCACTGGCGACGTGGATTGGTAGTTATCATTAGGAACCTTCCTTCTTGCTTTTTATCAGTATAGCATAGTTTAAATAGGGATAATAGATTATGCTTTTAAGAATCCGAAAGAGTGATTTTCAAGCATTTTCAGAAAAGGTTTTTTGCTTGGTTCGTTTGTAAGCGTTTGCTATACTTAAGATATCAAAGAAAGGAGACAAGCCTATGACATTGTCCAAAAAACTCACACTTTCTCTTGCCTCTATGGCAGTTCTTGGTCTTTTAGCAGCCTGCTCAAACCAGAAAGCTCAAACACCTGAAAGCTCTGCTAGCACCCAACAAAGTTCAAGTAAGGTTTCATCTTCACAAAGTTCTGAAGCCTCTAAACAAACTGAAGGGCTAGATGGCACCTATAAAGGGACTGACGAAAATGATCGCATTACTCTTACCATCTCTGGAAATACTGGAACTTGGGAAGAGGACGAGGCAGATGGCGAGAAGGAAAGCAAGCCTGTAACAGTTAACTCTGACAATCAAAGTCTGACAATCGGTGACGACACCAAATACTATAAACTCGATGGTAATCAACTGACTATTGAAGATGACGACCATGATCCAAATGATACGGTTGTCTTGATGAAATAAAATGAAAAACCTTAGCCAAACTACTCTCTGGAATTTAGCTAAGGTTTTTTATGTTATACTATAGGCAGAAAGAAAACGGATACAAAGAGGAGGTTGACGATGACTCAAAGAAGATTATGGGTGACTCTATTTGTTGTGTCGATTATTGTAACTCTTATTGGACTGGGATTTGCTGTCTATAACTATTATGTCTTTGATAAACCTTTCATGACTACTTCTACAAAAGGGTTACTAGCAGCCTTTTTCTTGTGTGCGACAATGGTTGCCATTAATCTATCCAAATCAAATAAGAAGTAAAGATAAGAAAGAGGTATAAGTTTACGGACTTATACCTCTTTTCATACAACATTACTTAATCTTGTGTTTATCCATTTTTTCTTCAAAGATAGCTGTCATGATTTTACGTAGCTCTTGGCCTTCTTTTTCAGTCTTTAGATGATGAAGTCAAACGAGTCACCTCCTAAAAATGACACTATGTCATTATCTCAACAAATAGGAAAGAAAAGCTCCCACCGAAATTCAGTGAGAGGTTAAAGTCTATTTCTATGATTTTCTCATAGCCACTAGCCAAGAGGATACTAGGATTTCGAAAATAACCAGAAGGATAATCTGAGTGAGTGAACTCTGAACCAGCATAAGGACAGCCAGACTATCGATCAGCATATGAGCTAGGATACAAGGAACAGCTCCTTTCGAGTACTCTTTGAGAGCTCCCAAAAGAAAGGTATTCCCTAAAATCATCAGGTAAAAGATGAGATAGTTGGACGAACCTGCTGTAATCCAAGGAAGTTGATAGATAGGGATATGCCAGAGGAACCAGACAATGGAAAGAACCATCATTTTAGATATAAAGTGCTTACTAAAGTAAAGATGATCTTGTAAAAACCAACGCCAACCGACTTCTTCTAGACCGCCATATAAAAAGGTCCAGGGGAGATATAGGAAGAAGGCTAAGAGGGAGTTCCCAGTAAAGCGAACATTAATGAGCAGGATTGAAATCCCATAATAGATGACTGGAATGAAGATAGCTAGAATCCAGGACAGGGGACTTTCTTTTTGAAGAAAAACTTTTTTGAAAAAATCGCCCAAAGATTTGACTTCACTCAACACAAGAGAAAAGATAGCCGCCATAATCAGGGGAATTAAGTTCATTAGGATAAACAGTAGAGAGGCCCCCATACTACTCCTATCTGGGAAAAAGCAAAGGATAACTTGCCCTACTATAAATGTAGCAAGAAGGGCAGACAGTGCATACCAGATAGCGACTGATTGTTTTGAAATAAATTTGCTCATTTTTCCTCCGTAACGGTATGATAAATCAGATAGATCGCACCCTAATCTGCATCAACCCAAAGATGGCATTGTTCACAATCTTTATAAATCTTACTTAATCTTGTGTCTGTTCATTTTTTCTTCAAAGATGCCTGTCATGATTTTACGCAACTCTTCGCTCTCTTTTTCAGGAATGTCCCCTTGGCGTTTGGCTACTGCGTAGAGTTCAGGATATTGCTTGGCTACACGCTCCACCGTCTTGGTCGTCGCATGCCCTCTGACAAAGAAAGGAATGCGTTTAATCCATTCTTGCGGTACGAGAGCAAGCAACTTCTTAGCAGCTTCCTTGTCAGAAATCTCGGCAGTACTCAAACCTTTTTCGATTTGCTTTTGTTCTGTTTCAGTAAAATCTTTTAAATCCATTACTTATTCCTCTTTATCTTTATATAGTAGATTTTACACCCCTGCATGAGAATATACAACTGATTGGGATTGATGGACAAGACGTGAATGGTAGCTTCATTTTTGACCAAAAATACCGTACAAAAAAATTGAATGTATTTGCTCAACTTCTGTCTCTAAAATGTCACTATGGGCTAATTGATTTCCCATACCATTAAGAGCATCCATGACATTTAAGATAAGCTCTGTCGATAGGTCTTCAGCAATAAGGCCCTCTTCTTTTCCTAGCTCAATATAAGCACGATAGATATCACGTTTTTTTACAGTGATTGCTTTCGCTAAGAGAGTTGAAAAAGTAGGTTCTTTCACCAATTTATCTTGAAAATATTCCGAGATTTGCTGACTCATTTTCTCCTGACATAGGGAAAAAGCCTGGTTTAATTTTGTTTTAAAATCTAGATTGCTCTTTAAAATATCCTCAGCTTGCTGTGTGATTTCTTCAAACAAGTCATTAACACAGAGAGCTACCAAATTATCTTTACTCCCGAAATAATTGTAGATAGAAACAGGAGATACTTCTGCTGCCTCTGCAATAGATTTTATACTAGTTTCCTTAAAACCTTTGTCTTTAAACAAACGCAAAGCTGCTTGAACAATCGCTTGCTTCTTTTTCTCAGTCGTCTTTTGATATTGATTCATGTGAACACCTCTGTTATTACCAATTGTAGCATAAGTTTGAAATATTTATTCATATATTTCATTTTTCCTTGCTATTCTTACTAGCTTTCTCTATAATGAAGTTTGAATTTTAATAATCTATATTTCAAACTTTATTTTCAAAAATGGGAGGGACCATGCTCATTCAATATCTTATAAAGCAATCTAGAAAACCGAGTGGTCTTGTCGGTCGATTGATTACCAACATCTGGTCGTCCTATTTCAAGGAACTCAGCCTTTGGGCAATCAAACAAACCACTATCCCCAACAATAGTCGGATTTTAGAAATCGGCTATGGCGGTGGCAGCACTATTAAAAACCTTCTTGAGTTAGATAAAAATCTTGACATTCATGGTATTGATATTTCTAAGGAGTCTTATCAAACTGCTAGACGAGTTCACTCAGATGCTATAGAAAACGGAAGTGTTAAGCTGCGGATTGGCAATGTAGCAAACCTTCCCTACCAAAATAATGATTTTGATTTTGATTTGGTATTTGCCATCCAGACACATATTTTCTGGGAGGATTTAAAACAGAGTTTTCAGGAAATCTATAGAGTCATGTCCAACCCTTCCACTTTGATTATTGCTTCCGAAAAAGAAAAAATAAAATATCATATGACAGATTATGGGACAAGCCATGAATTGAGGCAGTTGTTAACAAGCATTGGCTTTTCAAAGATTGAAGAAAAGCAAAATTACAAATGGGTTGTGTATGTTGTCACTAAGAGTGATTAGGAAATTTAATAAAAAACTCCTTAATCAAATCTAATGTCTCAACCCTAGCAAAACACAAAGAGAAGACTAATTTAGTCTTCTCTTCATACTAGGTTGCGGAAGATCAACAATTACTTTACTTTTATACCTCTAGTAAGTCCTATTCGTCCACAATTGCATCTTACAAATGGATACTTCTGTTAGAAGATAAGGAGATAAGGATCTTCAAGATAAGAAACAACTCTTGCTAAAAATTCAGCAGCTGGAAGGCCATCGATGACTTGATGGTCGAAGCTCAGACTCAATGGAAGATAGTCTTTTTGAACAACCTCTCCCTCCTCATTAAATGCTAAAGCTTGTTGAGTTGCTCCTACACCAAGGATTGCCACCTCTGGGGAATTAAGGATTGGTGTGAAGTATTCTACACCTGGCCCCCCTAGGTTCGTAATTGAGAAAGTAGAACCACTATATAGGTCAGATGCAAGTGTACCTTTTCGAGCTTGATTAGCCAAAGTCTTAATACTTTGACCAAGATCTGCTAAGGTCATACGGTCTGCATCTCGAATAACTGGAACAACCAGACCATCATCCAAAGCTGTTGCCATACCAATATGAATGCGTTCGTGAATCTTATGAATTCCGCCACCATACCAAGCATTCAAAGCTGGAAAATCTCTCAAAGCTTTGGTTACTGCTTTAGTTAATAGAGTTGTGATACCTAGTTCACCATTTTCAAGTGGAGTATGTACCTTGGCCTTAAGTTCTTTACGGAATTTCAAAAGCTCAGTTAAATCAGCCTTACGATGGAGTGTCACTTGAGCAGAAGAATGAAGACTGTTCATCATACGTTCGGCAATAATCTTACGCATGCCCTCGAGCCCCTCACCGTATTGTCCTGTGGCCATAGCTTGTGTTAGAGGTTCAACGACCTTATCAGCAACAAGACTTGGTTGGTAAGATTCTACATCACGTCTTGTAATACGACCATTTCCACCTGTTCCTTTAATAAGGGAGATATCATAGCCTTTCTCAGTAGCCATCTTACGAGCCACCGGTGTAATGAAAATTCGTTCCCCACTAGTACGAGCTATAGGTGCTGTAGTAGATTTAGGACTAGACGGTGTTGGATCTTTAGCGACTTCAGTTGGAGCTTCCTCTTGTGCAGGAGCTTCTTGGGTTCCTACATTTTCTCCTTCCTGGCCAACCCATCCAACAACTTCTTTACATTTAACTGTAGCACCTTCACCATGCACAATGTCTAGAACAACCCCAGAAGCAGGGGATTCGACTTCACTAGTCAATTTTTCAGAACTAATTTCCAATAAAGGCTGACCACTTGTTACTGTATCACCAACTTGGACCAACCACTTTTGAATGAGTCCTTCAGTCATGGTTAGTCCGAGCTTGGGCATTAAAATTTCTGTTGCCATATGCGCCCTCCTATCCTTTCAAGTCCTGAATCAATTCATCAGCTACTTTCAAGACCTTATCCGCATCCGGGATATAGGCTTGTTCTAAGTTTGTCGCAAATGGAACAGGAGTATTTGGTGCACAAACACATTTCACTGGTCCATCAAGATAATCAAAAGCTTTATCTGAAACTACAGATGCAATATCAGTTGCAGTATTGTTATGTGGGTTTGCCTCATCCACAATAATCAAACGACCCGTTTTCTTCACGGAATTTAACACAGTTTCTTCATCCCATGGAGCAACTGTACGAAGATCAATCACTTCTACAGAAATGTTGTCTTTTGCTAAACGATCTGCAACCTCATAAGCTACATACAACATCTTACCAATTGTCACAATTGTTAAATCCTTACCTTCTCTACGAACGGCAGCCTTTCCAATTGGTACAGTATAGTATTCTTCTGGCACTTCCCCTTTTAAGCCATAGAGGGTTTTGTCCTCAGAAAAAATAACAACATTATCATCTTCAATTGACGCCAATAGTAAACCCTTAGCATCATATGGTGTAGCAGGAACAACTACCTTAATACCTGGAATAGATCCAAAGAGACCGTAATATGAGCCGGAGTGTTGAGCCGCAGCTGAAGCACCCGCACCGTGCATAGTACGCACAACCATCGGAACTTTAGCTTTTCCTCCAAACATGTAACGCATCTTAGATGCCTGTCCTAATAGGGCATCAAAACAGAATCCAATAAAATCATTAAACATCAACTCTGGTACAGGTCTTAGTCCCGTAAGCGCCATCCCCACCGAAGCTGATAAATAGCCGTGCTCAGAAATCGGAGTATCAATAACACGTTCCCTGCCATATTTCGGCATCAATCCTCGTGTGATACCCATGACACCGCCCCAGGCATCCTCGTTATTATTTTCTAAGTGTTCAACATTAACACCACCTGCGATATCCTCTCCTAGAAGAACAACTCGCTCGTCTCTTTCCATGGCTTGATCGAGCCCTTCATTGATGGCTTTCATAAATAATGTTTCTCTAGTCATTATGAATCCTCCTCAATCAGTCTGCAAATACGTCTTCGTAGAGAGCTTCTTCTTTTGGAATTGGGCTCTCTTGAGCAAAGTGGATTGCATCTTCAACATCTTTTTGTGATTGGGCAACAATCTCATCCAATTCATCTTGGCTAAGGATACCCTTTTCAGTTACAAGGTCACGAAATACTTCCAAGGCATCCACATCTGCCCATTCTTTTTCGATTCCATCTGGTGCTTTGTATTTTTGCTCATCTCCTTCGAAATGGCCATGGTTACGATAAGTAATAGCTTCAATTAACGTTGGACCATCTCCACGACGCGCACGTTCAATGGCCTCTTTAGCCACTTGATAAACAGCAAATAAGTCCTTACCATTAACGCGAACTCCAGGCATATTGTAAGCTTGTGCACGTTCAGCAATTGTTGGTGAACCTGATGAGTACCATTGTGGTGTTGATTCTGCAAAAAGGTTATTTTCATTTACAAATACCACAGGTAGATTCCAAATAGAGGCCATGTTTAAGCACTCATGAAAATTACCTTCGTTGGCAGCACCGTCACCAAAGAAACATACAGCAACATCATCAGTCTTTAGATATTTGTTACGCATAGCAGCACCAGTCGCAAGACCAAAGCCTCCACCTACCATACCGTTAGCACCAAGGATTCCTTTATCCAAGTCAGCGATATGCATAGAGCCACCCTTACCTTTACCAAGCCCTGTAGACTTACCAAAGATTTCAGCCATCATTTTTTTAAGGTCTCCGCCTTTAGCCACACAGTGTCCATGACCTCGGTGTGTGCTAGTAATGTAGTCTTTATCAGTCAGGTTAGCACATACCCCAGTCGCAATAGCTTCCTCACCTGAGTAAAGGTGAACAAATCCTGGAATTTGACCGATTGAAAAGAAATGTCGTGCATTTTCTTCAAAATTTCGAATATCCCACATAGTCTTATACATGGATTTAGCCTCTTCTTTTGAAACATTTTCCACACCAAGATCATGGGCAGTTTGAACCTTAACTTCTTCCTTGGTTAAGGTTTGTCCCTGATGTTTTTCTTTCATTAGGGCTTGTGGCAATTCTTGATAATGTGTCATATTGTTTCCTCCTTCTATAGAGAACTTTATAAAAAAACAAATATTATTGACATATATATAAATTTGAAAAAATGAAAATGACTACACTAAACCTATCTATCGAGCTTAGGACCTTAAAATCAGTCTTGCAACTTCCTGAACCAACTCAGAAATTGTTGGATGTGCAAAAATAGTCTTATCAAGCTGATCAAGTGTTCCTTCAGCATCTTTCAAGACAATCAAGGATTGTAAAATATCAGTTGCATGTGGGCCAACGATAACGGCACCTAATAGTAGGTGATAGCGTTTTTCAGAGACAATTTTAACAAAACCTTTTGCTGAATTAGACGCAATTGCTCGACCATTATAAACATAAGGAAGTTGACCAACTGATACATCATATCCTTGTTGTACCGCCTCCTCTTCTGACAAGCCAAAAGAAGCAATCTCTGGCGTTGTAAAGAGCGACCGTGGAACACTTGAATTATCCACCGGTTCCTCAGCCTGACGACAAATGGCTCGAACAGCTTTGATTCCCTCGCTACTAGCAACATGAGCTAACATATATCCAGGAATCAAATCCCCAATCGCATAAACACCTGATTGAGATGACTCGTAATAACTATCTACCTTTATAAAACCTTTTTCAGTCAGCTCCAAGCCCATCATTTGGGCTAACTCAATATTTGGCTTACGTCCTGTTGCTACAAGTAAGTTATCATAAGAGTAGGACTTGCCATTTGCTAGAATTACAGCATTTTCTTCAACTCTATCTATGCTAACTCCTTCCAGTATAGTAATTCCAAGTTGCTCCATCTTTTCTCTAATAATGGAACGTGCTTCGTCATCTTCAGTTGCCAAAATTGTTGGTGCAACCTCTATTACTGTCACATCCACACCTAGTGGAGCCATAGCAAAAGCTAACTCAACGGAAATAATACCCCCACCAATGATAACCAAACGTTGAGGAAGTTCCTTTAAGTTGAAAAAGCTATCTGTTGTCAAATAGTCAACATCGTTAATACCAGGAATAGGAGGAATAAATGGATGACTCCCCGTCGCCAAAATAACAGACTTACCTGAGACTCTTTCACCATTAACTTGGAAGGTTTTATCAGAAATATAAGATGCCTCACCTGCAATATAGGTGATACCTAATTGTTTAAAACTTGATTGAATACCAGACTGCAGTGTTGCTACGACTTGATCTTTGCGAGCAACAAGTTTTTGAAAATCAAGATTATCATTTAAAATTGTTACTCCATACTGAGAGGCTTCTTTAGCAGCTAATAGCCAATGAGCATGTTCAAGATAGGCTTTGGATGGGATACAGCCAACGTTCAAACAAGTGCCACCTATGGAGTTTTTCTCAATGACAGTTACCTTTTTACCTAAACGGGCAGCTTCTTCAGCAGCAACATAACCGCCAGGACCTGCCCCTATAATGAGAATATCACATTGACTCAAAACAATACTCCTTTCTAGAATGGAAGTCGGCTGTTAGCCGAACCACTTCAAGTAGGACAAAAACTCGGAGATGTTTTTGAAAGCGTTTTCTATACTTTGATTATAAAACTAATACTTATGAAAATCAAGTAATTCACTGAAAATGTGATGTTTTGGTAGTGAAAATATTCACAAGTAATGCAAACGTTTGCCATTCCCTATTCGGGATGACGTCAGCACTTATACTTTGCTGATTTTTATAGACACTAGATAAATACAAATCTCCCCTAATCATTAAATAATTCTTCAAAATGTTATAAAAAACACTCTAGCGTCTATAGCTTGTATAAAACTATAGAAATTAGAGTGCTTTTACTATTAGAAAGAATATGTATATGGAGTTAAAAAGGAATTTGAATTAATCTAAAGAAAGTTGATTTTTCAACTGAATAATATTATAAGAATATCGATTTGTAGTTATTTTGAAAGTAATCTTATAAGTGAGTAATTAGGAGTAGAATATGACAACTCTATTTTTTTGTAGAGTAGCTTTTGTAGCTTTTATGTGAAAAATCAATTGGCTATTTAATTATTTATCGTCCTTTTTAATCATATTTTTCACACCTTCGATAGCGCCTTCAACAGCATCTTTGGCATCTTCGGCAACTTCTTTCACTTTTGAGACTGCTTTTTCAGCAGCACCCTCTTTTTCTGTTTTTTTATCACCAGTTAATTTTCCGACACCTTCTTTAAATGCGCCTTTAGCTTGGTTGAGTTTTTCTTCTACTGACATAATTTTATCCTCCTTTGGACATAAAGATTGTTAAATATGAACGCTCTTCAATAATACATTCAAATTTTTAAGTATAACAAGATAAGTTAAATTATAGCTTTTGTGTTGAAGTCGAGTCATAAACAGCTTGAACACCCTCACTAACGTTATCTTTATTTGCTGATAAACCATTAGCTAGTCCATGTTTACCACTTTTTAAATTTATCAGCACTAAGTTTGCTAGTTGATTGGAGTCTTCCTATCGAAATATTGAAAATTATTCTTTTTTTCCTAAGAAAAATGATACTACTGCAACAACAATAACTGCCCCTAAAATTGATGGAATTAAGGCCATTCCAGCTAGTCTAGGTCCCCAAGAACCGAAGAGTGACTGTCCAACAGATGAACCAATTAAACCTGCAAAGATATTGGCAATTATTCCCATGGAACCTCCCTTTTTAGTGATTCCACCAGCAATAAAACCTATAAAGCCTCCGACAATAATAGCCCAAAGCATAATGTCTCCCCCTTTCTAAATAGAGGAAAGTTAGATTGTTTGGAAAATCAAACCATCTAAAGAGTTACATTTTAGCTAAAACATTTTTTATATTAATCTTAACAATCATAAGATTAATGTTAGTATATACCTGTTAATAACAGTATATGTTAATCAAATTGATAAGTCAATGAAAATGTTTGCGCTTACACAAAAATAGACATGAAAACCATCCTGGGATTTTGCAATCGCTTGTATGGTTTTACAATTTCTCTTATCTCATTTTTTTGTTAAAAGTCTACACATACTTCTACTATTATTAGGACTTCCTCTAAATGGATTGATTTATGAATTAAAAGTTTGATTAAACTGCTACATTCATATGATTGATTAGCATTTTAGCCACAAAAGAAAATAGCCCTAAGACGTTCGAGTGACGAAAGTAAAAATAAAATGTATAATTGAGACATGTAAACCCTTACACGGTTTTCTTTAAATCGTAAGTATCTAACAAAATAGTATAAATAATACACCAAACACTGCATCACTTTCAGTAGGAGTTTAAAATTAATATGGAGTAGTGAATTGATTACAAATTGAATGTAGAATATAAAACACGCCCACGTAAAGAAGTTACAATAATAATGACCAATGATTTAGATACGTCGTCAAAGAGTGAGCTTAAAAAGTTGACTATACTAACAAAGAGGGAGTACTGTTATGGAAAAAGTTTTGAAGGATGGTAAACTTTATTCTCTCATAGAATTTAGGGACAAAATCTATGAGGATTTAGATTTATCAAAAAGTGACTTAACCACTTTATTGTGTGCGATATTGATTGCATCTATTGGTTTGAATATGAATTCTATTCCAACAATTATAGGGGCAATGTTGATTTCTCCATTGATGACACCTATCCTTGGAGTAGGTTTTGCGTTAGCAATATTAGATACAAAACTTCTCAAAAAATCGTTTAAAGTTCTTTTTATTCAAGTTGCAGTAAGCCTCTTAGCCTCTACACTTTATTTTTTAATTTCGCCCATTTCTTATGCAAGTACGGAAATTATTGCTAGAACTTCGCCCACAATTTGGGACGTTGTAATAGCATTCGTCGGTGGATTAGCCGGCATTATTGGAGCACGAAAGAAAGAAGCTAATAACATTGTTCCTGGTGTCGCCATTGCAACTGCTCTTATGCCACCTGTTTGTACCGTGGGGTATTCTATTGCCACAGGAAATCTTGAGTATATGATAGGGGCGTCATATTTGTTCTCCATTAACTGCAGTTTTATTATGATTGCTACATATATTGGCACTAATGTGATGATGGTTAATAATCCTTATGTTAAACATAATCGTGAAGCCTCTAAAATGCGAAAAATATTAATTCTAGTCTCGCTTGTTCTTATTATTCCAAGTTTAGCTTCTGCAACTACCTTAGTTAGAGATACGCTAATCAATGAGTCTATCAATAATTATCTATCTGATCAATTTGAAAACCATACTATTTTGAAAAAGAAATATAGTAAAGAAAATAATACACTAAAGCTAACCATTTCAGGTAAATATCTTTCAGAAGCTGAGTTACAAGGTATCATTAACAAACAAAATGAATATGGTTTGAAAAATATCTCGATTCAGGTTTCACAATTAACAAATGATAGATTAACTGAAAAAGAATTAGTCGACTACATCATTCAATATAAAAACGATGATGATCTTCAACAAATAGAAAAGGATAAGTAAAAAGAATCCCCAAATAACAACAAGTAATGTGAGATATTAATTTGATAAGCATAAGAAACCGTTGAAAAGTATTGTCACTAGTAGTCCATAGGAGAAAATAGCAATGAAAAAAGTAATGATAATTATTAATCCAACTTCTGGAGGAGAAACAGCATTAGATTATAAAGAGATCTTGGAGAATAAGGCTAAAGAGTATTTTGATTATGTTGAAACTAAGATTACGCAAAAAGCCAAAGATGCAACTCAATTTGCTGAAAAAGCCTCTAAAGAAAAATATGATGCAGTAATTGTTTTTGGTGGAGACGGTACTGTAAATGAGGTTATTTCAGGGATTGCTGAAAAAAATCACATCCCAAAACTTGGGATTATTCCTGGTGGAACTGGTAATTTAATCACTAAGCTATTAGAAATCAACCAAAGTATTGATCAAGCGATTGAAGAACTTGACTTCAATTTTACTAAAACCATTGATGTTGGAAAAGCTAATCAAAATTATTTTGGCTATATTTTTAGTGTTGGATCTTTACCAGAAGCTATTCATAACGTTGATATTGAAGATAAAACAAAGTACGGTATCTTTGCATATGCAATCAATACGATGAAGTCCGTTGTAGAAGACGATGTATTTAATGTTCGTATTGAAAGCGAAAATGGCAATTATGAAGGTGAAGCTAGTCAGGTCTTAGTTCTTCTATCTAATTACTATGCAGACAAAAAACTATTTGATGAAAATACAGATGGATATGGAAATATCTTGATTTTAAAAGATGCATCCATCATTTCTAAATTATCGACTATCCCAGATTTGTTAAAAGGGGATCTAGTAGGTAACGATAATATCGAATATATCAAAGCGCGTAATATTAGGATTTCTTCAGAGGTTGAGTTAGAGTCAGATGTTGATGGAGACAAATCGGATAATCTTCCAGTAGATATAAAAATACTAGGGAACCATATCGAAGTATTCTCAGGCACCAAAGTATAGTTTTTTCCCTTCTACTTCTCCAACAAAAAAGTTTTAAATTATATAAGTTACTGCATCAGCAACAATAATAGTCCTGTCCTTTTTGAAGTTAGGATATAAGTCAAAGGTAAATAAATTACCTTTAATATACAGAGTTAAGGCGTCTTTTGATTCATGTCTAAAAACTTTTCGGAAGCATCAACTGTGATGGTAGTTTTCGAGCATAACAAAAAGTAGTGAAGAGATTCCATCGTCGGAATTTTCTTCACTACTTTTTTAGTCTGTCTAGTGCTCTTTCTTACACCATGTTAAAACTAAAGCTTCCACTGCTCAATCAACCAATCCGAAAAAGCGTCATATCTTTTTTGGAGATGGTCATGATGTCCGTAGGGGTCAAATGCTGAATAAGTAGACACGCTCTGTTTTTTGATAAGTTCATGCACTTCTTTGGCATAACTAGGAGCTTTGGCCAATCTATTCTTATGATTAGCCCCCTCGGTCAAACCGTTACGTAAATAGACCGAGCAAGACTTATTGATGGGCTGGTGGGCTTTGCAGTAAGCTACAAAATTTGGATACCAGAAGGATCCACAAATGGAGAAGATCAAAGGCATCTTATCACTGCTATAAAGACTGGAAATAGCAGCCAAACCACCCAGCGAATAGCCTCCGTAAGCCATGCGACTTTCATCCAGTCGAAACTCTTGTGCGATGCTTTTGAAAATATGGCCAAATAGATGGTCATGATAGCTGGCTAGCTTACCGCCAAAATCAGGGCTTCCAGGTCTCAGAGCCTGAGCCTGCCAAGGCGTAAAATCATCCAAGCGATTCTGAGGTTCAAGCCCAACCAGGATAACAGAATCTGCGATTTTTCCCAGATACTCAAGCTGCCCATCGTTCAAAAAAACAACTGGATAAGCCTTCTTGAAATCATAAGACTCAGGAAGGGCAACCGTAACCTGAATGTCATGGCAGACAAAGTCTTTATTTATTAACAAAGTCATTAACCTTTTCAAGAGAATCAATCACAGATGGACCGTAATCCATAAGCTCATCATAAGAAATAGTCATGATTTTCTTGTTTTTAACGGCTGGAACATTTTCAAGAACAGCGTTCTTTTCCATCTTGTCTGTTGCTTCCTTGTCCATGGCCTTATTACGGTCACTGGTTACATAGATAATCAATTCTGGTTCCATTGACACGAGATTTTCCAGAGTCAAATCTGATGTTCCTGTCGCAACATTGGTATAACCAAGCTGATTGAGCATGCTTTCTTGAAGGGCAGATTTGTAAGTTCCAAAGGTCTCATCGTTGTAGGCACACATGATAAGAGCCTTCTTCAAGTCTTTGTCAGAAGACTTGTTTTTCTTTTTAACAGCGTCGATACGCTTTTGAAGTTGTCCCGCATACTTGTCTGCCTTGTCTTGGACGTTGAAAATGTCACCAATATTTTTAACATCTTCGATGATATTATTCAAATCTTGTTTGGTTGTTGAGACAGAAGCTTTTTGGGTATAAACAGGAATGTCGTTGCTGTTCCATGTGCTGATGGTTCCCATTGACTTGTCTGAGAACATCATATTACGACCAATAAGAGCATCTGGTCCGTAAGCCAAGATGGCTTCTTGAGAAATTGTTTTCTTATCACCGATATGTGGGATTGAAGCAATGTCATCCTTATATTTATCGGTTACTTCATTGTCAGGGTTAAGCATACCGACAATTTTGTCTTTCAAACCAAGCTCAATCAAGATTTCAGTTGATGAAAGGTTATTGGTGATAACCTTTTCTGGTGCCTTTTTGAAGACTTGATCTAGCTCAGTTCCTTTATCGTCATAAGTTTTGACAGTCAAAGGATACTGGGTTTCTGACTTGGTCTTTTTCACCGTTTCTTTTGCTGATGATGACGATGATGTGCTGTTTTTATATGTAGAACTGCATGCTGTCAATGTGAGGACTGCTGCAGCGATTAATGCGATACGAAATGTTTTCTTGTTCATAAGGCCTTCCTTTCCTAGGCTTATAAATACTGAATCATTGCCTGCTGGTCATCCGTCCAAGTAATACGACTCTGAACATCATAAACCGCCTGCAAGGATTGTGGGGTTATGGCATCCCTTGGGACACCTTGGGCAACAATCTCACCCCCTTTCATTAAGTAGATATAATCTGAAAAACGACAGGCCAATTGAATATCGTGGAGAACTGCGAGAACATTGATGTCTAGTTCCTTGACCAAGGCCAACATCTCCAACTGATACTTAATGTCCAAATGATTGGTAGGCTCATCCAATAAAAGGAGTTTGGGTTCCTGAGCCAAGGCACGTGCTAGGATGACTCTTTGTTTTTCGCCACCTGATAGGGACGAATAATAGCGTGCCTTCTTTTCAGACATGCCAACCTTGTCTAGGGCATCTTGAACGAGCAAGTGGTCCCGATCCGATTCTTTTTGCAGAAAGGAAAGATGGGGCGTTCGGCCAAGCATGACAATTTCTTCCACCGTGCAATCAAATTGAAGGGTATTAAACTGTGTCACAACGGCCATTTCTTTTGCCGTTTCCTTTAGGCTTACCTGATCAAGGGATTTTCCATCAAGTAAAATCTGGCCCCTATCTGGTTTCAACTGGCGGTAAATGGTTTTGAGCAAGGTTGATTTCCCACTTCCATTTGGTCCCAGTATGGTCTGGAATTGCCCACCTTCAACCTCTAGAGAGACACTGTTTAGGATTTTTTTCTCTCCAATCGAATAATGAATATCCTTACACTTTACATCCATAAGACTAAACCACCTTCCTACGATTTTTAGTCACAATATAAATAAAGAAAGGTGCGCCAACCAAGGCTGTAAAGATTCCGATAGGTAGCTCCGCATTTTTGACGAGGATTCTAGCCAAGACATCTGCCCAAACTACAAACAAGGAGCCTAAGAGAGTTGCCACTGGGAAAAGCTTACGATAGTTAGTCCCGACTAAACTTCTAGCAATATGAGGAGTAATCAAGCCGACAAAACCGATAATCCCACAGCTAGCAACCAAGACGGCCGTTATGACCGCAACAATGGCAATGTAAAGATACCAGTAGAGTTTAAGTGGAATCCCTAAAGTCAAAGCTGCTTCATCTCCCATCATCATGGCATTGAAGACACGATACTGAGTTGAGAAAAAGAGAAAGGCCAAACCAACTACTACTGCTGGAAGCGTCAAATCTGACCAAGATGTTCCTGTCAATGAACCCATGGTCCAAAACTTAATGGTCATGACACTATCTGCTGTCGCTCCAATAGAGATTATAAAATTGGCAAAGGCAATGAAGAGGGCATTGACAACCGTTCCAGATAAAATCAGGCCAGATGTGGTCACTCTCCCCTGCATAGAGGCAATGATTAGGACAAGAATCGTCGCTAGGATAGCCCCCACAAAGGCACCCAAGCCTACCACAGCCTTAAGGCCTAAAATGATAGCCAAGGTTGCTCCAAAAGTTGCCCCTGCCGAGATTCCCAGGATATAGGGTTCGGCAATCGGATTATTGACGGTTGACTGCATGACACTCCCAGACATGGAAAGACCTGCACCAACTATTAACCCTAGGAGAACCCTAGGAACTCGCATATTCCAGATAATAGCTTCAAGTGGCTTGGCAATGCTATGACTGGCAATCGGAAGCCCCAATTTACTGAAGATGACACCATAGGTATCACCTATATCTATAGTGACCGCCCCTAAAGACACTGCTACAAAAACTGACGCTACTAGTAAAAGTAGAAGCAAACAGAGCAGGCTTAGGTAGCGGGAAAAAACAAAGTGTTTTGTTTTTTTAAAAGGCATTAGCACCTCCTTTCCACCTGTAATGTCAGAAAATTTTGACAATACCTTTCTAGTATAACATGCCTCAAAAATATGGGCAAGGTCATTTGAGTATTACATAGAAAAAAGAGCAGTCATTGAACTACTCTTAAAAGTTATAACTTTATAACTAACTAAAGCAATGAAAATCAAGCCAGCTTAGGATTTCACTTTCTCCATACTGCTACTAGCAATTCTCATGGCAAGAAGAATTATCAACACCTTAATCACAAGGGACAACCAAAGGCTCTCCGCTGATGACAGTTGCGATAAAGCATTGATAAGCGCATGTGTCATCACACAAAGCCAAAGGCTTCTGGTCTTTGTATAAATAGCGGATAAGATGAAACAATTGCTTAATAAGCCTAGCAAGAAAGGCAATAAATGAATCGTAGCCAGAGAGCCATCAATGTAAAAATAGAGGATATGCCATAGTGACCAGGCTACAAAGGTACAAAGCGTGGACACTAGATAGGTCAACTTTTCTTGCAAAGTAGGCTGGAAAAAATAGCGCCAACCGATTTCTTCGATACCACCAAAGACAAGGGCTTTGCAAAATAAGATAATGGGGAGATACCAAGCCTGAATAATCATCCCTCCACTCAAGACCAGTGGTAAAAAATCCAAACCTAGAAAAATGAGGACTAAGAAATAGTTACTAAGAGGCTGTTTGACTTGGAAAAAATCTCTGACAAGCTGTTTAACACTGGAGTGACGATAGCGGGTGCTAACATAGCCTCCCCAAATGGCTGATGACAAGCCACCTAAGATAAGGGTAAAGAGGCCAATTGGAGTTCCATAATCAACCCTAACTCCTCCTACTCTTAGCAGCCAAACAAGGAGACTGACCAGTAAGATCTGTCCAAGGGTCCCCACTAGATAAATCAACAAGGCTTGTTTTCTTTTCATATCTTGCTTCCTTTTTCTTGCCTATTCAAAACCTTCTTCTCACCTTAAGCTAGTCCATATCCACCCATTTGTCATTGTCCATGATAAAGGGTTTGGCTAGACCTGGTCCGGTATAGTCCTTGTACTTGGTTGTGAGATACTTATAGCAGTCTTTCTTGCTGGCAAATTTTATGGCTTGGTAGGGCTCTTCGAAAGTCAATTTTTCGACAAATAAGTAACCATCTGTCGTAGGAACTAAGACGCCGACGTGACCGACAAAAAGAGAATCTCCATCCAGATTATCATGAACAACGACCGACAGCATGCGTGCCTTGTCATCAAAGGTGAATTGCTTGTAGTAATCCTCCATATGCTTGGCGTGAACCTTGACATCTTGGGTGGCTTCAGTCTTGACCCTTGAAAAAAGAATCCCAAAATTTTCCTGATCCTTGGCATCAAAGAGCTTGCCCTTGTCAGTCGCGTCCTTATCTTGGAAAAGGAGCTCACTATCACTCTTGACCTGTGGAATCTTAATTTTGCCTTTCAGTAGCGTATAGGTGTTGATACGACAGTTGGTGCCGATAAAGTCACCATGCTTGGCTGTCCACAGGCTACTGATTTTTTCCACATCATAGTCGGTTTTGGTGAATGGCGCAAAATCCCCAGAAAGTCCAACAGGACCCACGGTATCATTGTAATCCCTAACCAGATTGATAAAGTTATCCACACTCCCCTTGTCCAAATGTTTCGAGAGAATGGAACGCACCTCATTGAGACTGGCCTTGCTATTAAGGTTGGAGTAGCTTGGTTTTTCCTCCTTTTTGTGGATATGTGCAAAAACTGCTAAACTAACGAGTAATAGGCTAGCGATAGATAGAAGCATTAGCGTCTGTTTTTTCAAATATTTCATAGGCGCCTCCTTGGCTTCATTATACCAGATTTTACTGACTACTCATTCTCAAGATACTTTTTCCACAAGAAAAAGCCTTATTGCCAAGGCTTTAGATTGAAGATAAAGTTTTTCTAGTCTCCCAAACCTTTACTTGTCATTCACAATATTGGCAAAGGCTTCTTGGATATCCTTATTATTGGTGGGGTACATGTAATACATGTTTTCAGGATTTCCCTGATTTTGCATGGAAACTAGGACTACTGGTTGACCCTTATGGATGGTGAAATGGTAGAGTATCATGGCAGAACCCGAATACCCGTAACTGTCCACGATGAGATAGTCCGCTGTCCCTGTACCATCTTCGGAAAAGGCAACGTCTACCTTTTGTTGGTTGGTCATTGGGGCATTTTGTTCTGTCTTTTCACCTACAATGATGCGGTTATTTTTGGCAAAAGACATGGCACCAAAGAAATCATCACTTCCGTTAGGTGTTAGCCTTCTATAACTTTCTTGATTCATCTTGTGCCCAAACTCTACCATGTAACTAGCAAGCTTGGCGGCCTTGTCACTATTCCAAAGGGCTGTTGTATTGGTTTGACTAGTCTGACTGGATTGGCTCTTGCTTTTCACTCTGTAATAGGATGTGTAAACGACGCCTGGTCCTCCAGATTCTGGAATTTGAACCAGACGATCTGTGTCTTTGACAGAATTATCCGGAGACGGTGCCGCTTGGTTGGCCGGCACAGGCACAAAAGGATTGACCCCATGTCCTGGACCATTGTCCGCAAAATAAAACATTGGCTGACCGTTGAAATCTTTAACAACAGTCTTGCCATCAGTACTTCCTGTCTCTTCAGACTTTGTGAGCCCTGACTTGGTAATGGTCACAACATGACCACCGTCAGAAACCCAGTCACCTTCGATGCTTGAAAAATCACCATTTCGAATGGCTTCCACATCCATAGCAGGCGTTTTAGCCTCCGATGAAGCACTCTGACTTTGAGAACTAGAACTTGAAGACGACTCAGAAGCTTTAGAACTCGATTGCTTGGACTTGTCTGAGGAAGACGTTTGACCACTCTGACTACTTGACGAAGCTACCGCAAGGGATGACGTCTGTTGAGCTTGTGAATGATGAGAATGCCAAGCAAAAATAGCACCACCACCAAGAAGCGTCATACAAGAAACTGCAAGGACTGACGCTGCGACCTTATGAGTCACAATAGACTGACTTAAGGTTTGCCAAAAGCTTTTCTTAGATGCCAACAATAAGCTCTCTACCTCTGCTCGATTGGCCAAGAGACTGCCATTTTGTATCGCCTCGTCAACCTCTGTCATCTTTGGGCGACGTCCATAAATCTTTACAAAATAGGTTAACCATTCTTCTGCTTTCATCTCATCTCCTTTTTGAAATGTAATAGTTTCATTTTAGCATAAAATAGGCATTCTTGTTGACCCGTTAGAAAAGAAAAAACTGCAAGCAAGCAGCCGCAGTTGGTATATAAACTTGGTCCTTATTTCTGAGTATTGCCAAGTTTTTTAAAGTAAGTATAGCCCAGATAGAAAAAGAAAAGCGCTAAAAGAATAAAGAAACCCATGACGAGTTTGATCCCACCTAATTGATAGGCAATGTAAACAAAAGTATTAACCTTAAGCTGACCACCCGTTTTTTCCAATAGTGAAAGGCTCTGTGAGTAATAGTGACCAAGCCAAATAGCTCCTAACCCTAATAACGGATAAAGAATGACACCCAAGACAGGGTTCTTTTTTAACAAATTATCTAACATACATCCCCCAATTTTTTTAATGCTATAGTAATAGCTTATCAAAGAATGACTAGAAAAGCAAAGTGCCTTTCCATGGCAAAAAACAAAAAGGAACCGAGCTAAGTCACTGGTTCCAATGTATATCTAAAAGACGACACGTGTTCCATGAACTTGGTCAAGACCAGATATGTCAAGAAATTGGTCACGATTATCCAAGGAGATACCTCCACCGGCTAAAATCTCCAACTGACCTTCTGCTAGCCCAACTAATTCTGCATAACGTTTCAAGCGTGATTCTAAATCAGTCTCGGGAGTCCCAGCACGGGTGAGAAGACGCGTCACACCGTTGTCCTTAAGCCACTGGATAGCACTAGACTGGTCTGCCTTAGGAATCTGGTCAAAGGCCATGTGCATGGTAACCTCTAAGCCTCGACTGGCATCTAGCAAGGTCTTAAGAGCTTCTGTATCAAGTTGGTTTTCTGAAGTCAAAGCACCAAGTGCAAAGCCATCAACACCCAAGTCACGCGCGCACTTGATATCTTCTAGCATGATAGCCAATTCCTGCTGGCTATAGACAAAGTCGCCTCCTCGTGGACGGATCATTACAATCACTTTAGCCTGATAATCCTTGGCCAACTCAACGGCTGCCTTTATGACACCATAAGAAGGCGTCGTGCCTCCGACAGCCAGATTATCACACAACTCCACGCGTTGAGCACCAGCTTTAAAGGCTTTTTCTAAGAGAGTGACATTCTCTGCACAAAATTCATAAATTGGCATACTGAACCTCCTATTAGTTGTAGTAGCAAGGGATTGACTATCAGTTTTTCTTTTTAGTTTTTTGATAAACCCATAACACTATAGCAAACGACAACAACTGCCACAGCAGTATTCTCACAATCTGCAAACTATCCACTTCAGAATTAGAAACCACATGGACAAGATTTGAAGCAAGATTGTTGAAAAGATGATCTCCTAGTCCTAGCCACAAGGAATCTGTCATTTTGTAAAGTAAAGACCATTTGATACTCATCATTCCCGCTAGGATAACATAGCCAAATCCCATAACAATAAGACTTAAGAGTGACGATTCTCCTTGAAGATAATCTCTTAAGGGCATTGCCAAATGCCATATTCCAAATAGGAAGGCTATAAAGAATAGACTCTTGCGGTAAGAAATCCCTTCAAGAATTTTTGTGAAAAGGCCGCGAAAAACTCCTTCTTCCATCCACACATTTATCAGGTTAAACAACACACTTAACATGATAAATAAGATGCCTGCTTGTGATCCTTTTTCGTTTGTTAAGGAAAAACTACTGGCATAAAAGGATAAGTGAACATTGCCATGAAGAAAAAAGAGGGTAAAACTTTCAATGGCATATGCAAAGATGGAGCATACTAAGCCAAAAAGTAGCCCCTTCCCTATACCACTCACGATGCCGTCAGAAGTGAAACCAATATCTTTCCATCTTAATTTGCTAATTGAAAGAATTCCCCACAATAAAAGTATTCCAAAAAGCTTATGTAAAAAGTTCTCAGATAAGAAAGTTTCATCCGTCCTCATATAGAAATATTCAAAGAGCCTAGTTAGAGAGCAGACGATAAAAATCAGCGAACAACTTAAAATGGGTTTCCTTATTAGTCGATTTATCATATCTTCCTTTCAATACACTGCTTTGCTATAAGTATCACTTCTTACCTCATCCTTCTTTTATACTTTATGGGCTAATTAGACACAATGACAGCTTACTGAACAACCACCTCTTAGCGATTACTACTTCTTCTTATGTGGAAAAAGGGGAAGGCCGAGCTTAGCAATCTTTTCTGCTGGGGTCTTCATGCCATCCTTGACCCATTTGGAAATTACTGAAACAATAGCCGAGCTCCAGAAGGAATTAAGGTAGCTACCGGCACCATTTGATGAGCTACCATTTCGTTTTTCCAAAAAATCATAAACAGCCTTGGTCAATACTTGCTCAAAATTGTAATCAATGGCAAGACTGATGATTTTGGCTTCTTTTTTGACTTCCTTAAGGAGATAAACCCAAACCTGGTAGAGATCTGTCTTGAGATTATAGCCATCTAAAGATTTAGTAATTTTTGCAATACTAGACTCAAAAATAGACTTCAAAATCTCTTCCTTGGAACCATAATTGCGGTAAAAGGCAGCACGGGATACGCCTGCACGCTCAACCAGTTCCGATATGGTAATCTTTTTAAAGTCTTTTTTCTCCAACAATTGCAGGAGAGAAATTTCGATGGATTCTCGTGTAATTGCCTTGTTTTCTTGGTTAAATCGTTTCAGATTTTCCAAGGATTTCTCTGAGATTTTTCTTTCTGCCATAACATTCACTTTCTATCTGTCACACCTGATGAGATCTACTATGATAGCAATGCACTTCATGATAAAATTGTAAAAGAAGACAAAACACTTGTCAATGTACATTAAGCAGATATGAGGTATAAACCTATGAAATGGAAAATTATTGCGGATTCAGGCTGTGACTACCGTTCTTTGGACAATCTGGCACCAGATACGGAGTTTGTCAGTGTTCCTTTGACTATCCAAGTGGGCGAAACCATTTACAGGGATGATGCCCAACTCAATATTGATCAAATGATGGAGGAGATGTATGCGACTACAACTGCTTCAAAATCTGCTTGTCCAAGTCCTGATGACTATATGAAGTCATTTGAAGGGGCGGACAATATCGTCGTCGTGACAATCACTGGAACTCTTTCTGGTAGCTATAATAGTGCTGAAATCGCAAAGAAAATTTATCTTGAAGAACATCCTGATGCCAAGATTCACGTCATTGATAGCCTATCAGCTGGTGGCGAGGTCGACCTGCTCGTTCGTAAGCTCAATCACTTAGTTGCTGAAGGCCTTGAGTTTGACCAAGTCCTTGATGCCATCACAGCTTACCAAACTAAGACTAAGTTGCTCTTTGTTTTAGCCAAAGTTGATAATTTGGTGAAGAATGGTCGTCTAAGCAAACTGGTTGGCACCGTTGTTGGACTCCTCAATATCCGTATGGTCGGTGAAGCTAGTAAAACGGGTACCCTTGAGTTGCTTCAAAAAGCTCGTGGCCAAAAGAAAGCTATCAAAGCTGCCTTTGATGAACTGATCAAGGCCGGTTATACAGGTGGACATATTACGATTGCCCACCGCAACAATGACAAATTTATCGAGCAATTCTCTGCATTGGTTCGTGAAAAATTTGCCCAAGCAAGCATCGAAGTCCTTCCTACTTCTGGACTTTGTAGTTTTTATGCCGAAGAAGGTGGACTCCTTATGGGCTATGAAATTTAAGAAAATATCGAAAAGAGGTTGGACTAGATGTTCAGCCTTTTTAAAATAAAATGATGTTATTAGATAATCAGTAGAATAAAATTTTATAACTAAAGATTCTCTCTTTTTCTTTGCGACAATCTAGCGTAATCGCTTTCATTACCTCCATCTTTTATGGTAAGATGGAAGTGACGCATTAGTGTCATATGCTTATAAATTTGAATACCCTTATTAAACATGGAGAAGCTTTATGAAACAGAAACATTCACATTTTCTAATCCCTGGAATCCTTCTTCTAGGGATCGTTTTGCGGGCTCCGTTCACAACTTTGTCCACTGTCTTATCAGACATTGCTTCAGGTCTAGGTGTTGAGGTCAGTTCACTCGGTCTCTTGACAAGTCTGCCTCTCTTGACCTTTGCGATATTCTCGCCATTTGCGGCCAGCTGGGCCAAACGCTTTGGTATCGAAAGACTCTTCCTCGGTGTTTTAATTGTGATGACACTTGGTTCTGCTCTGCGTACTGTCAATCTCCCTCTTCTTTATGTGGGAACGCTTTTAGTCGGAGCTGGAATTGCCTTTATCAACGTCCTTCTCCCAAGCCTAATTCAGGCTAATGAGCCAAATCAGTTAGGATTCTTAACCACACTCTACATTACAGCCATGGGCTTGTCCACAGCTGTGGCTTCATCGGTAGCCGTTCCAATCACTAAGGCAACCTCATGGCAAGGCTTGGTCTGGGTTTTGACAGCAGTCTGTGCCTTGGCTCTTGTGGTTTGGCTCCCCAATGTCCGTCACAATCATTATTTAGAACAAGATACCGCTACTAGCGATAATTCAAGCAGTTGGTATAAGAGTGGCAAAGTCTGGGCCATCATGATTTTCGGTGGATTACAGTCACTCTTCTTCTACACCACTATCACTTGGCTTCCAACCATGGCTACTCAAGCCGGTGTCGGCGAAGCCAATGCCGGAATTCTAGCGTCCGTTTTCACACTGACGAGTATTCCATTCTCTATGATCGTTCCTAGCCTAATCACTAAACTTTCTGATCGTAACCGCCATTTGATGCTAGTGACTACCGTCCTAGCAGGATTCATCGGAGTTGCCATGCTCCTAGTCAATACAGACAGCTTTGTGTATTGGTTAGTCCTTAACCTCTTAATCGGAAGTTCTGCTAGTGTCCTATTCCCTTACATGATGGTTGCCTTTTCAATGAAGGCTAGCACCCCTGAAAAAACAGCCCAACTATCAGGCTTAGCCCAAACCGGAGGCTATATCTTTGCGGCCCTTGGACCAGTCCTATTCGGCTCAAGTAAACAACTCTTTAACTCTTGGACCCCTGCTGTTTTAATTCTTCTCGTCTTGACCCTAATCATGGGAATAGCCCTCTACAAAGTTGAAAAAACAGACGTTATTTTGTAAGTGAAAAAATAATATAAGAAAATGCCCCACAAGTTGTAGCTTGTGGGGTGGTTTTTGTGTGTAGCAAATGAATACTACTTATAAATACGAAATTTGAAATCTTGGTATTTGTATTTCGAGAAGGTTTCTTAACAATATAACCCTATTTCTCTAGCCAAAAGAATGCCTGCTTTAACATCTCTTTTGCTTGACCAACAATAAACGGTCCATGAGAAATAATAATATTCTTAGGTTCCCATTTCTTTATTTTGTGATAGCTCCTCAAAGCTTGTTTTTTGCCAAATAAGAAACTCATTCTTAAATCTCTTGGTGTTTTACCATTTGGATAGTGATTATCACCTATTTTAAAAAGTAGCTTTTCAAAAAGCGATAAATTCTCAGCTTCTATATTTTCAATAAGATCCGTTAAAATCAAAGTTGAACTTTCAGTATGGAAAAAAACAACCTCTTTCACATAAAAACTTCCCTCAAATGTCGTAAAAAGAATTTCTTCGTTCCAATTGGCTTTCTCTAGTTCATGACCATAATCTAAATTCATTCCCGATTTTCTGGCACGCTTTTGAACACCACGAGCTAGCCATACTTCTGCTTCCGGAAATAGTTCATACCACTCATTTATATAACTATAATGTAAGACATTTGGTGCGATAAGGTGTTTTACCTCACCTAATTGCTTGATTTCAAAAAGTAAATTATCACTAGGCTTAATCGGTGAATGCACCCAAAGACCACCATTCTGCAGACGGATAACTGTCATTCTAGTTGAAAAAGGCACTTTGAAGAGTTTGAAATTCATCAGTACTTCTTCCCCATCTACAATCCATAGGTTATCTGCTATCTTTTTTAAGGAATTGAGAGGACTATATTTTTTGACTTCCATGAGACTCTGCTTTCTAAATTAATAAAGTATACTCAATCATTATTCTCCAAAAATGGAACAACTAACGTAATCCACTCTTGAGGTAGGTAGGCTGATAAATAGCCATGATTATAGCTCTTTGCTTCGTACAGGATCGTGTTGGGATGTAGCTGCTGAAATAATTTCGCTGATTCTTTAACACCGTTCAATTCTTTTTCGCCATAAATATAGAGAACCTTCGCCTTACTTTGGGAAATCCTACTATTCAATTTGTAGTGCCCCATATAAGTTTTATAGATGGTCACTAATGTTTTGATAGGCATCCTTGACATATCTTCCATATAATAGATTTTTATCTCGTCTGGATAAGCTAATTGGGGATAGAATTTATTCATTAAGCTTAACTGAAGTTTACAAGAGGGTTTACTGAACATCAGTTTACCGAATAATGATACCAGTAAGATGCTAAATCTCGCCAACCTTGGTTGAGGAATACAAAGGCTCCCGTCTATGATAGCCTTCTCAGCTATATCACTGTCTAATGACAAAAGCTCCATGGCAATTTGACCACCGAGTGAGACTCCACCCACAGCAAATAATTTACCACCACAGTTCTGTCGGACATAGTTCAGAATTTCCTGTGCAGAATCTTCCGTTGATATATAATCCTTTTGATACTCCTCTCCGTGACCATTGAGTGTTGGTAGAATGACATGGTATTTATGAGACAAGATACGAGCTTGCCTAAGGTAATTCCACCAAGAGCTACCCCCACCATGTATTAATAAAACGGGAGGCAAATTTTTATCACCAAACTCATGAAATTTCATATTGATAACCTCCAAAATGTCTCATACAGACAGTACCATATTTACTTGAAAGCTATGTTTACCTTTTTTGTATGTATATATTGTAACATGAAGAAGAAATATGATTCATATAAAAATAGCAAATAACTTACCATAAAAAGCCTTGAAACTAAGGCTTTTCTATGCATTTATAACAATTAATTTATAAAAAGAAATCAAGGTATGTGACTTTCAATTTATTTTCTCAAAAAAATTTTAAATTTATGCTTGACATGGAACGCGTTCCAGAATTTATACTTGTCTCATAAGAAAGAGAGGTAATTTTTATGACAATCAAACGTATCTTTTGTGACATGGATGGAACACTATTAAATAGCAAAGGAAAGGTCAGTGAAAGCAATGCAACCTTAATCCGTGATGCAGGGATTCCAGTAACTTTAGTATCTGCTAGAGCACCGATGGAAATGAGGGATGCTGTAGATGCTCTTCAATTAAAAGGTGTCCAAGTTGCTTTTAATGGAGGATTGATTTACAGAATAGGAAATAATAATGAAGTGCTACCTATTCATACGCAAATCATTAAAAAGAATACCGTACAACACTTACTAAAAGGAATCCGCCAACACTTCCCTAAAGTTAGTTTATCTTATTACGATTTTAAAAACTGGTATTGTGATAGAATAGATGAAGGAATCCTATACGAACAGAGTTTGACTCGTCAAGCGCCAACACTTATTGAAACTGAAAATCAATTTTTAGAAGGCAAAACAAATACTTTTAAAATTATGATGATCACTTTCGATGAAGCAACTATGCGAGAACTAGCAAAATATCTTCAAAGCTTAGACTTACCAGAAATCACTATTCAACGTTCAGGTAAAGCCTATCTTGAAATTACACATCGCTTAGCCAAAAAATCTAAAGGAATTGCTTACATTCTTCAAAAAGAGCAGTTGACTAAAGAAGAAACAGCTGCATTTGGCGATGGCCATAACGATTTGCCAATGCTTGAAATGGTAGGTTACCCTATTGTGATGGACAATGCTTTTGATGACATTAAAGCAATAGCGTATAAAACAACGAAGTCTAATGATGAAGATGGCGTAGGATATGGGATTCAAAAATTCTTAAAGTAGGAGCCCTATAATGACAAGTATTAGTGATATAGCTAAAAAGGCAGGTGTTGCTAAGTCAACCGTTTCCCGTGTTATCAATCATCATCCTCATGTTTCTGATGAGACACGACAAAAGGTAATGGATCTTATCAATGAATTGGATTATATACCAAATCAACTGGCACGGGATTTAAGTCGAGGAAAAACACAAAAAATTGGTGTCGTCATTCCACATACACGCCATCCTTATTTTACACAATTAATAAATGGTCTCCTTGATGCTGCTAAAGCTAGTGACTATCAACTTGTTATGATGCCTTCAGATTATAACCAAGAATTAGAACTATCCTACCTGAAGCAACTTAAAATGGAAGCTATTGACGCTTTAATTTTCACTTCTAGAGCAACTAGCCTTGATATGATTGAGACCTATGCAAAATATGGACGAATAGTACTTTGTGAAGAATTGCAGGGGTCTAATCTCCTGTCCTCTGCTTACCTTGACCGCTATTCTTCATTTGTGGATGCTTTCTCTACGATGAAAGCACGAGGTTTGGAACACTTAGTTTTGTTATTTTCAAGAGATAATGAATCATCTGCTACCTATCAATCTGCATTATTAGCTTATCACCATGTTTTTGGGCAACAATCGACTCCACATCTGGTATTTGGGAATATCCACGACTTTAATGACGGCCTAAATGTATCTCATCAATTGATAAAAGATGCACATATAGATGGTATATTAGCTACAAGTGATGAAGTTGCTGCAGGAATAATAAAAGGATATGAAGAAAGTGGGAACAAATGTCCCTATATTATTGGTCAGGAACATTTGTTAGTTGGGCAACTGTTAAACCTCCCAACCATAGACCACAAATCCTATTCATTAGGAAAATTAGTTTTTAAACAAGCTTTATCTGAAACAACTAGTCAAGAAGTTTTGATCTCAGAGTTTTTATCTGAAGACAAGTAGACTTTCAAAAATAATAGAAAAAAGTTTCCAACTATACAAATTTGGAAACTTTTTTATTTTGCCACAAATCACTATTTGTTTCATTACCAAGATTTGTTGTGTAAAACTGTCCTCTCTGTAGTTTGTCGCATGGGCGGAACATCTCCTTCTACTTCGCTGAAGTCTCAGTTCGCACAAGTAGTGATACTGCCTCAACATGTCGTGCTAGTATACTCCTATATTATAGAACGAAAGTGATAGAGTGTTTTGTAATATTAAAACGAAAGAGAATTACACACTCAACTCAAACAACTTATAAAACTCACCTTTCCTATCCATCAAGTCACAAAAAGAACCATCTTCAACAATGACGCCTGCTTTCATAAAGAGAATTCTATCGTATTTTTTCAAAATGTTCTCATTCAACTTGTGGGTTACTACAAGTGCAGTCAAATTTTGAATATCCAAGATTGAACTTTCAATTTCAGTAGTTACTTGATTATCCAAAGATGAAGTAGCCTCATCCAATAATAAGATTGGTGTTTTTCGAATCAAGGCACGCGCAATGCTAACTCTTTGTTTTTGTCCGCCAGATAAATTTGATCCATTCTCTCCACATAAAGCTTGTAGACCTAATTCATTTTCTAAAACATAACTTTCTAAACCTGACTGCTGTACAGCTTTCTTTATTTCCTCATCAGTGAAGGATTGATTAAGAGTAATATTTGCTCTTAAAGTATCATCAAAGATATAAACATCTTGCTGAACAATCGTCATCAAGTTATAAAGACTCTCTGCTGAAATAGCTTGTATATCTTGATTATCAATTGAAATATGTCCACTTGTTACATCGTAAAAACGCAGTAATAGATTGAGCAAAGTTGATTTCCCACTCCCTGACATTCCTACAATTGCAATTTTTTCTCCTTTTTTAATCTTCAAAGATAAATGATTAAAAATTTTTTCTTCAGCATTAGGGTAAGAAAAGTCTATATTTGAAAAAGAAATAATATCATCGAAATATTCTTTCATTTTACCAGTTTGAAGTTCGATTACATCTTTTACCTCAAATGCATCTAGTGTTGCCTGACCTTCACGGAATTTACTCATTCCCATACCAACTTCATTTAGTGGCATTACTACAAAATTGACCAGTTGAACAATAGCTGTTACACTTCCAATTGTGGTATAGCCATTAAAAACAAGATACATTCCTCCACCAAAGGCTACCAAAAAAACAATCATTCCTGAAAGCTGAGAAATAACATTTGCTAAAACATCAAATTTTCCTTTTATAAAATATATCTCATCCAATTTTTCGCTTTCATTTCTGTAATCTTGACGGATAGCCTCTTTCACATTAAAACTTTTTATAACTAGAAACCCTGCTAAAATATCTTTAACCTTAGCTAAATACTTCTGATCGGCAATCATGGCACTCTTTTGAAGATAAGCTGATTTTTGTCCAATGAATCCAGAAATCATCATTGGAATAATGCTAGCAATGATAACCAATAAGGTCAAATACCAATTACCTATAAACATAGCTAGGAGCGAAAAAATCATTAAGGAAAGGTTTTTTGAAATATTAAAATACTGGTGTAGATAATCTTGCTCAATTTTCTTCATATTTTCGGTTAATACAGAAATAAATTTCCCTGATTTTTCTTTAGAAAAGTCTCTATAATCCCTATCTAAAATAGATTGGAACACCTTATTTTTGTATCTTGACATGATTTGCCTAACAAGTCTATTTTTCAATCGAAGAGATATAAAGTTGAGTCCTGCATAGATGAAAATAACACTAGCTCCTACTAGTACCGCTTGAGTTAAGGCATCTTCATTTTGGGACATACCACTATCAATAATACCTTTAATAGAATAAGCAAAAGCAATATTAGTTAAAGGGACCAGTATATTAAATATCATGAAAGCATAAAAAGCCTTCTGATGATTTTTTATCAATTGTTTCATCCTTAATCTACCTCATAATTCTTAATTTCATTTAGAAAATGAGACATAAAATATTCTTCTAAGTTAATATTCTCTCTCCTAATCTCTTTCATAGAGACCTGTTCTACAATTTCTCCATTTTTGATAAAACCAATTTTATCTGCTATCTGTGAAATTTCCGATAATATATGACTCGATATTAGTATTGTAATTCCATGCTCCTTAGAAAGCGACAACAAAAGATTTCGAATTTCTTGAATTCCTATTGGATCTAAACCATTGATTGGCTCATCTAAAATTAACAATTTAGGTTTTGTTAGAAAGGCACGAGCTAAACCAAGCCTTTGCCTCATTCCTAACGAAAAATCTTTTACTTTTTTAGTCGTATTCTTTAATCCGACCATCCTTAAGGCTCTTATTATATCTGATTCAATAATATTTTTCCCCATATACTGAGCGTGAATTTCCAAAATTTCTTTTGCAGTGTAATTATCATAAAAAATTGGTGTTTCAATAACACTTCCAACCTGACTTAGAATCTCCTCTCTGTGATCTTGTAAATTTTTTCCAAAGATTTCAATACTACCAGATGTAACAGTTGATAAGGATAACATGCATTTCATTAAAGTTGTTTTCCCTGCGCCATTTGGTCCTAAAAAACCATAGATTTCTCCTTCAGCAATTTGAAGGTTGATACCACTTAAAATTTCTTCTTTATCAATTGTTTTAAAAACTTCTTTTATTTCAACAATATTTCTCATTTCTATCTCTCTTTCTATATCCAGCTTTAAATGCAAGAATTGTTCTCCCGGAGCATAAATACTAACTTATACAGTCTCTTATTTTATAGAAATCATCAAGGAATTATCACTTTCCTTCAATTAAAATCAGGTATGCTACTTGATACTAATATCTTGTCTTGAAATATTAAAAATTGAAAATGAAGTAATCATTAAGCTTATGAAACTTGCAAATATCAAAAAGAATAAGTTATCAGCAATATTATTAGATAGACTTCCTGGACTTACATTTGAAAGTAATGCTGCTAAACCTAGTCCTGTAAGCATTGTTATAGCTGTTGAATGCTTAATCATACCTAAAACAAATGGTAGTAACCCTATTAGTACTGTCGCAAACGTTAGTCCAGCTAAGTTAATTAATTGACTAGCTACAGGGATATAACTAGATTCAGTTACAACAGCCATGAATCTAATGAATAATTGAATCACTAAATGTGCAGAAAAATGGGCAATAAATGCTATTAGAATGACTGAAATAGTTTTTCCCCATAGTAACTTTATTTTAGAAATAGGGTAAGAAAACAACTGAAAAATTGTTCTTCGTTTAAATTCATCAATAATAATCGTAGATAATAAATAAGATTCGAAAATCAAAAATGCTGCTTTTGTAAATAAAGATGAAAACAATGAAGCTACAATTGCCCAACCATCCCATTTACCAGTAATTCTAATAACATTAGAATCCTGTCCAGTGAATTCTCCTAGTTTATTGTCAGTACCTAATCCCATAATAATGATTGCTGTTATACCTAGCACTATAAATATAGTACACAACCAGGCTAAAAATAATTTAGATTTAGAAACTTTATTTAATTCAATTTTAATAAGCGACAACATAGATTCTTTCCTCCAAAGTGTAAATAAAGAGTAAACTATTCAAACTAATCTCAACAAATATTTAAAAATTAGCTTATTTTTCAGACAATGACACTATACATACTATCGGTATGTATAAACTAAAAACAAACATACCTTCGGTATGTATATTAGATTTTTAATAACACACTTAAAGTATGTTATTTTTTAATTATAAATTATGTAAGACAATTCATTCAATTGATAATACATAAATAGAAATGAGTATTAACATGAATGTCATGCGACTACTTATTTACTATTTTTTTAAGTGATCAAATAAGTTGAAAATCACCTCCATCATTTCATCAGAAATTAACTGTACCCCTAGACCTTCAAAAGTAAGTTTAATGAAATTCATTTTGCGCTTTAATTCTACTAATGAAAAAACGGAAATTTGAAAACCAATCCAAATATTTAGAGTTAAAACAATTAAATCTGCTAGCTCTTCTGGATATTCTGTTTTAATAGACCCATCTTCAACTCCTTCGTAAACTTTTTCTCTAATTTCGGGTAAAAAATCAGAAAATAGACCTAGATACTGCTCTCCTAACAAACGTGGACTTCTTAGCATGATTGAGGCAGAGTAAACGAGCCTTTGGTATTCAAAATTAGAGAAAGAGTCCATCAAAGAATTTTGTATCTTTTCTAATCCAGTATTTCCTCTCCAATTATAATTTAAAATTTCTTGATTATTTTCGCTAATGATTGTTTGCAATATATCATATTTAGACTCAAAATGATGATAGATAACACCTTTTGTTAATCCACCTAAGCCATCTATGATATCTTGTATTGACGTATTATCAAATCCTTTTTCTAAAAATAAATTTTTTGAGACCTCTAGTATTTTTTTTCTAGTTTCATGTGAGTTTCTATTCCTTGCCATTTTAGTCCCTTTCTATCATACCAATGGTATGTAATTCTATTGTAGTGGAAGTAACTATTAATGTCAAGTTCTTTTTTAGAATATGAAAAGCCTTGCAATCAAGGCTTTTGATTATCCCTTTCATTACAAGGTTTTTATGCTTTTACCAGCAAAGCTACACATTCGACGTGTGCTGAGAGCTTTCTTCTATACTAATAGACGAAAGGGTGTGAAAATGATTTTTAAATGATACTGTGGAACGGAACAGTAGCCCTAGTATTGACTACTGTCGTTTCTATTCATATTGGCTATTCTAGGACTGAGATGAAAAAATCTATAAATGCTCAGAATAAAATTGAACCCGCAAATCTCCCCAAAACAATGGTGAGTCATGTACTTGTATTATTCCGAAAAAATACACCTCTGGTGCAGTGAGACAAATTGGTGTATCTTATAGTGGCTTCGTAGATGAAAGCTATACTCTACTATCACTCTTTGATGATGTAGAACAAATTGAAAAAGATAATAGACTTCAGACAGCTATTGATGTTGTCAGAGAACAGTTTGGTTTTTTAGCCATACAAAAAGGAACCGTCCTAACTGAAGGTTCCAGAAATATTGAACGCAGTAAACTTATCGGTGGTCATTCCGCGGGTGGATTGGAGGGATTAAAATGAAACAAGAAAAAAATACAGTACAATTTTCAGAAATCCGTAGCAAAGGATGTAATGATATTGAAATGCTTGAAAGATTTTTACATGGAATCGTTGAAACAGCAACTTCAAAACTTCGTCAGAGAAAACTCAAAACAACTGAAATATCGATACGACTAGTACATGCTAAATCTGAAAACCGATTACCATTGGAATTTACATTTAGCATTAAGCCAACAAGCTCATCTGTGATAATCTATACTGAGGTAATCAATCGCTTTAAAGAATGTTACACAGGTGGGGGAATTCAAGGTTTTACGATTCAATTTGATAAAAATACCCTTGCCTCTGCATAGAAAGGATTTGATATGATTGACCGTTCATATTTACCATTTCAATCAGCAAGAGAGTACCAGGATACAAAGATGCAAAAATGGATGGGCTTTTTCCTATCTGAACATGCATCAGCACTCTCTGATGATACAAACAAAGTAACGTACATGTCTGACTTATCACTAGAGAAGAAATTATTACTCCTCAGTCAAGTATACGCCGGGCAGCTACGCACACGCATTCAAGTGATTGAAAAAAACAAGCGTGTTTCCTACACTGGAACAATACCAAGTCTGACCAAAGATTTCATTTTGATAAAAACTACAACAGGTCACATCAATTTGAAATTAAAAGACATTATTAGTATTGAACTTGTCGAGGAGGTGCTCTATGAATCAGCTTGAGTTTCAGCGTAATCACCTACAAATGGACTATTATAGCGAGAGCTACCAAGATTTTGAACGTGACTTCTACCGCTACTCTAACATGAATATTCCATTGACCTTCCTAACTGATGATATCCTAAAAACAATGGCGACTTCACGTAAGAATTACTTTGTCCTCAATAAGGAAAAGTCCAGAGATAACCGCGATCACTTCTTCATATTTGAAGTAAGTACCGTAGATGAGAATCCGCTAATCTATCATTATACATATAAGAAAACTACAATATATTTAGCAGAAAAATAGGAGCAGTTCAATTGACTGTTCCTATTTTTAATATTCATAAAATCTAAAGTCTTTATACTCTTTAACAATGGAGTCGCCAACCAGAACAGACTATACTGACCAGCGACTACCTTAAATTTAATGTTTCAGATTTATTTTCTTATCTCTAATTTCATAAACTACATCTGCTACATTTTCGAGTAATCGTTTATCGTGGGTGATAAACACGATAGTTCCGGTGTACTCCTTCATTAGTATTTCCAAAGCCTCTAAACTTGGTATGTCAAGGAAGTTACTGGGTTCATCCATTATTAGGATGTTATATCTACCCATGAGCATTTTAGCAAGCAACAATTTTATAATTTCTCCACCGCTTAAAACAGATAAACTTTTTCCAATATCGTTCTGTTTGAACCCCATAGATGCTAGCACTGAACGAATTTCTGATATATTGTAGTCACAATCCTTCTGCATAAACTCCATAACATTCTGATTACTGTTGTACTTGTAACCATTCTGTGCAAAGTAACCTATTTTTGCCTTAGGCGAAATAGAAATTCCTTCTTCATGGTTTAAGATCATTTGGATTAAAGTTGTTTTTCCGATTCCATTACCACCAGTTAACGCCACTTTTGCTCCTAACGGAATTTGAAAAGATGCATTTTCAAACAGAGCCTTATCCCCAAATACTTTATTAATTTCTGCACCGACTATAGGGTATGGATTATGGAGCTCCAATGCTTTACTTTGCCTGAAACGAATTCTGCGAATGCCTTCCGGAGCTTCTACTTTTCCTAAGGCCGCAATCCTGTGCTCTAGGGTTTTAGCAGCATTATACATCTTTTTTTCCTTACTTCCTATTGATTTTTGATGAGCTAAACGCCCTCCGTCTTCAGTACTTTTTTTCTTTGAAGAACCTTTTGCCTTCTGTTCTATTTTACGAGCCTGTTTTCGCTTTTCCTCCGCAGCCCTTTCCAATCGGGCACGTTCCGCAATAAATTGTTCGTATTCTGCAGCTTGGCTCTTACGTTCTTCCTCTTTCTGACGAAGATAATCAGAATAGTTTCCCCAATACTCAGTGATTTTGCCATCTTTCAGTTCCCATATTTTATCTACTATTTCATCAAGAAAATAGCGGTCATGGCTAATAACTAACAGTGCACCTGTAAAATATTTTAGCTGTCCTATTAGAAAATCAATTCCTTCACGGTCTAAATGGCTCGTAGGTTCATCCGCTAAAATACCATGAACCTGTGCCGATAAGGCCTGTGCTATTTTAAGCCTTGTTTCTTCACCACCGCTCATAGTCTGTATATTTAATTGCTCAACACCTAGCTTGCCTACAAGTGCAAAATCTTTTTCCTCCTGCAGAGTTACTTCGTCCAACTGGGGAATATAGGCAAGTTCACCCAGACGATTCATTTTACATCCTGGGGGAGTTAATTCTCCTAAAAGTACCCTGAGTAAAGTGCTTTTTCCAGCACCATTTGCTCCTACTAAACCAATACGGTCATAATCATATACTTCTAATTCATTTATATCTAAAACATCGCGTCCTTTGAATTCCACACGAATGTCTTTTGCTTTTAATATTAATTCCATAACATTTCCTCCTGTCTATAATCGCATGCTTTCATTTGCTTGTATGCAGGGAAAACCCTGCGATTTTAGCAGGAAGAGTTACATGAAAATAAGATACATAAATATTCCTCCAATATTGTTTATTTTAAATCTAATTTTCTAACCTCAGTTATCATTTGGCAAACTATAGCAATGCCAATAATTAAAATACCTGATAGTAAAAACCAATGATTTACACCGATTTTATCAGCAAAGAATCCAGAAAGAATTAACCCAATTGGCATAGCAAGTGACATGATACTTCCGATCAAAGAAAATACACGTCCTAAATATTCAGGCTTAATTTTCTCCTGAAAAAGAGCTGTTTGCACACCGCTATAAAATGGCACCGAAAGCCCCATTATTGCACAGCAAACTACGAATATTACAAATCCATTTGGAGGAAGTATTCCCGAAACGGCTAAACTGGTCCCCATTATAAAAAATGAACTTGTTATTAGTAATACATGCTTTTCGAAGCCCCCTAATCTTCCTAATAATAAGCCTCCTGCTAGCATCCCAAATGCAAAGGAAATTTCCGTAATAGAAATATGCACAGGCGTTCCATTAAAGTGTTCCATGCTTATTAAAGGAAATAGTGCATTGATTGGCATATAAACAAAAGTATATAGTGTTCCTAAGAGTAATAAGGCAAACAATCCTTTGTTTTGTCTCAGAACCACAACTCCTTCTTTCATCTCCCTTATGAAATTTGGTTCTAAACTTTGCACTTGATTACCCAGCTTAGGTATACGTACAATTGCTACCGTAATAGATGCAATCACAGCACCCAATACGTCGATGGCAATAATAGCATTTAAATCCCAAACGGAGTATAAGAGTGCTGCAACTGCCGGACTAACAATATAGCTTATAGACTGCAAAGACTGACTATAGCCTGCGCATTTCGTTAGCTGTTCTTCTGGTACTAAAAGTGGTGTAACCGCATTGAGTGCTGGGGTATGAAAAGCTGTTCCAATGCTACGGATAAACAATACTATCATAATCATCCAGACAGGTAGCTCCATACAGAATGCAACAATAGCAAGCACTGCACCAGCTGCTGCGATAATTAAATCGGCACCAATCATTATCTTCTTCCTATCATGACGATCCACTAGCACACCAATGGCAGGTCCCAAAATCGCATAGGGTAAAAAACCTACTAATGAAGCCATAGACAAGACCATCGCAGATCCTGTTTTTTCTGTAAGGTAAAAAATAATCGCCATTTGCAGGATGGCACTAGTGATTAATGATACTGCTTGCCCTGCCCATATTGCATAAAATTTTCGTTTCCAATTGTTGTATTTTTCCATTTATATTATCTCCTGCATATTATTTTGCTTGAATTTCTATTTTGAATAGCATTCTAGGCAATAAAAAATGCAGGCCAAACCCCACAATGTGGCTTTTGGTCTGCATACATACAATTTGGAAACATTCATATTAAAGACATAGTTAAATAAAGGTATAGTTAAATAACCAATATCCTCACCGTAACTAATGAATGCTCAATATCGTATAAATAAGCACAACAAAAAAGCCTATCATCGGGTATAGATTCTGCTTTTTTTATTGCCAGCTTATCTTAAACGCATTGAGGCTGTCATAGTTTCGGTTCCTCCTACATCTTTGTTTATATCAATTTATAGTATAACACAACAAGATGATATGTTCAATATAAAAGTTATGGAATGAGACTCATACTTCCAATTCGATGCCAGATTTAAAGGATATGACGAAGTTTTCTTCATAGACTGTAACGCTCTGGATTATCTTCCTTAGTAGCAAGCGATTAGCTTTCACAAAATCTTCTGTTTGTAGTTTTAAAAATTCATCAGGATTTTCTAACTCAACCTCAAAATATTTCATTTTACATTCCCTCATTTCATTTATTGATAAATTGAGTTTGCAAAAAAGAGTGGACAATTTTTGTCTACTCTTAACCTTTAAAATAGTTTTTTTTAATCGATTTGAAGTTGCCTAAATTATTACTTATTCGGTAAAATGAAGTATTGCTTTCAACAGATTTCCTTCAACTACACTTCACTTGATTCAAACAAGGTGGGTACATTTCTATTCCCACAAACTCCTTGTCAATGGAAACAAACACGTACCCACAGGGTAAATGGAAATAGAAACTGATAATTTCTAGCTATCACTTCTACTCATTCCAAAAATTTTCTCACTCTGATACTTACCCACCATAAAGCAAAAAGCCTTGCAATCAAGGCTTTCATTATCCCTTTCGTTCAAAGGTTTCTAAGCTTTTACGAGCAGAGCGACACACTCAGCGGTTCGCTATCTCCGTTCTGTCTGCGTGCTAGCACTTGTCAATCACGGACAGCTATCGCATGGGCGGAAGTAAATGCTAATCTTCGTCGTTTTACTCCTTGACTAGCAAACTTACCGCCTCAACATGTCGTGATAGCAAACTTCTATATTATAGAACGAAAGGGATAGAGTTGTTGTTTAAAATTAAACTTTAGAATGAAAATAATTTATAGTATTTTTTTCTAACTTTATAGCTGATAATTATCACTTAATAAATTTACTTGCCAACTTGTAAACTTTTTGAATCTCTTTACTATTAATATCCCAACCATCAAGTTCTTCTTTAATTAACTCTGGAAATTTTTTGCTAATATCCCTCAAAGAATTACCAACTGATTTTCTAACATATTCACTAGAATCTTCTTTTAATGTTGCGATTCGTTTAATAGCTTCATCTGGATTATCCTTGAAATATGGTCTACTCGTCCATATTCTCAAACCTTCTGTAACAGCTCTTCTAACATTTGGATTACTGTTTTGTAACCATTCGTCAATAACCGGAAGAGATTTTTCATAACCTGTTTGCTTACAAAATTCATCAAATGCTTTTGCTAATACTTCTTGAACTCTCCAATTGTCATCTTTTGAAACCTCATCCCTCATGAAGATCAAAATTTCTTCATACGATGACAAATATCCAAAGAGAAATACACTGTACATTCTAACTTGATATACATTGGATTTAAAGGCTAAAAATGCTAATTCTTTGGTATACGCATTATCGTTTGATTGATAGTCAGCAAGAGCTCTTTTCTCTTCTTCCTTAAATCCATTTTCTATTAAAGAGAATTCTTTTTCTAAATTTAAAATATATTCTTTCATGTAACTTGAACCCGAAACAACATCCCAATTTTCAAGATATTTCTCGATAGGTATTAATAAAGAATTGAATTCGTTATAATATGAGCAAATAATCTTGACATTTTTTCAAATTGATATTTAAACTCTTTTATTATTCAATATTCAACTTTTTCTCAATCAAATACCAACTAGGAATGATTTGCTTCATATCATCATACCATTCTAAAATTTCCTTAGCTTGATTTTGCATTACTGCTATTTCTTCGATTCCGTAAGGAACAGACCATGGAAGAGCACCAACTATGTTATTTACAATATAGATAGCAAGAAGTTTCCAAAATAAATCTGGAACCTTACCATTAAAATATCCATCTATCATACCTGAGGCAAAAGAAGGTGAAACTTGAGCAGACCATACAATACGATTGAATTCCTCCCAAGGATCTCCAAGGTCAAATCGATCAAAGTCAATGACATAAATTTTACGATCTTCACCAATCATGAAATTCCCGATATGATAATCTCCATGTTGGAAAACCTGAGGTCTATCTTTTAACATTTCTCGATTTGCATTTAAAAAATCAATAAAGATCTGACCATTTTCATATTGAACGGAACATTCTTTGTATTTGGAGATTTTGTCATCAATTTTTCGATTATAAAAGACCTCCCAATCTTCACGAACTTCTGTAACAGGGAGTGAATGAATTTTTTGAAGGATTCTTCCTCCTTCTACTCCATAAGTATATTGTTGTTCTTTCGAAACAGTTAAAATGGTTTCTCTTGCATCTTTCCCGTCTATCCATTCGTGTAAAGAGTGTACCTCGTCATCGCAGAGTTCTATGCTAATCGGTTTACACATAGGAACTCTAAGAGAAGCTACTTTCTCCATCATATCAAATTCAAATTTTTTAGAATCTAACTTCTCCTTATCAGAAACACGCAAGAAATATTTTTGCTGATTTTGATCTGTCACACAATATTTTTTATCATCTGACCAGCCTTTATTTATGGCTATCTTACTACTAAAATCCATCAAGCACTCTCCGATTCATTTCACAACACTTTTTGCAGTTTTCACTAGTAACCTATCCGGTTCGTCTACGCTAGCTTGATTATTTAATGAATAATATTTTTACTGCTAATTAGTTGCTCTCGATTATAACTACCTATATTCTATCACAAAAAACAAAAAAAGCCTTAAAATCAAGGCTTTTCTATACTTTCACAAATAATCCTAATAAATTTCCATTCAACTTCTTCTAAGCATCTTTTCTAAAAATAAATTAACAATCTCATCTTCTGAAAAGCCTAGCTCACCAAGTTTTTCAAACAAAATTTTAACTAGCTTGTTAGATTCTTGATATCTTATCTCTTTTATTTCTTGCTCGCTTGCTATGACAAAATATCCTAATGTTCCACAGCTAGTAACCAAATTCTGTTCTTCAAGAACTTTCATTGCTTTTTGGACAGTTGCCGGATTACACTTCTCGTTTTCTGCTAATTTCCTTATTGAAGGAATTTGTTGTTCAGGTGCATAATCACCTCTTAAAATCTTCGTTCTTAATTTTGATGCAATTTGTAAATATAGATGGTGTTTCATTTAATCTTTTTATTATCACTTTCCCTAACAAACTTCCAATATGCGGAATAGGGGATTACTGTAGCTAGTAGAAGATAGTATTTATTTGCAAACATATCTGCTACTCCTTTTGCATTGAAATGAATAGGAACTTTCTCAGGGAGAAACCCACAAATAATGACTATGATGACCATCATTCCCAACAAAACCAAAATATCTTTTAACAGTCTATTTTTCATCTTATTTTCCTCCTTTAACTAGATAAAATTTAACTTGGTCATTTTTCTATAAACTCTAAACGAAATAGCCAGTAAAATTACTGATACTGCTTGCAAAACAAATATAATCGGAAGATTAAAAAACCAATTAAGCAAAATAGGCGTAATAAGCGTAATCATACTAATAATTCCAGTTACAATAACAGGAAGACTTTGTTTGACAACTATCATCTCACTGTCCCAATCATAGTTAGGATATTTTTTATTTAATGAAATTCCGATTACCATTATAAAAAGTGAGTAACATATAGGAACAATAACTAGATTCATAACTTGAATAGGATTCATATCAAGTTTCAGCATAAATACAGATACAGAAATCATATATCCAATCAAATGAAGTGTAAGGTTGACAGCTATCTTAGCATTTAAAATCGTTTTCACTTCAACTGGAGAACTTTTCAAAATCCAAATATTTTTACCTTCTAAAGATATAGATGAAGCTGCTGGACAACTGAGTGAAAGCATAGATGCAATAAAGACGGGAGCTAAGTTTGAAAGATACTCATTTATATTTTCAATTCCTGCTGAATTTCCTATTTGACCTACAGAATTAAACAGGAAACATATACTAAAGACACATAAAAGAATCACTCCAAGCCCAGCATTCAAGACTGCCATATAAGAACTTAAAAATCGTCCAAGCTCTTTTTGATACAAGGAAAAAAATACCGATTTTCTTTCATAAGATACTTTGTCATTAGCATAACTTGATTTTGTATTGGCAAGTGTATTAAGTAGTCCATACTTCAACGAAGCAATTTTGACAAATAGATAAAAGACGACTATTGAAAGAACTATATAAAATCCCATCCCATAGTACATTGGAAAATTGTAGTATGACATAAATAGTCTAGAAATTGGATACAGTCCAGTAATTTGCTTAGCCAGAGTAACCCCAATACTACTTTCATCACCTGATTGCAAAGCTGATAATGCAAAATATCCAATTATACCTAGCATTGCAAATGAAAAAATAAGAGAGATAACATTTTTTCTTTTAAAAAAAGATGAAGCGACAACAATAACGAGTCCCATGCATGCCGCTATACACATGGGGATCAAAGGGGCAAAAATTATAGAAGTAAAATACAATATAATCTGTAGGAGGTTTAAACTTCCGTTCAAGCCCCATATAATTCCACCCGGAAGCATAAACATCATGCCTATTAAAAAATTCAATAAGTACATAAACATGAACTTGCTGGTGATAATATACGAACTTTTAACAGGTAAGGATTGGAGAATTTCCATATCTCGACTGCCAAATAAAATGCCATTCGAATAAAATACTGTCAAAAATAATATTGAAAAACTTGAGACAGATACCATATATGCTGGAATCAAGTTCTGCTGTCCGACGTGTACCAATGTTCTCGCTGTTATTACATTATAAACAAAGCAAAATAAGGAAAGAGTTATTATGCCAAAACTCGCAATAGCCATTGAACTTTGTTTTTTATTTCGTGAATCTCTAATCTCGTTAATAGGAAAGAAATTAATCAATTGCGCTTTAAGCAGTATCCAAATGTTACTCATTGTCCTGCACCTCCATGAAAAATGCCTCCAATGATTCATCACCTTTGATGTCTCCTGTATTGCCACTTGCAATTAACTTTCCATTTTTGATAATGGCAATCTTATTACATAATTTTTCCGCAACATCCAATACATGGGTTGAAAAGAAAATAGCACCTCCATCTGAAACACACTCATGCATAATTTTCTTTAGTAGGAAAGTTGCTTTGGGATCTAGCCCAACAAAAGGTTCATCTAAAATCAACAGTTTGGGAGAATGTACAAGTGCAGAAATAATGGCTGTTCGTTGCTTCATTCCATGTGAATATGAAGAAATAATCCCCGAAAGATGCTCAGTCATATCAAATAAATCACCGTATTTTTGTATTCTCTCCTTGCGTATTTTTGTAGGAATTTCAAACAAGTCAGCAATAAAATTAATATATTGAAGTCCTGTCATATGTTCATACAAATCTGGATTATCTGGGATATACGCCATCATTTTTTTACAAATAACAGGTTCTTCTTTAATAGAATGACCGTTGATAATTATACTTCCGTCTTCAAAATCATGGATACCAACAACTGACTTTATCGTTGTCGTTTTGCCTGCACCATTTGCTCCAATAAAACCATAAATATCTCCAGGATGTACTGAAATAGATAGGTTATCCACAACCTTCTTATCCCCATAACTTTTACTAAAATTTTTTATCTCTAACATATTTTCACCTCTATTGACAATTTGTCAGTCATATTTTGAAATAATACCGATAGCTTGTTTTGATTTAGCTATCGGTACATAGTTCTCTTTACAAACATTCTATCTTTTTTTAATTGCTAAAGAGTCCTTTTGTATTTAGATTTTGTTCCAGCATTATCTTAAATGCATTCAAGTAATCTTTGACAGGTTCTTTCTTTGAAGTTTTTATACCTATGTTATTTGAAACAAAAACATAGGCTGTCATCAGAAATTCTGCTGTTTCTGATGGATATTTTACAGAAAATACTTTTTCTGAGATGCCTTGATTTATTATCCTCTCAAAATATATAGTCAGTTTTTCAATGAGCTTATGGGATAACTTATCTAACATATAACGATTCTCTTCAAGATCAACCGTCTTTTGTAACTCAGTTCCCTCCGCTGAAACGTTATCTGTAGAGATTATTGTGGCATCTATAAAGGCTCTTATTTTTTCAATAGCAGTTTTATCCTCATCATAGACAATCACATGAATATCTCTCAGTAATTTCTCTGAATAACGTTCAACAAGACAATATAGAATATCTTCTTTATTCTTAAAATGATAATATAACAAACCTCGTGATATATTTACTTTATCAACTATATCCTGAGTTGTTGTGTTCGTATATCCTTTCTCCATAAAGAGGAGCATAGCAGCATCCATAATCTCTGCCCGTCGAATTTCCGGATCTTTTACATCTCGCATTTTATCCCTCCTGATTATAAGTTATACTACTTTACTGACAAACTGTCAATTAAAAAATTATAGTTTTGAAACCAGTAAAAAAGCCCTGTCACCAAGGGGCACTGCACCCCAATAATGGGACAAGAGAAAAACCTCTTATGCGACTAGTTTTCTGTACTCTACAGGAGACTGGTCATTTAATTTCTGTTGAATTCTAGTTTCATTATAAAATATGATGTAATTTTTAACAATATCTGTTATACTATCTTTAGTTAGGTTTCTCCACTTATGGAGATAGAAAGGTTTCAGACTTGAGAACAGAATGGAACCATTCGATACAGGCATTATCTGCTGGTGTTCCTTTTCGGGACATGGAGCGGGTGATGCCTTTTTCTGTACAAGCCTGATAGTAGGCTTTTGAGGTGTAGACAGAGCCCTGGTCGCTGTGTAAAAGTGCTCCTTGAGGTAGCTCAAGTTGATTAAGTGTGTCGAGCACGAAGTCCGTATCTTGGCACTCGGAGATGGTATAAGCTACAATTTCACGATTATAGAGATCCATGATCGAAGATAGATAAAGTCTACAGTTTTCAAAATAGAGGTAGGTGATGTCTGTGACAAGTTTCTCCATAGGCTTGTCTGCCTGGAAATCACGATCCAGCTTATTGTCTGTTACATGGTAAGGCTTCCCTAATTTAGGTCCCTTCTTGGGACGAACACGGCAAAGGCAGCCCTTTTCCTTCATGATGCGATAGACTTTCTTGCGATTAACGACGAGCTTATACACTTTTTTGAGCAAGCGAGTAATAGTTCGATAGCCGTAAATAAAGTGATTTTTCATACAGAGTTGTTCGATTTTATCTGCTATTTCATCTCTTTTCTGAGAATTCTTACACTCCTGTTTCCAGCGGTAAAAGGTTGAGCGTTTGACGCCGAAACATTCTAAAATAATCGATACAGGGAACGTTTTCTTATACTCTTCCACTAGCTTGATAAGACTTACTTTGTCGATTCTCTTACCAAGCTCTGATACTTTTTTAGTAATTCTACCTGCAAACGTAACTGTTCTACTTTGGATAACTGTTTCATCCCTTTACCATAAGTATATTGTTTCCCCACAGGTTGGTGGAAACGGTACAATTCATCATTCTGATACCATTGCCACCAAGTCTTGACCTGACTAACATTTTTGATGCCGAGGGTGTCCATGATAACTTTATTTGATTTACCTGCCTTCTTCATTTCGATACAGGCTAGCTTAGTTTCTACTGAATATGCTTTTTTGACCATAACAAAACACTCCTGTTTCTAGTTTACCAGATTTCAACAGGAGTGTTTTCTTTTGTCTCATTTTATGGGTGCAGTGCCCAATTTTCTTCAGTCTTTTTCTTTTACTAGAAAAAGAGAAAAACTCTTAAGAATAGCGCTAAAACAGCATTCCTAAGAGTTTTCGCTAAGTGGTACCCAACCGACAAAATGACAATTTTTCTATTCCTAGTAGGGTTTGTCTACGTTCTGAGACGATAGTTTTTCTATCGCCTTTGGTTACCATTTTGATGAAATTTTTTAAATCATAAGAATAGAATCTGTTAAGCCACTTTTTGAGCAATCATCACACCAATCGGTGCAAGACCTCCATGTGCCAATTTCATTTCAACTACTGAAAATCCATATTCTTTAATAAAATCTTCAAATTCCTTTTTATCCCATTCTTGATACATCTTAAATCCTAAAATAGACATCAAACTTTTTATCATTTTTCTTTGTTTTCCCTCTTTCCATAGAAAAGTGGGGGCGAACAAAGTCCCATTAGGTTTTAACACCCTATATATTTCTTTCATCGCCTCATCCGGTTTAGGCATAATATGAAGTGCATTAGCAATTAACACACAATCAAATTTTTCATGCGAATAGGATAATGCTACTGCATCGGCTGTTTCAAATGTAAGATTTTCGTATTCCCCACGCTTTTTAGCTTCCTTAATCATTTGTTCGGAAAAATCTGTGCCAATCCAACTTTTCGTATGCTTTGAAAGATTAAACGATAATTGTCCTGAGCCACAAGCAAGTTCAAGCACCTCCATGTCTTTATTCAAATGAGGACGAATGTATTCGCAAACTTTATCATATACTCCTTTGTCTTTTTTCATGAAAGGAGCATATAGCTTAGCAAATTTATCCCAAAATTTTTTATTGCTTTTATCAATCATTTCAACGCTCCTTTAAATATAAAAATGATCCTATCAATCTTTATATTGAGCCTATTTTCTCATTGATACCTTGCAAGAAAGGAATAATAGCTGTTCCTATACCAAGTAGGAATGTCATAAATGCAGAAAGTCATATGCTGTCATTCTTTTCTATTCAATCATTTTGAAGTGTCTCAAGGCATCCATGATAGCTTCTTCTTTTTCAGGTGTACACTGTGGAATAATTTGTTTCTCCTTTTTAGACTTGTTGTAATGTTCTCGTAATTCTATTCCACATTTCCTTTTTATCTGTGCAATATATAATGTCGGAACTTATAATTCAAATTTATTCCAAACATATTCTTTGATTTGAGCATATGTTGCCTTACTTTCAGCACTGGTCAAATCAAGCTCATCCAGCTCAATTTCAACGTCTATATGCTTATCGACATCGAGTTTGGACAAAAGTGATACCGCCTCAACATGATGCGTTTGTGGGAGTTCAAAGCTCCAGTGGAGCTTTGAAGCGTTTCGCCTAGAATGAAAGACGCGAGACGTTTAATTGCGTTTCTCTAACAAGCACACACACTCGACGTGGTGCGTTTGCGGAAACAGATCCACCGGCTGTACTTTTTTCAATTCATAGCCTAATTCTTGATAAAGTTTGATATCACGCGCCATAGTTGCTGGGTTACATGAGACGTAGGTAATCTTCTCAGGTTGCATGGCAACACTGGCTTTGATGAAGCTTTCTGTCAAGCCCTTGCGTGGCGGGTCCACAATGATAACGTCTGGTTTGATGCCATCCTTGCTCCACTTGGCCATGGCATTTTCAGCTGAGTCAGCCACATAGTGGGCGTTAGTAATGCCGTTACGTTCTGCATTTTTCTTGGCATCTTCGACGGCTGTTTCGATGACTTCAACGCCGTAGACTTCCTTGACCTGTTTGGCGAATGACAAACCTATTGTCCCGATACCTGAATAGGCATCAATAACAATGCTATCGCTGTTTAGGTCTGAGAAGTCAATGGCTGTTTGGTAGAGTTTTTCAGCCATCTCGGTATTAACCTGATAGAAGGACTGCGCAGAAATCTCATAGTCATTGCCCAACATACTATCTGTAATGGTATCTTGACCAAAAAGGGTACGGAACTCCTTACCAAAGATGGCGTTAGTGTTCTTATCGTTGATGTTTTGGATGATAGAAACGACATTTGGGAAGGCTTCCGTAATCTTAGCAATGATTTGGTCAATACGGAAAACTTTTGGTCTGGTCGTGACAAAGACCAACATCATCTGACCTGAATAATGGCCTCGACGAACCACCAAGTGACGAATCAACCCTGTCTGCTCCTTCTCATCATAAGGTTTTAGGTCATAGCGGCGGAGAAGGTCACGGACAAAGACAATGAGTTTATCAATTTCCTTGTCTTGAATGAGGAAATCTTCAATTGGAATCAAGTCGTGAGAATTCTTGCGGTAGAAACCTGTTTCAATCTGACCTTTAACACGGCGAACAGGCACCTGGGCCTTATTACGGTAGGCGTAAGGAGTCTCCATCCCCAATGTTTCAGCGACCTCTACATCTGAGATACCTGCTGTCTTATAGAGGTTGTCCACAACTTGTTTACGCTTGAACTTAAGTTGTTCCTCGTAGGTCATATGCCCAAAATCAGCAATCCCTGAACGCAGATAGGTCGCATCAATGTCCTGATTACGGTTTGGTGAAAGGGTTACATACTCCTCAACCTTACCAAAGCCGATATTTTTCTTGAGCTTAAGCACTCGCATCTTGATGACTTCTCCTGGTAGGGCATTATCCACGAAAAAGACAAAGCCATCCACCTTAGCGACACCCGCTCCTTCATGTGTCAAATCGACAATTTCAACTTCTACAATATCGTTTTTATTTAACATAATTCAACTTTCTTTATTCTGATAGGCTTAAAAAGCCTCTAGCTACCCTCCATTATAGCATATATAAATCAAATTTATGGCTGGCCATAAATATTATAGATTTTTCAGAAAAGTCAAACGGTGCTATCATAGGTCCATGACAAAAAATAAACGACTCAGCAACTAGGCTAGATGTCGTTTCTATCTAAAGGAGAATAATCATGCCAGATATTACCATTCATACAATCGAAACTGCACCAGAAGAAGTCAAAGACGTCCTTCAAACAGTCAAAGATGCCAATGGGGGATACATTCCAAACTTGATTGGTCTCCTTGCTAATGCGCCAACTGCGCTTGAGACTTACCGCACTGTCGGAGAAATCAACCGTCGCAATTCATTGACCCCAACTGAACGTGAGGTTGTTCAAATTACAGCTGCTGTAACTAATGGTTGCGCCTTCTGTGTAGCAGGTCACACAGCCTTTTCAATCAAGCAAATCCAAATGACACCACAACTTTTGGAAGCCCTTCGTAACCGTACACCAATCGAAGATGATCCAAAACTTGATACCCTTGCGAAATTCACTATTGCTGTGATCAATACCAAAGGTGCTGTTGGTGACGAAGCCTACAATGACTTCTTGGAAGCTGGTTACACTGCCCAAAACGCCCTTGACGTTATCTTGGGTGTCAGCCTTGCTAGCTTGTGTAACTACGCTAACAATCTCGCACAAACACCGATTAACCCTGAACTTCAAGAATACGCTTAATTCAAAACGAAGCGATAAACAGAGGAGGACCTAAGCCTATGTCATATTTTTCAAAAGAATTCCTTACTTGGTTAGACACCAATGCTGATCTCATCGACCAAGAATCTGGACCAATTGCCAATCAACTCTTGAAAAAGATTGCTGAACATGATATTTTTAAAGTAAGCGTTCCCAAAGAGTATGATGGCTTAGGTGGTGAACCTACTCAAGTTGTTGATTTTCTTGGGGAACTCGCACAGCATTCCTTAACGGCTTCCTTTATTTCTTGGGGACATCGTACTTTTATCGAATATATTTTAAGCAGTGACAATCCCTATCCTAGACAAGCATGGTTAGCTGAACTGTTTAAGGGTGAACGAGCTGGTGGTACCGGTTTGTCTAATGCCGTTAAATTTCTGTCAGATATCGAGGAACTCAATGTCACTATTTCTCAAGAAGGTGATGACTACTATCTCGATGGTCGTCTCCCTTGGGTAACTAACCTTCGTTCTGATAAATTCGCCGCTCTCTTTGCTGCTGGATTTAATGATGACCGCCAACCTTGGATTATTACCATTCCATCAGAAGCTGAGGGCTTGAGCCGTTCAGCTGATCTAGAATTTGTTTCCTTGCAGGGCTCCAACACTGCTAGTTTGACCTTCAATCATGTCAAACTAGACCCTAATTGGATTCTTTCCAAAGACGCTGTGGACTTTATCGCCAAAACACGACCTAACTTCCTTGGCTTCCAGTTTGGCTTAGCCTTCGGTTTGGCTCAACGCTCCCTTAATGAGGTAGAAAACAGTCTAGCAAGCAATCGAAGCGTTCTTCGAAATGAGTTTGAAACAACACGTGAAGCCTTGCTAAACATTCAAGACCAACTCTATGCAGGTCTTAATGATCCTAGTTACTTCATCGATAACCCACGTGAACTCTTCCAGCTTCGCATCGACATTGTAGATGTAGTGGCTAATAGCCTCTTATTAGAGCTTCAAGCTAGTGGTGGTCGAGGTTATCTTAAAGAATCTGATTCTAGTTTTATTCGACGTTGGAACGAAGGTGTTTTTCTTCCAATTGTATCTCCAAGTGCTGTGCAACTCCGTCATATCCTCGCAAATCAGTAATTAATCAGAAAGGTTTTACATGAAGGCGTTTTTCAGCAAGATTCCCTTGGCTCTATCGAGTTTACTTTTAGCCCTCTTTAGTTTATCCAATCAAATAAGTCAATATGCCCTGTTTTCACAGGGCATTTGGTGCTTAGCAAGTATCGGATTAGTCCTTATCTTAGGACGGTTATGGCTAGGGAAAGACCAGACCAAGGAAGATTTGAAAAACACGGTCATTGCTTCATCCTTCCCAAGCTTTTTCATGGCACTCTTTCTCTTTTTTACTCGTCTGCCCATCTCCTTAACTGGACAAACTGCTCTTTGGCTTTGTCTTCTACTTGTCTACTTGGCCTATATCCTCTTCTTTAGCTACCGTTTTCTTAGATCATTTAAACTAGAAGATGTCTATCCAAGCTGGTTTGTGGTCTACGTAGGTCCTGCTATTAGCTTGGTAACTGCTCCAAGTACAATATCAAGCACTTTCAAGGCTAGTATTCTAGAACTTACGGGGCTTGCTGCTGGCCTACTCTTCATACTTATTTTTTATAGACTATTCCGTATCAAAGTAAGTCCAGGTCTTCAAGCAAGTCTAGCAGTACTTGCAGCTCCTCTTGCTCTCCTCATTACAGCTTACCTTAAGAGTGGGCAAGAAATTAATTCCCTACTTCTAGTTGGACTCTTACTACCTTCGCAAGTATTTTATTTTTATGGTTTGGGACTCTTTGCCAAGCTTGTAAAAAAAGGCTTTATACCACTTTTTGCAGCTTTTAGCTTTCCCTTGGTCAATAGTGTCAATGCTTTTAAGGCAGCTACCACCAGTCTTGGGCTAGTCAATCCAGCTACCCAATTGATTTGCAAGATAGAGTTCGTCCTCGTTCTTCTTATCATGGCCTATTTGCTTTATCATTTTCTAAAACTTCTTATACAAGGCGCTTATACAAGCTCTTAATACCAAAAAAGAAGCAGGTTCAGTGTGAACCTGCTTCTTTTCTTATCTAAATCCTAGTTCTTTTAATTTTGCCTGATAAGTGTCAAAATCAATTTCAATTCCTTGACCGCCATACAAATCATAGCTGTCAATCCAATCACCATCCGAAGGAATGGTTTGCGAATTGATCCCTTTTTTGAAACTACCAGCATTTGAAAGCCCCAAGTCCAACATGTCCGTCATACTCATATTGGTTGAGGTCAGTGAGTAAACCTTCCCCAAAGCCTCAGGCCCTTTGAAGAGGCTAAGTGGATTCTTAAGCTGCTTCATGACAGCCTGCATCACTTGTTGCTGACGCTTGGTACGGCCATAATCTCCCTCGTCATCCTTACGGAAACGGGCATAATTCAGAAGGGTGCGGCCATCCATATCTTGCTTACCAACTTTAATGGTTTGATTTGGCACGTGACCGTTCTTGTCCATCTTCAAATCATCTGGAACTTGAACCGAAGATACTTTTTTACCATCGATGGTCGCAAACTTCGCATTGATTTCTACACCATTTGGGAAGAGGGTATCAACCCCTGTCGCAAAGGTTTCAAAGTCAACCATGGCATAGTACTTGATATCAATATCAAAATTTCGTTTGAGCGTCTCCCGCATGAGCTCTGCCCCTTGATGATTATTTTGCTCACCAATATTGAAGGCCGTATTGAGTTTCAAGTCCTGAGAATAGTCGGTTTCTGAAGCCCCCTTGATATTGACCAAGGTGTCTCGCATAAAGCTAACCATCTTAACCTTACCTTCTTTATTGCCCACATTGACCACCATAATGGAGTCTGTTCTGGCATCGGTAGATTCTTGGCTAACGCGTTGGTCAGAACCTAGAATAAGGATATTGACCCCATCCTTGGTATCCTTACCATTAAAGGTCTCAACTATGGCAGGCTGGTAGGATTTACCATTATTACCTGCAGCAGAAAGGTCTGTTCCCTTGTAAAATTGATAAGCCATGGCTAGCACCAGGAACACAACTCCAAGACTCAAGCAACTAAGTACTAGCTTGACAACCTTCTTGAGCCTTCTCTTTTTCTTTGGCCGCTTCTTCTTGGCTACTTGCGACTTGGACTTTGGAGCCGACGCTGTTGAAGGGGCTGCTTGTCTTTGAACCTTTTTACGTTTAGGTTGACTTTGAGCAACTTCCTCTCGATAGATGGGTAGCCCTTCCTCTGTCAGCTGATTGGCAGCCTCATAATCACGCTCTTGATAGTAGTCAAAACGATTGTCATAAGGCTGGCGCCACGCTGCTTGATAGTCCTCTCTTTGCGCTTGATACCTCCGCTCAGCTTCATAGGCATCTAACTTTCCTTGTAGATAATTGAATTCTGAAGCCTGCTGTCCATTTAGATGAGCAAGATTTTTTAAAAGATAGCTGTAACGTAACCGTTCATGATGCGTAAACGGCCCATTGTTAGATTTGGTCATAAGATTTCCCTTTAAATTTCATAGACTTGGTAAGCACCCAAGATTTTATATCCAATTCCAACTGCAGTTAGCTCTTCAAGAGCGAACTGAGCCAACTTTTCCTTTGTATAATCACAATCAATAATGAAGAAATACTCGCCAAGTACCGTCTTCAACGGACGGCTTTCAATCTTGGTCAAGTCAATGCCTCGCCAGGCAAAGGTCGACAGGGCCTTGTAAAGTGCCCCTGGCATATTGTCAGGCAGGGTCAAGGCCAGCGTTAATTTACAATCAATCTGATTGAGCGGAATCTCAGGAACAGTGTTCCCCAGCACCCAAAAACGGGTATAATTCTTTTCAATCTCCTGGATATCCTTAGCCAATATTTGAAGACCGTATTCCTTAGCAGCTGCATGTGGAGCGATTGCTGCATAAGGCTGATCTGGATTATCAGCGACAAAACGAGCCGCAAAGGCTGTACTTGCTGTTGTCTCAATCTTGGCATGTGGAAAATGCTGTTTAATATACTTTTTCCCTTGGGCAATGGCCTGTGGATGTGAAAAGATTTTTTCAATCTTCTCATGATGTTTAGTTGCCATCAACTGCTGCTTGATAGGCTGAACAATCTCTGCCACAGCACGAATATCAGCCTGATGGAAGAGATAGTCTAAACTCTCATGAACAGAGCCCTCAATGGAATTTTCCACCGGAATGATTGCATAATCCACACGTCCCTCTTCATAAGACTTGATAACCTCGGTAATGGTACCTAATGAAACCAATTCTGCCTCAGGAAAAGCCTTTAAGGCTGCATTATGCGTAAACGACCCACTTGGGCCCAAATAACCTACATACATTTGATAAACCTTGCTACTTCTTCTGGCGTTCGATTATCAACTGTGACAACCAAATCTGCTAAATCTTGATAGAGTGCCATTCGACCGTCGTAAATAACCTTAAAATCCTCTTTTGAATGATTGAGAAAGAGTGGACGTTGATTTTTGGTATCCTTTTGAATGCGATCATAGACCACATCGAAAGAAGCATGGAGCCAAACGTTATGCTTACGATTCTTGGCCAAGAGCTGACGATTACGCTCTGTTACAACGACACCACCTCCAGTAGAGATGATGACATCATCTCCCTCTTGAAGAAGTTCTTCCAAAGTCTCAGACTCAATCTGACGAAAGGCTGCCTCACCTTCTTTTGCAAAAAAATCAGCAATGGACATGCCGATTTTCTCCTCGATGACCTGATCCATATCCACGAAACGACCATCCAGGTATGGGGCGACGGAACTCTTACCAACTCCCATAAAGCCCAATAAAACTTTAGCCATTGAGCAATCCTTCCAAGTCACTAAAGAAGCTTGGGTAACTTGTATTGATAGCTTCTGCACGTTGCAAGTCAACCTCACCATCTTGAACCAAGAGGGCAGCAATAGCTGTCATCATACCAATGCGGTGGTCACCAAAGGTATTGACCTCTGCTCCATGAAGAGCGGTCTTACCAGTGATAATCATACCATCCTCAGTTGGTACAATATCAGCACCCATAGCATTCAAGGCATCTGCCACCACCTGAATACGGTCTGTTTCTTTTACCTTGAGTTCCTCAGCATCACGAATCACAGTCTTACCTTGGGCTTGTGTCGCCAAGAGTGTGATAATCGGAAGTTCATCAATCAAACGTGGAATGATATCGCCACCAATTTCAGTTCCTTTAAGTTCTGAAGTTTCAACCGTAATAGTCGCAGATTTAGCAACTTGGTCAATATCTGAAAGGGTAATCTTACCGCCCATATCTTTGATCACATCAATAATACCAGTACGCGTCTCATTGATGCCGACATTTTCCAAGACAATCTTAGAGTTAGGCACCACGAGTCCCGCTACCAACCAAAAGGCCGCTGAAGAAATATCCCCTGGAACCACGACTTCTTGAGCAGTAAAGCTTTGGCCACCAGAAATACGAATTTCCTTGCCATCTACTTGAAGCTGACCACCAAACTGCTGAATCATATCTTCCGTATGATTACGTGTTTTTTCCTTTTCAATGATGACAGATTCGCCATCAGCTTGAAGCGCTGCAAAAATAAGAGCAGATTTTACCTGAGCAGAGGCCACAGGCAATTGGTAATGAATAGGTTTAAGGGACTTGCTACCGTGCATTTTCAATGGTGGCAAATCACGGTCTGTTTGACCAGAAACCTCTACACCCATCTGACGCAATGGAATGGTCACACGGTCCATCGGACGTTTTGAAAGGGAATCATCTCCAAACATTTCCACATCAAAATCCTGACCTGCAAGCACACCTGAAATCAAGCGAATAGATGTCCCAGAGTTACCCATATCCAATTTGTTTTGAGGAGCCTTGAGACCATCAAAACCAACACCGTGAATGCGAACCACATCACCATCATCCTCGATAGTCACACCCAAATCACGGAAGACCTGCATAGTTGAGAGGACATCCTCACCTCGTAAAATATCACGAACAGTTGTCACACCTTTGGCAAGACTTCCGAACATGATAGAACGGTGACTGATTGACTTGTCACCAGGGATGCGCAAGCTGCCATGAAGACCTTGAGCCTTGGTTTCTAGTTTCATAGGTTACTCCTAAAAATTTTATAGTTATTCCCATTATACCATATTTGAAAGCCTAATCATAGACTGAATTGTCAAAATATTCACTCGCTTGTATTGCCATACTTTTCTTTCAAGAAGGCAACCGCCTCTTGAACACGGTTCCGAATCAAGTTAGCAGACTCCTGCAAAAGATTTTTTTCCTCAGCCGACAAAGACAAGCGAACTGGAGCAGCCACCCCATGACGCCCTAGGATGACTGGATAGCCAAGATAGATTTGATAAGCTTCTTGATAGCTAGATACTGCCACCTCTTCTTGAGCGTCAGAAAGGATAATTGTCACCAAACGAAGAGCAGCACTGGCAATACCGTATGAAGTATAGCCCTTACCATAAAAAACCTTATGACCACCCTTCATGGAAGCCATAAAGAGATTTTGACGTTCTTCTTCGCTGGTCAATTCTGTAATGTCTTGCCCTTTAACCTTGACTTGACTCCAGGCAGTAAATTGGGAATTCCCATGTTCGCCAAGATTGTAGCCAGATACTGATTTGGGATTGACTGACAAATCATTTCCTACCGCTGTCTTCATCCTAGCCGTATCGAGTAGAGTCCCTGTCCCAATCACACGTTCTCTTGGCCAGCCTGTGAATTCCTGATAGAGGGCTGATACAGCATCTACAGGATTCGAGATAACCAAGAGTATACCTTTAAAATCCAATTTTTTAAGTTCCTGAGAAACCTGATAAACGGCTTCTCGAGTAAATGGGAATTCAGCAAAGCGGTCCTCACCAGCATTGTGCTGTAACTGAATATTGCCAAGAGATGAAATAATCACATCAGCATCTTCAAGTGCCGTATAATCATTGACAACAATGTTTGCATAGCTAGGTAGATTTGCCATAGCATCCTTAAAATCCTGGGCATCTGCCTCGGCTTTCTTCTCATTGATATCTATAAAGACATAACTATCAGCCAAGCCTTGAGCAATTGCTCCATGAGCTACTGCAGCTCCAACATTTCCCATACCAATAATTCCAATCTTACGACTCATCATTTTCCTCCTTAATATTTCTAGCTTCTTCCTTAGACAATCTCTTTTGAATGCAGAAAAGGGCCTGTCAATTGACACACCCTCTTTGATTAACTATTCAATTCTTGCAAAGGTTTGAAGATGATACGTTCAATATCGTTCAAATAAACAGACAAACCTTGTTGTGCAGCCAAGTATTCTTTCAAAAGGGCATTAGCTTCTACCTTTTGACCCAATTCTTGAACAGCTGCTTGTTCTTCTGCTGTTGGCATTGTACCAGCTTGCATTTTAGCATAGAAATCCTCTTGGAAATCAGTAAACTCTTTGAAAAGAGCGCTAGCTTCAGCATCAGCTACAATTGCTTCTTTTTTCTCTACCAAAGTTTTGTACTCAGGAAGGGCACGAATGCCACGTTCCAACTCATTTGCTAAATCATAAATATTTGTCATTTTATTCTCCTAGGCGATCACCACATGATAATCCGTATTGGCTTCAATAACAGTTTTAGCATGTGTACGATCTTTTTCATTTTTAAAAGTAATCTGGAGGATACCGTGAATATCCTCACGATTTTCCTCATTAATACGAAGGTTAACCAAAGACGTTCCTCGCAGCAATTCCATAATGCTAAGAATAACGTCCTCGCGGTCAGGTACATCCACAAAAATATCGAAGGCACTTTCCACGCCACCCTTTTTGTGGATTTCCATCTCTTTGCGTTTCTTACGACCGTTGTCAAAGAACTCCCAAATGGCATTCTCATCTTCAGCCTTAATCAAGTCAGCCACATAGTCCAAACGTTTTTTGAAATCTTCAATACGATCCAAAACAGCTGGCCCATTGGTCATGAGAATAGAAGCCCACATGCCAGGTTCACTTTCTGCAATACGAGTCATATCTCGGAAGCCCCCAGCCGCAAAGTGATTGGTCATCTCGTGAGCCTGCGCGTAGTCAGCAGCTTGCTCCATAAGACCAGAAGCCAAAAGATGTGGAAAATGACTGATTTGACTGGTTACACGGTCATGTTCAGCCGCATCAATCTCCACAAATCGTGACTTAAGCCCTGACAAGATGTCCTTAAGTTCAGGGATAGTTGTCTCTCTTGTTAGACTCGTCGGTGTGAAAATATAATAAGCATTTTCGAAAAGTGTCACGTCAGCTGCAATAGCCCCTGATTTATGGGAACCGGCCATAGGGTGAGATCCTACAAACTGAACATTTTTACCTGTTAGGTAACGTTCAGCTGCCTCAACGATATCCAATTTAGTAGACCCTGCGTCTGTGATGATGACATTATCTTTGAGCTCCAAGTCAGCCAACTCCTTCAAGTAGGCCACAGTTTGCTTAATTGGCACTGCAAGGATAATAACATCCGCGAGGGGAGCAAATTCTTTGAAATCACTTGTTGCACGGTCAACGATGCCACGCTCAAGTGCAATATTTCGAGAATAGTCAGAGCGATTATATCCAAGAATCTCATAATCAGGGTGGTCCCTTTTAATCCCTAAGGCCAAGGAGCCACCAATCAAGCCCAATCCTGCGATATAAATAGTTTTCTTACTCATTACTACTCCCATCTATTGTCTGATGCTGCTTAAAAGTTTTTCACATAGGCACGGTGACGTGCTACCGCTTCTTTCAATTCTTCCATGTTGTCAGAAGAGAATTTGTCCAAGATTTCATTGGCTACGACTGTAGCGACTACGGATTCCATAACGACACCCGCTGCAGGCAAGGCCGTTGGATCTGAACGCTCGACTGTTGCCTTGTATGGTTCATGTGTTTCGATATCTACTGACATCAATGGCTTGTATAGGGTTGGAATAGGTTTCATAACCCCACGGACCACAATCGGTTGCCCGTTGGTCATACCACCTTCAAAACCACCAAGGTTGTTAGTGCGACGCGTATAGCCATCCTCTTCATTCCAGAGAATCTCGTCCATTACTTGAGAGCCCTTGAGGTAGCCATCCTTGAAACCAAGACCAAATTCCACACCCTTGAAGGCATTGATAGACACAACTGCTTGAGCAATCTTAGCATCAAGTTTGGTATCCCATTGGACATAAGAACCAAGGCCAACAGGGACGCCTCCAACGACAGTTTCAACAACACCACCGATTGTGTCCCCTTCTTTTTTGATTTGGTCAATGTAATCTTTAATTTCTTGTTCACGTTCTTGGTTAACAACTGAAATTTCTGACTGTTGAGCCAATTCCTTGATTTGAGCGACTGTCAAATTCTCAGGAACATCAATTTCCTTACCACCAAAGACAACCACATGGTTGGCAATCTCAATATCAAGCTCAGCCAAGATACGTTTAGCGACAGCACCTACTGCCACACGCATGGTTGTTTCACGCGCACTAGAACGCTCCAAAGAATTACGCAAATCATCAAAACGGTATTTCATTCCACCAACCAAGTCAGCATGTCCTGGACGTGGGTGAGTGATTTTACGTTTGGTTTTCAAACGATCCTCAATGTCTTCCACAGCCATGATATCCAACCATTTTTGATGGTCCTTGTTGATAACATGAAGGGTGATTGGAGCCCCTGTTGTTTTCCCATGACGAACACCAGAAGTAATTTCAACCTTATCAGATTCAATTTTCATACGGCCACCACGACCATAACCACCTTGGCGGCGTTTCAAATCACCATTGATATCTTCAGCCGTCAAGGGAAGACCAGCTGGAACGCCTTCGATAATTGCTGTTAAACGTGGGCCGTGAGACTCACCTGCTGTTAAATATCTCATTTATTTCTCCAAGTACTCTTTCATTTCAACTAAAGGAATCTGATTGATAGCTGCCTTACCAATCTCTGGAACAATAACTGTCTTAATGCTATTACCACGAGCTTTTTTGTCATGTGTGAGAGCTGTGTAAAGCTCCTCAACACGCCATGGCTCATAATCCACCGGCAAGCCAAATTTAACACACATCTCAGCGATTTGACGTGTGATACCCTTAGGCATGAGGCCTTTTTCCTCAGCAACACGTGAAATCTGAACCATTCCGATAGCCACAGCTTCACCATGCATGACTTTTCCGTAACCAGCTGTTTGTTCAACAGCATGTCCAATCGTATGACCAAAGTTTAGATACATACGAACACCACCTTCGAACTCGTCTTCAACCACAATTTTACGCTTAACATTACATGAACGATAAATGATGGTTTCTGAGTTTTCTAGGATACTGTGAACTGAACCATCAATGCTTTCAAGCAAGTGCCAAAGCTCAGGATCGTCAATCAAACCATATTTGACAACCTCACCCATACCTTCAATCAATTCGCGTTTACCAAGTGTCTCAAGGACATTAGGATCAATCAAAACCCCATCAGGCTGAGCAAAAGTTCCCACGATATTTTTAGCAAATGGTGTGTTCACACCTGTCTTACCACCAATAGATGAATCCACTTGGGCAGTTAGACTAGTTGGAACCTGAACAAAGTGAATGCCACGCATATAGGTCGAAGCGACAAAGCCTGCTAAATCACCAACAACGCCACCACCAAGAGCAAGGATACCATCACTACGAGTCATGCCATTCTTAATCAAAAACTCATAAGCCTTATTAACAGTTTTAAGGTTTTTACTTGCTTCACCTTCCAGGAAATCAAAAACGACTACCTCAAAACCTTCGTGCTCCAAGCTAAGCTTAACTTTTTCTGCATATAGAGCTCCCACATGATTGTCTGTGATGAGTGCAATCTTTTGTGGTTCCCAAAGTGACTTCACCCATTGACCGACGGTCTTAAGGGCTCCTTTTTCAATAATAATGTCATAAGGGTTATGTGTTAAATTTACCTCTAGTTTCATAGTCGTCCCCTCCTAGCTATTGTAAATATTTTCTAATTCCTGCCAAATGGCGTCTGTTGGCATGTCCTTGCCGGTCCACAATTTAAAGGCACCTGCTGCTTGATGAAGCAACATGCCAAGTCCATTTACAGCCTCGATTCCCTGTTTTCTAGCCAAGGCCAAGAAAGGTGTTTCAAAAGGCTGATAAATGATATCAGCTACCAAGAGTCCCTTAGGAAATTTTGTGTCTGTAGGAATGGGCAAGGATTCGCCATCCATCCCAACACTGGTCGCATTCACCAATAAATCAGCCTGGCCTAGTTCCTCTTGAAAATACTCAAAATCATTTAAAGCATGAAACTCCAAGTGGCAAGTTGCCTGTTCAAGTAAGGACTTAAAGCTCTCTTTTGCCTTATCCAATGACTGAGGGCGAACATAGACACTGACTTTTTTTGCACCATCAAGAACTGCCTGCGTCACAATAGCTTTAGCGGCACCACCAGCACCCAAAATCATCAGATGAGCGTCTCTAGGGCTAAAGTCCTTTAGACTAGCAAAGAAGCCAAAACCGTCCGTATTATGACCAATCAAATGACCATCACGATTAACAACTGTATTAACGGCACCAATCAGTTGAGCTGCAGGACTAATTTCATCCAAAAAAGGAATGACTGCTTCCTTATATGGCATGGACAAGTTGATACCGAACATGTTGTAACGTCTAATATTTTCAACTGTCTCGGCTAGGTCTGACTCTGGAATCTCCCAGGCCACATAAACACCATTAACTTGTGTCTTTTCGAAGGCCGAATTATGAATAAATGGCGAAATAGAGTGCTTGATGGGATTGGCGACAACAGCTGCTAGGCGTGTGTGTCCATCAATCTGCATCTAAAATCTCCCTAATTCTACGCATATCTGCAAGACCAACTTGCCCCGGTGCACTAGCATTGTCAAGACTAGCAAAGGTCCATGATGACCCCACCAAATCTCCCGCAAAACGTGACAAACGACCTAGTTTCCCCATTGACATGGTTACAAACTCTTGTTCAGGATTATAGGCCTTGAAACCACGTGTGAAGTTCATAAGGTCAATAACATCCTGCTCATGCTTAGGCATAACCGCCACCTTAACCACTCTCGGCGTTAGGTTTGTCATTTCTGACAAAAGCTCCATGAGGTTTTCAGGTGTCTCCTCAAAGTTATGATAAGACAAAACCAAGTTTGAAAAATCCAGCATTTGGTCAAAGACAGCCTTACGAGTGAAATACTCAAAATCAATATAATCTGGCGAGTAGATAGCAGCGACATCCTCAATTAGTGCGACATATTCCGCATCCGTTAACTCAAGCTTGCCACCCTCACGCGTTGTACGGATGGTAAAGACAATCTCAAAGCCTGCGAATTTCTCGAAAATAGCTGGAGCAACCGTTAAGATACTATCCTTATCTAAAAAATCTGCACGCCATTCTATAATGTCTGCCCCCTCAAAACGAGACAGTTCAAGCTCTTGTGCCTCCTCTAAACTAGTTGGCATAATCGGAACTACAATTTTCATTTATTTACCTTTATTGTGTATACTTTCAAATAATTTGATGTTGGATCATTAGGATTGACGGTAAAATCCGCTGGTAATTGTTGCAGGTTAACGAAGTCCGCTGAAACATCTCCCAAGCCCTTACGGAGTTGTTTTTTAAACTGTTGCACGGTCATATTAGCAGCATTGGTACTTGCGATGATTGTCCCATGCTCTGATAAAATATCAAGACTCTGTGCAATTAACTTGTGGTAATCCTTATTTGCTGAGAAAGTGCGTTTCTTATTTCGAGCAAAGCTTGGCGGATCGATGACGATAAGGTCATAAGATAAGCCTTTTTTCTTTGCATATTTGAAATAATCGAAGACATCCATCACGACCAAGCGATGATTGTCCATACTGAAACCATTAGCTTCAAAATGAGCCGTCGATAATTCACGTGAACGCTTAGCCAAATCAACTGATGTCGTTTCAACCGCTCCACCCATAGCCGCAGCAACTGAAAAAGCTGCCGTATAGGAGAACATATTCAAAACTGATTTACCCAAAGCTAGGCCATTAACTAAACCATCACGCACTTCATGCTGATCAAGGAAAATTCCCGTCATTAGCCCATCATTGAGGAAAACTTCATAAGAGACCCCATTTTCTAAAATGGTGAAGGTATCAGCCGCCTCCTGCCCAAAAAGATGGTCTGATTCGAAATCAAGACCCTTGAAGCGGATTTTCTCATAGCCTCCCAAGACCTCAGGAAAGACCGTTTGGAAAGCCTCTACAATAACATCCTTCAAGGAATAAACAAAGGCATTGTACCATGAAAAGAGGGCATAATCCCCATATAAATCAATTGTGAGTCCACCAAAATCGTCACCATCTTGGTTGAAAAGACGAAAAGCTGTCGTCAACTCATTATCATAATAGGATTGACGTTTGGCCTTAGCCTTTTCAAAAAGTCCTTGAAAATAAGTCACTGTCAATTTTTCTTTATTAGGGGACAGAAACCATCCTATCCCCTTATTTTGACTTGACAAATAGCCCGTTCCTAAAAAATCTTTGGACTGGCTATAAAGGTAAACCAACTGATTATTTTCAGTGATATTTGGAAAATCTTCTGCTAAAAGAAGCTGTTTTCCTTGTTTGATTTTTTTCTCCGCAAAGGGACTTACCGTCAATATACTCATGTTACTATTATACCAAAAAAATGCTATTATTTCTGTTTCGTAACTAGATTTTATCAATTATATGTCAAGGAATATCACACTCAATGGCAGTAAATTTTTGAGAGTCATTATCTTATTTGGTATAATGATTAAGATAATATAGAATCAAAGGAAGTATTACTTTGAAAAAAATTAATGAAGCCTTTTGGAAAGGAGTTTCATCAAGACTTGGATTTATCCTCTTGTTACTCTTCTTTTACTGGCTAAAAACCATATTCGCTTATTACGTCAACATTAATCTTGAGTTGGAAAGCAGATATCAGGTTATGCTTTCGCTGATTAACCCTATTCCACTAGGATTAATGCTTCTAGGTTTAGGACTATACTTTAAGAAACGACGTTTCTTTTATAGCATTACCATTGCTATCTATGTCATCCTTAACCTCTTACTTATTGCTAATGTGATTTACTTTGGAGAGTTTACAGACTTCATCACTGTAAATACCATCCTAGCAAGTTCTAGTTCGGCAGCAGGACTAGGAGACTCCGCCAAGAACCTTCTTGAGCCAAGCTATCTCTTCTACCTGATTGATGTACCTTTCTTCATCTATGCTGGTTTCAGGAAGAAGCTTAAGATGGACAGCAAGCCATTTAACAAACGAGCTAGTTTTGCCGTCACTGCACTGTCGACACTCCTTCTCTCAGTTAACCTCTTCTTAGCGGAAGTTAACCGTGGCGAGTTGTTGACACGTGGTTTCTCAAATAACTATATTGTTCGTGCTATGGGGATTCCCTTCTTCACAGCCTATTCTGGTAACTTAACTTATCAGGCCTCACAGGCTCGTTCATCAGCAACAGCTGAGGATATGAAAAAGGTTGAGGCTTACGTTAAGGAGCACTACGCGGCACCTGATCCTAAGTATTACGGAATTGCTAAAGGAAGAAACATCATCGTTATTCACTTGGAAAGCTTCCAACAGTTCCTTATTGACTACAAGCTCAAAGTAGACGGTCAAGAATATGAGGTTACACCATTCATCAATTCCATTTACCACTCAAACGAGACGCTAGCCTTTTCAAACTTCTTCCACCAAGTTAAATCAGGGAAAACTTCTGATGCTGAAACCTTGATGGAAACGTCTCTCTTTGGACTAAGCACAGGCTCATACATGGTAAACTATGGTGGTACCAATACAGCCTATGCTGCACCATCTATCCTAGCTCAAACAGGTGGCTATACGTCAGCTGTTTTCCACGGAAACACTGGATCCTTCTGGAATCGTAATAACACCTATAAACAATGGGGTTATAATTACTTCTTTGACTCATCAGCCTTCACTGAAAAAACTGATGAAAACTCATTCCAGTATGGTCTAAATGACAAGTACATGTTCCCAGATTCCATCAAATATCTGGAACAAATGCAACAACCTTTCTACGTTAAATACCTTACAGTATCTAACCACTACCCATACACTTCACTCTCAGGCGATGAAAAGGAACAAGGTTTCCCACTCGCTGAAACAAAAGATGAGACAGTCAACGGATATTTTGCAACAGCTAACTATCTTGACTCAGCAATCAAAGACTTCTTTGATTACCTTAAGGAAACCGGTCTTTACGACAACTCAATTATTGTCATGTACGGTGACCACTATGGTATCTCAGATACACGAAGCAGCAATCTTGCTGAACTTCTCGGTAAGAACCCTGAAACTTGGTCAAACTATGATAAGGCCATGCTTCAACGTGTTCCTTACATGATTCATATTCCAGGATATACTGGTGGTGGCATCTCTAACACCTTTGGCGGTGAGGTCGATGCCCTTCCAACTCTCCTTCACATTCTTGGTGTTGACACTAGCTCTTATATCCAGATGGGACAAGACCTCCTATCTCCTGATAACAAGCAAATTGTCGCATTTAGAACCTCAGGTCAATATGTTACTCCTCAATACACTAGCTATTCTGGTCGACTCTATAATACTCAAACAGGGGAAGAAATTACCAACCCTGATGAAACGACTAAAAAGGATAACGAAGCCATTCGTAAGGCAGTAGCCACTCAGCTTTCAATGAGTGACGCTGTTCAAACAGGTGACCTCCTTCGTTTCTATACGCCAAATGGTTTGAAACCTGTTGATTCTAGCAAGATTTCCTACACTAAACAGATGGATCAACTAAAAGAAATCAATAAAAAGCTGAAAGATAAATCAACTAGCCTCTACAAGCAAAAAGGCAATAAATCAACAGCTGATCTATTCAAGACCCCATCTTACAAGGAGCTACATCCTGTAGAATCCGAATCAAGCTCTAGCTCAAGTTCGGGTGAATCAGAGCCAAGCAGTTCTTCAACGGAACAACAATAACCCCAAAAGGCAGTCCTCTATGGACTGCTTTTTTAGATTAAACAAGTTTCAAAACCACTTGCCTGAAAAATTGTAATTCTCTTCTCACTAGTTACTCTCAAACATATTTCTTGCTAGTTTGCTATAAGCGTGATTAAATAGGATTTGTAAGAAAACTTATAAAGGAGAACAGATATGAATCCAATGGAATTATTTAACCAAGTAAAAGAAATGATCGAAAAGAAAGATTTCGAAGCTGCTAAAAAGTTTGTCGATGAAAACAAAGATGATTTGGGCGAGTACTTCGACCAAGCTAAATCTCTTGTTTCAGGTAACGAAATGGTCAGTGGAGCTTTAGACAAGATTAAAGGCCTATTCTAAGACGAAATCCCCGCAATCAATAGGATTGCGGGGGCTTTTTATGTCTAGAAGTCCTATTTAGAGACGGTGCCTAGCTTAGTCAAAAGTTCTTTAGAACAAGCAAAAAAAGAGATTCCCTAAGGAACCTCTTTTTATTCTATATGACTATAGAATTATTTTTTCAAGTTGTAGAATGATTTCAAACCACGGTATTCTGCAACTTCACCAAGTTGGTCTTCGATACGAAGCAATTGGTTGTATTTAGCGATACGGTCAGTACGTGACAATGAACCTGTCTTGATTTGACCAGCGTTAGTTGCAACTGCGATATCAGCGATTGTTGAATCTTCAGTTTCACCTGAACGGTGTGATACTACTGCTGTGTATCCAGCTTCTTTCGCCATTTCGATAGCGTCGAAAGTTTCAGTCAAAGTACCGATTTGGTTAACTTTGATAAGGATTGAGTTAGCAGCGTGTTCTGCAATACCTTTTTCAAGGTAAGCTGTGTTAGTTACGAAGAAGTCGTCACCAACCAATTGAACTTTACCACCAAGACGTTCAGTAAGAGCTTTCCAACCGTCCCAGTCGTTTTCGTCCATACCATCTTCGATAGTGATGATTGGGTATTTGTTAACCAATTCTTCAAGGTAGTCGATTTGTTCTGCAGCAGTACGAACAGCAGCGCCTTCACCTTCAAATTTAGTGTAGTCGTAAACTTTACGTTCTGCATCGTAGAATTCAGATGATGCACAGTCAAATCCGATAAATACGTCTTTACCTGGTACATATCCAGCAGCTTCGATAGCTTTGATGATAGTTTCAACACCATCTTCAGTTCCGTCGAAACGAGGTGCGAAACCACCTTCGTCACCTACGGCTGTTTCAAGTCCACGTTCTTTAAGGATTTTCTTAAGTGCGTGGAAGATTTCAGCACCCCAACGAAGAGCTTCTTTGAATGTTGGTGCACCAGCAGGTACGATCATGAATTCTTGGAAAGCGATTGGAGCGTCTGAGTGAGAACCACCGTTGATGATGTTCATCATTGGAGTTGGAAGAACTTTAGTGTTGAATCCGCCAAGGTAGCTGTAAAGTGGAACTTCAAGGTAGTCAGCAGCTGCGCGTGCTACAGCGATAGACACACCAAGAATAGCGTTGGCACCAAGTTTACCTTTGTTTGGAGTACCGTCAAGAGCGATCATTGCGCGGTCAATACCTTGTTGATCACGTACGTCGAATCCGATGATGTGTTCAGCAATAACGTTGTTTACGTTATCAACTGCTTTTTGAGTACCAAGACCACCGTAACGAGCTTTGTCACCATCACGAAGTTCTACTGCTTCGTGTTCACCAGTTGAAGCTCCTGAAGGAACCATACCGCGACCGAATGCACCAGATTCAGTGTAAACTTCTACTTCAAGTGTTGGGTTACCGCGTGAGTCAAGGACTTCGCGTGCGTAAACATCAGTAATAATTGACATTACAATACTCTCCTTATGAGTTAAAATTTTTTACACCTATATATTACCATAATATCAAGGCTTAAGCAAATTAAAACCAGAATTTTCTAGCGATTTTCTATTTTTTAATATTTTCAATTGTTTTTGAAAATCTCAGAAAACGACCCGAATGAAAAGGAATTCAAAATATTGTATAATAGCTAGTAGAAAACTTACAGGAGATTCCTATGACTTCACTTGAAAACAAAGTGCTCCAATGCGCTAGTGGCGAAAAACGCCTTAATCCCGATGAACTTCGTCAGTATTTTGGAACCTATGCGGAACGTGTAGTCCTAGCTGTTCTATTGGAAAATGCTGAAAAGAAAACTGTAATTGACCATTTTCCGCAGATTTTAAAAGACTTACAAGCCGTTTACCCGAATCTTAGTCTCAAGCTATCGCCAAAGTTAGCTGACCAGATACAATTTACCTATATCAAAACGGCTCAAGCACTCAACATTTCAGCTACTATCGTGGACGAGGCCAAGGCCCATTCACCATACGGTCTTATCCTACATAGTAATCAAGCAGAAAACCTTGATAAAGTGTTATTTTCAGAGCTCTATCCTGATATCCTTGCTCCTAAAGAAACTGAACCTGTCACTGAAAAAAAGGGATTTTTCGCTAAACTATTTGGAAAATAAAAGCTGACGCTACGTCAGCTTTTTCTTATATCACAATTATCACAATGTTTTATTGAGCTTGATGAGATTTCCAATATTGAGTCCTGTTCGATAGAGATTCTCCTTAGCAGCAGCTAAAACTTGGTCTAAGTCTGCTACTTGACCAATAATGGGAAAAGCAGCTGAAATGCCTGCTACTGGAAAATCAGGCAAGTCATCCTTCAGACTACCACAGATTGCAATGACAGGAATAGCTGATGGTGTCCGCCTAGCTACCCCGACCGGTGCCTTACCAGACAAGGACTGGCTATCCATACGTCCTTCTCCTACTATAACCAAATCAGCAGACTTCACACGTTGGTCAAAATCAACACAATCAAGTACAAAGCTAATCCCTGATTTAATTTCTGCACCTGCAAAGGCCACCAGGCCTGCAGCCATGCCTCCCCCTGCTCCTGAACCAGCCAGTTTTAAAACTTCTGGAGCAACGTCAGTGTAGAATTGAGACATATCTTGGTCGACTTTTTTAAATTGTGAAGGAGACAAGCCTTTTTGTCCACCAAAAATATAGGTTGCTCCATGTTGGCCACACAAGGGGTTGTCTACATCAGTAATCAGACGAATGGTGACACCAGACAAATCAAGCTTATTTTTAGAGGATACCTTCTTAATGAGACCAAGATTAGCACCTATTGGCTCAAGCTCCTGTCCCTCAGAATCATAAAAACGATACCCCAATCCATATGCCATACCAATACCACCATCATTGGTAGCAGATCCACCTACGCCTATAATAAACTCTCGGATGCCAGATTGAACCAAATGAACAATTAGTTCACCTACGCCTTGTGTCGTTAGAGCTAGAGGATTTCGTTTCTCCTTAGGAATATGCTCCAAGCCACAAATCGCAGCCATTTCAAAAATGGCAGTCTGGCCATTGCTGGCAAAAGAAACACTTCCGTCACTTGTATAGGCATGAGGAATCTTGATACTTTTCTTCTCAAGATTTAGATTTTCAGCAAGAGCATCTAAGGTGCCCTCGCCACCATCACCTATGGGAATGAGATCAAATTCCGCATCTGGCAAGGCCTTTTCAAAGCCCGATTTAAGAGCTAAAGCAACCTCTTTGGCTGATAAACTTTCCTTAAATGAATCAGGTGCAATCAAAATTCGCATGATGTCCTCCTTCTATTTTTCTTTTAGGTAAGGGGATAAAGCCTGAACTAACTCTTCCGTCATATGTCGAGGACCTCGAACAGTTTTAATACCTAAACTCTTTAGTCTATCACTATCAAAGTCAGTGTCATTAAAAGTGTATAAGGGCTTAATCCGCATCAACTCTTTAATACTCTCCTCTTCACGATAACCTTGATTAGGGATATTTGCCTCTAAAACCTGACAGACGTAACGGATGGCCTTGGTAGGTGCCGTAATATAGATAGCCACAAAATCTCCCTTTTGCATACTAGCTTTCTGTGTCCAAAGAATCTCCTCATTTGCGGAAAACTCATCCCCAATATCGTAGTATTTCAAATTTACCGGGATAATCCAATAATGAGGCTCCGAAGCCTTTCTAAGATGTTTGGGAGCCACTAGGGAACGACTTTCACTAAGAAGCTCAAAAACAGTCTGGTCTGGCAAGGTCTCATCTAAAACAAGACTAACCCAGGTCTTCTTGGACATATGGTAGCTAGGAAAAACGCCATCCATTTTCAAGAGCTTATCCATTTGCGTCGGATTAACCTTGAGGTTAACCACATCATATGTTAATTCTGCCTTTTCTCCATCAAGCCCTAGTTTTTCTCCCTTAAGAGGAAAAAACAAGGCATACCATTTACCATCAACTCTAAAAGATAGATAGCTTGGTTCTTTCTCGAAAGGATGGTCTGCTTGGTCTGAAAATTCTTGAGCTAAAAATTTAGCCAGGCGATTAGCTTGTGGAGATGAGAATAATTGATCTTCATAACAAGAATCAGCTACCTGTGACAGAAGTTCTCCATAAGCCTCTCTGACTTGACCCACGTAAGTTCCAGTAGCCTGAGGACTCCTGAAGATATCATAAGGCTCATCAAGATCACTATCGACAACCTGTCCCGTCAACTTACCTTCTAAATCAATAAACAATCGAGCTTCAAGTTCTTCAGCTATCAGTGGTTTTCTGAACTCGTAACCTTGCTCAGTAGCTGTAAAACCAAAAGGTTCTAGGTTATCAGGTTTTAGGACTTTCTTTTTAAAATAAGCATCCTCAAAAGTCATTGGTTCTCCCTTTTTCTAAAAAAGAGAAGTTGAGACAAACTTATGTCCCAACTCCTTTTTTATTTTGTTGACTGACGTAAGGTAAGACCGTGATTAAGAATAACATCTTTTTCTTCAAGCTCTTCCTTATTCATGATTTTAGTCAACATACGCATGCTAACTGCCCCTAAATCATAGAGAGGATGATTAATACTAGAAAGGTTTGGACGTGTATAGCTTGTAATTGGTGAGTCATTGCTTGTGATGATTTCGAAGTCTTCTGGAACTGATTTACCTGCAGCAAAGAGGCCATTCAAGAGACCTGCAGCCAATTCATCTTCTCCAACATAGGCAGCAGTGGCACCAGAGTTCAAGACACGTTGTGCTAGATCAAAGCCATCTTTATAGCTATATTTAGCTTCAAAGACTAGTCCTTCATTGTAGCGCAAATTATTCTTTTCAAGTCCAGCCTTATAACCAGCTAGACGGAGCTTGCCATTAATATCATCAATTAGTGGCCCTGATACAAAGGCAACCTTTTCATTATTCTTGGCAAGCTGTGTTATAGAATCCTCAACGGCAGCTTTATAGTCGATGTTAACACTCGGTAATTGGTGTTCGAGGTCCACTGTTCCTGCTAGGACAATCGGCGTACGAGTACGGGAAAATTCTGCACGAATTTTTTCCGTCAAGTGGTAACCCATGAAGATGATACCGTCTACTTGTTTGGCAAATAGAGAGTTAATCACGGTAACTTCGTGATCGTCATTTTCATCACTAGATGCAAGAACAATATTATACTTGTACATGGTTGCAATATCATCAATCCCCCTTGCTAAAGTAGCAAAATAACTATTAGCAATATTTGGGATGACAACTCCTACAGTAGTGGTTTTCTTACTCGCCAAGCCACGCGCAACCGCATTTGGACGGTAATCCAAACGATCAATGACCTCAAGCACTTTTTTTCGGGTGTTTTCTTTTACATTTTTATTTCCATTTACCACACGAGACACAGTCGCCATCGAAACACCTGCTTCACGCGCAACGTCGTATATAGTAATTGTTTCATCAGTATTCATAAAAACACTTCCTTTCTCATTTTACGCTCACTTATTCATTCTAATTGTATCAGATTCTGAAAACACTTTCAATTATTTTGACTGATTTTTTACAAAAAAATGAAAGGGATTCCTTCTTTATGGTTACGAGGAAGAAAGCCATTTCAGAAAAAGGCCTCTCATTTCGTGTTTCCAAGACTATCCATCGCTTACAAAACTAGCCTAAAAAAGTCTCAATGAAAGTAAATGATTTAATGAAAAGCCAAAAAACAACTTGCATTTTCCCTATAAAAGTGACAGAATGAGTGTAAGAAATACAAAGGAGTTTTTTCTATGTCTAAACTTGATCGCATTCGTCATTTTTTGAATGAAAATAAAGCAGGGCTAGCTATTGTTTCAGATCCTGTAACTGTCAATTATCTTACTGGTTTTGATTGTGACCCACATGAACGCCAAATGTTCCTCTTCGTCTACGAAAATCGTGAACCTGCCCTCTTTGTTCCTGCTCTTGAGGTTGCACGTGCCTCTGCTGTACTCGACTTCCCAGTCTTTGGATATGTGGATTCTGAAAATCCATGGAAAAAAATCAAAGCTGGCCTAGCAAGTACAGACAGCCCTATTATTTATGCAGAGTTTGACAATCTCAATGTGACTAAGTTCCAAGGATTGCAAACGGTCTTTGATGGTCGCTTTGAAAACTTGACACCATTCATTCAAAAAATGCGCGTTATCAAGTCAGCTGATGAAATTCAAAAAATGTTGGTTGCCGGTGATTATGCTGATAAAGCTGTTAATATCGGTTTCGACAATATCTCTCTCGACGTTACTGAAACAGACATCATTGCTCAAATCGAATTTGGCATCAAACGCTTGGGCTATGAAATGAGCTTTGAAACTATGGTCTTGACTGGTAACAATGCAGCCAACCCACACGGCATTCCTGGAAGCAACAAAATTGAAAAAGATGCTCTTCTTCTCTTCGACTTGGGCTGTATGGTGAATGGCTATGCTTCAGATATGACGCGAACAGTCGCTGTTGGAAAACCCGATGATTTCAAAAAAGAAATCTACCACTTGACTTTAGAAGCTCAACAGGCTGCCCTAGATATGATTAAACCAGGTGTAACTGCCAGCGAAGTCGATGCTGCAGCACGTAATGTTATTGAAAAAGCTGGTTATGCTGAATACTTCAACCACCGCCTCGGACACGGTATCGGAATGGATGTGCATGAATTCCCTTCAATCATGGAAGGAAATGACTTGGTAATCGAAGAAGGAATGTGCTTCTCTGTTGAACCAGGTATTTACATTCCTGAAAAAGTTGGTGTTCGTATCGAGGACTGTGGTTATGTGACAAAAGATGGCTTTGAAGTCTTCACACACACACCAAAAGAATTGCTCTATTTTGATGTCTAATTAATAAACATGGGTCTTCAATTAAATTGAAGATCTTTTTGTTTGTAGCCAAATCGAAAACACCAAAAAAGCTGACTCATCGAGAGTCAGCTTTTGCTATTTTTCCTCATGCTCTTGTCTAAGATAGTCAAGTCCTTCTTCAATCCATCCTGGCATTGCTTCTGCCAAGGGTTTAAAGCCATAGTTCAAACGACTATCAGAGAAACGATGACGATGAGGGATTTTATTTTTTTCTTCCTCAAGGGTTCTCAAAGAAAGACTAGCCTTTTGTGTAAATTCATCAAAATCAACAACTTGAACCAAGACCTCCTGGTCTACCTTGAGGGTATTGTAGATGTTGTCGATATAACCTGTCTTAATCTCCGAGATGTGAATCAAGCCTGTGGTACCATTTTCCAATGAAACAAAGGCACCGTAAGGCTTGATGCCTGTGATAACACCCCTAAGCTTGTCTCCAATTTTCATCTTAGTCTGCTACCTCAACTGTTTCAATCACAACATCCTCAAGTGGCTTATCTTGAGCTCCAACCTCAACATTGGCAATCTCATCAAGCACCTTGTAAGAGTCTTCATCCACCAATTGACCAAAGACTGTGTGACGACGGTCTAGGTGAGGTGTTCCACCATTTTCAGCATAAGCTTCCGCGATTGGTGCTGGCCAACCACCACGTTCGAGTTCCTTTTTAGCATAAGGAATTTCAGGCGTTTGAACGATGAAGAACTGGCTACCATTAGTATCTGGTCCAGCATTGGCCATAGAAAGCGCACCACGGAGGTTATAGAGTTCTTCAGAAAATTCATCCTGGAAGCTACCACCGAAACTTGACTCACCACCCATACCAGTACCAGTTGGGTCACCACCTTGAATCATAAAGTCCTTGATAATACGGTGGAAAATCACACCGTCATAGTAGCCACTCTTGGCCAAATTGACAAAGTTAGTAACTGTTAATGGTGCATGATCAGGGAAAAGTTTGATGACCAAATCACCATGGTTTGTTTTAATTGTTACGACTGGACCTTCTACTGCATCCAAGTCAAGTTGTGGGAAATGAAGTTCTTTTTCTACCAATCCGAGTTCCTCCAAGGCATTGAAAATGCCATCTTCTTCTACTGTTCCTGTAACGTAATCTGCTTTTTCTTTCAATTCTGGTGTAGCGTTACCCATGGCAATCTTAAGTCCAACATAGTCAAAGATTTCCATATCGTTTGGACCATCACCAAACATCATAGCATTGACCGGTTTAAGGTTTTCGTGCTCCAAGACATGCTCGACACCAGATGCTTTTGAGATACCATTTGCTACGACGTCAGAGGAGTGTTCGTGCCAAGGCACCAAGCGGACATGTGTCGCAAGTTCTTCTGGTAACTCAAGCTCACCATCATTTTCCGCAAAAGTCCACATATGGTAAACATCGTTCGACAAGTGGAAGTCTGGCTCCACATCACAAAGACCATAGACTGGTTTCATAGCATCATCAATCAAATCTGAACGCTCAGAAACAACTGGCTTATCCTTACCAGCAAAGCCCCAAGCAATCCCAATCTCCTTGCACCAAGCAACAAAGGCTTCTGTAACCTCACGAGCTAGGGGCTGGTTATAAATTTCTTCGCCTTTTCGATTAATCACATAAGTTCCATTGATGGTTACAAAATAATCGGGCTCTAAGTCTCGAATGTCCTCAACGACACCATAGTAGCCACGTCCTGTGGCAATCCCCGTCAAAATTCCTTTTTCTTTAAGCCCTTTGAAAACAGCCTTAATAGACTCAGGAATGTAGCCTGTCTTTTTGACACGAAGGGTGTCGTCAATGTCGAAGAAAACAATCTTTGTCTTCTTGGCCTTGTATTTTGTTTTAGCATCTACTGGCATCGCTAATCTCCTTTACAGTATCACGTCCAGAGTTAGGTATATCTGCTATCCTAACTAAAGACCGTATGGTACTCCCATTATATCATGTCTTAAAGCCAAAAACAAAAAATCATCTAGGACTATAGCAGTCTTAGATGATAGGCGTTTTAACGGTTAACACTCTTGATAATACGTTTAATATCACGTTCTTGTTCACGACGTTTGATAGACTCACGTTTATCGTAATCGTGTTTCCCTTTGGCAATACCAAGCAATACCTTGGCAAAACCGTTTTTTAGGTACACCTTAAGAGGAACCAAGGTCATTCCTGTTCCCTTAAGGTCATTTTGAAGTTTGGTGATTTGCTTCTTCTTAAGCAATAATTTTCTCGTACGGTCTGGATCTTGATTCCAAATATTACCTTGCTCAAAAGGAGCAATATGAACATTGATTAACCAAGCCTCACCGTTCTTGATTTGGGCATAGCCATCTTTTAGTTGGATGCGTGCCGCACGAACGGATTTAATCTCCGTCCCTGTTAGCACGATACCTGCTTCAATAGTATCAACGATACTATAGTCATGTCTAGCCTTTTTATTCTGAGCAACAACATTGCCTTCACCCTTTGGCATAGCAGTCCCTCCATTCTCATCCTATTTTCGTTTTTTAGCAACGTCCTTGTAGAAAGGTTTGTTCCCTTTCTTCTTACGACGGCCACTCTCACGTCCCTTGTTATCATTATGAGGACGGTTTTGATTCTTACGCTTGTCGGGTTTCTTAGATGACTTACGTTTTTCGTCATAAGAGCCTTTACGACCATTAGCATCTTGATGGTTACGGTTATCCCCACGTTTACCACGACGTTCGAAGTCTCCATTTTGACGGTCACGACGTGGACCTCTATTTCGGAAGGCTTTCGCCTTCTCTTCACGTTCCTGACGAGCCTTGTGGTCTACTTTCTCAGTAACATCATACTCGCTTGGAAGGTATTGGAAGTCAATGTCTCCTGTTTCCTTATCCGCACGTGTTAATTTGACACGGATAGGCTGACCAACTCGGAAAGTCTTACCAGTTTTCTCACCCTGAAGTGTCATGGTACGTTCATTGTAATTGTAAAATTCTGGAAGGGTCGTGATGTGAACCAAACCTTCGATAGTGTTTGGCAATTCCACAAACATACCAAATTTAACCACACTTCCGACAATACCATCGAATTCTTGGCCAACAAACTCTTCCATGTATTCCGCTTTTTTCATAGCTTCAACGACACGTTCGGCATCAATGGCACGACGTTCAAGAGTTGAAGATGATGTCGCTAACTCAGGAATAACCTCTTCAAAATGTTCACGTGTTTCTTGAGACATATTGTTAGTGTACTCACGAATCATTCGGTGAACCAAGAGGTCTGGGTAACGACGGATTGGACTAGTAAAGTGGGTATAATACTGAGCCGCAAGTCCATAGTGTCCGTGGTTGTGTTCTGAATAGCGGGCTTGTTGCATTGAACGAAGCAGCATCATGTTCATGACCTCTGCTCCAGGTTTTCCCTGAACTTTGGCCATAAACTCTTGCAAGTCTAGCTGATCCATCTTATTGGCAGTTCCTTTGATTTGAACACCAAAGATAGAGGCATAATCCATGAAGCGTTGCAATTTCTCAGCCTTTGGCTCTTCGTGGATACGGTAAATAAATGGCAACTTAGCCTTAGCAAAGTGCTCTGCCACACATTCATTGGCAGCCAACATGAAGGATTCAATCATTCGCTCGGCTGTTCCACGTTCACGCACCACGATATCCACTGGCATTCCCTTCTCATTAACCAAGATACGAGCTTCAGATGTATCAAAGTTAAGGGCACCACGACGCTCACGCATGTCTTCTAAAATCTTATGCAATTCTGCCATAGCTGATACAGAATCCATGATTGGCTTAAACTGCTCAATCTTTTCTGGATTTCCAGCCAACATCTCATTGACATCACTGTAGGTCATACGGAAGGTTGTATTAATCACAGATTGACAAATCTTATGATTAACCACCTTACCTTTAGGAGTAATCTCCATAATGGCTGATTGCGTCAAACGATCAACATTGGGATTAAGTGAACAAATACCATTCGAAAGACGCTCAGGCAACATTGGTACCACGCGGTCTGTCACATAAACAGAAGTCCCACGTGCTACGGCCTCACGGTTAAGTGCAGATCCTTCAGTAACATAGTAAGACACATCAGCAATATGAACACCAAGCTCAAAGTTACCATTTGGCAAACGTTTGATATGAACCGCATCATCCAAGTCCTTAGCATCAGCTCCGTCAATGGTAAAAGTTACCTCTTGACGGAGGTCAACACGACCAACGAGGTCTTCCTGACTCGGTGCATCTGGTACAGCTTCTGCTTCCGCCATGACATCCTCTGGAAACTCTGAAACAATATCCATTGATTCCAAGACTTCCAAGACATCAATACCGGCATCCCCCTGATGACCAATAATGTCACGAACACTTCCTACGAAATAATCATAGTGACGGTTAGGGTATTTTTCAATATCAACCTTGATAATTTCAGTACCATCTAGGGCAACTGGTTCTTTCTTGATATAAATTGGCTGCTGAATTTTTTGGTTTTTAGACTTAATGTAACCCGCATAAGGTTCTTTCTCGTCGCTAAGGATAAATTTCCCTACAACAGTCTTAAGCGAACGTTCTACAATTTCAACAACACGCGCTTCTGCTGCTGTCCCACGCAAACGATCTGCTGGCTTCTTGATAACAACGGCAACAGTATCACCGTCAATGGCATGGCCAACATCATTACGACCGATGAACATGTCATCTTCACTGTCATCAACATGCAAGAAACCAAAACCGTTCTTATTGGCACGGAAGATACCTTCAACAGTCACCTGATTAGGATTTTCTTTCTTAGGACGCAAGGATACAGAGCCATCTCGGTTAAAACGCAACTGTCCCTTACTTTCCATGGCTGACATGGCCTTGATGAGCTGAGGGAACTTTTCTCCCCCAGCATGATTAAGAGCCTGGGCAATGTCGTTTACACTGGATTTCCCATGCTCCTTCAAATAATTTATAATAGATTCTTTCATGATTTCCTTTTCTTTTATTTATTGACTATAACGCAAAAAATGAGCCAACCTCAGTCAGCTCATTACTTACTTGAGAGAATGGAAAGGACGATTGCATCTACAATCCATAGAAAAACCATGATTCCTGTAAAGCGTTGCATAAAGGCTTCAAAACCACGTGGTTTACTACGTTCAAATAGTGCTTCTGACCCACCACCATCAAAGACATTGCTACTTGGATTTTTTTGTGGCTGCATAAATACCGCAATCACAATAATAGCTGACATCACCAAGAGCAGCGTTAATAATAAGTCGTACATAGTTATTCCTCCGAAAAAGTCCTTCTTATTCTACCATAGAACCCTTTAAGATTCAACATGTAAGGTTACTTTTCTATCCTTAGGGCAGAATTTGGGTACCTGAATTTTCTCAGGATGATTCTGTTTATTTTTACTTGTGAGATAGTTGATGCTCCCACATTCACTACACTTTAAATTGATTTTAACTCTCACCTATATTCTTGACTCCTAGCAATTTTCTAAAGATGATTAAGGACCAGACAAAATTTCCAAAGACAATCATTGCAGTCACAAAGAAGACCCAGCGATAACCTAGACCTGTCGCAACTGCTGACCCAACAAAGGGACCTAAAACCTGTCCAATATATGAAAAGCTTTGATTAAAGCTAAATATTCTTGAGATTCCTTCCTTGGGTGTCATCTTGGTCAATAAAGAATTGACACTAGGCATAAGAGCACCTACACCGAAGCCATAGGCAAAGCGTAAGATACCCAGTTGCAAGGCTGAACCGGCAAAACCACAGAGGAAATACAAGAGAAAGCTATAAAATAGCCCCATTAAAAGCAAGCGATGATTCCCAATACGGTCTCCCAATTTTCCCAGATAAGGGGTACTTAAGAGACTAGAAAAGCCCATAGCAGAAACAATTAACCCTGAGTAAAAAAGGATATTTTCCCTCTGACCTAAATAACGAATGTAAAGGGCCAACATAGGTGCAATCGATTGGGCAGAAATCTGAATAATCATACTGGTCACAAAAAGGCCAATCAACATAGATTTGCTGGGAATTCTTGCAAAAACCTGAGAAAGGGTCATCATCTCTCCCTTTTCGACAGGCTGGAAATCCTCTCGCAAGCCAAAAATAGTTAAGAGGCAGCAGATAAATAGAATGAGTCCAACCAATAAAAAGGTACCCCTCATACCAAACGCCTCAGATAAGGTACCACCTAACAAAGGGCCAATCAGAACACCTGCCGTTAGACCCGTAGACAAGGTCCCCAAGGCATAGCCAGAACGATTCTGAGGAACCTGACTAGCAATTAAAGCTGTGGCATTTGGGACATAGCCTGCAAACAAACCATTCAGCGTTCTTAAGAAAAGCAGCCAGAAAACATTTGGGACTAAGGCAAGCCCTCCCATTGTAAAAGTCATCACCATGCTGGCCCTAATCATCATAGGCTTTCGACCATAACGGTCAGCCAGGCGTCCCCAAATAGGAGAAACCAAGGCAGAGGCTAAGGCAGAGATGGCAACAGACAAGCCAGCATACCATTCGACCATGTCTCCTTTAACACCAAGTTCCTCAATGTATAGGGCCATGAAAGGCATAACAATGGAGAAACTAGCTCCAGTAAAAAAGGTTCCTATCCATGCAATTTTAAGGTTACGTTGCCAATCAGTACTTTTAAGTTCTTTTTGGCGCAAATAATCATCTTCTTTCTAAAATTCACTATCCATTATATCACAATGGCTAGCTATGAGGAGCTCGTTAAATCATTTATTGCACTCTTAACCTTCTCCTTCAAATCATCGAGACTACCGTTATTATCAAGAACCAAGCTGGCATAAGGCATTTTCTCAGCTAAAGACATCTGGCTATCAATACGCAGCTTAGCTTCCTCAACACTTAAGTGATTACGTTTCATCAAGCGTTGGCACTGGATCTCCGGTAACACTGCCACCAACCAAATCTGATCAAACCAGTCCTGATACCCATTCTCAATAAGCAAGGGAATATCCATGAAAAAAACATCTTCTTTCTTAGCTAAATAATCCTTTTGCGCTGCTAGTTCCTCTCGAATAATCGTCCCTTGAATCTCAGCAGACCGCTGTCTCATCTCCTCATTGGAAAAGATCAGTTGCCCTAGTTTAGGACGGTTCAATTCCCCATTAGAAAGAAGAATTTCCTCTCCCAACCAATCGAGTAAGGCACGGTACAAACGGCCCCCTTGAGCCTGCATGTCGTGTACAAGCTGATCAGCGTCAATGACCTTGTAACCTGCCTCTTTAATCATTTCAACAACAGTAGATTTTCCTGAAGCAATACCACCTGTTAACCCAATAATCATCGTTTCTGACAATGAGGACACAAATGTGTTCCTCTCCCTCCTAACTTGATTTTCTCAATTGTGCTTGCGCAGCGTGGACAAGGCTGTCCCGTCTTTCCGTAAACCTGCAAATAGTTCTGCATGGTCCCATCCTCACCAAGGGCATTACGATAAGTCCTTATAGTTGAGCCACCTTTTTCAATTCCTAGCTGTAAAATAACAATCGTTTGATCATGGACTCGCTTCATGGCTGCCTTGCTGAGTTTCTTTGCTGGCGTCTCAGGATGAACCTTGGCTGCCCAAAGCACCTCATCAACATAGATATTGCCTAGACCAGCCACCAATTTCTGCTCCAAAAGGAGACTTTTAATGGGCTTTGCAGAGGTCATCAAGGCTCTCTCAAACGGGGCGTATTTAAAAGCCTTCTTAGTAGGCTCAGGACCAAGCTTTTTCTTTGTAAAATAAGCCTCCTCTTGATTTTTAGCCAATAAATCAAAGGTCCCAAACTTGCGGACGTCCTGATAAACAAGAGTCGAGCCATCATCTAAGATAAAGAAAAGATGGAAATGCTTATTAGCAGGGACCTGATCCGTAAACAAGAGGTATTTCCCTTCCATGCGCAAGTGGGAAATCATAATCAACTGTCCAAAATCAAAAATCAAGTACTTGCCTCTACGTCGCATGGCTTGAATAGTTTGGCCAGGTAAGTCATTCAAAAAACTATCGTAGGAGGTCTTAATCATTTTCGGGACCTTAACTTCAACAGACGAAATGGTCCGACTTACTACCAATCTTTCTAACCCTCGTCTAACAGTTTCTACCTCAGGTAACTCAGGCATCTGCTCCTCCTTCTAACAAGAAAGCCGAGCAAGTGCCCAGCTTTTTAATATTCTTTTTCATTGTAACCAAAATCAGCCAAATCAAGTTTTTTATCACGCCAATTTTTCTTAACCTTAACCCAGGTTTCAAGGAAGACCTTGTCCCCAAGCATGACTTCAATATCTTTACGGGCAAGGGTACCAATTTTCTTGAGCATGGAACCTTGCTTACCAATGACAATACCTTTTTGGCTATCACGCTCAACCATAATTGTCGCACGAATATGAATCTTATCCGTGTCTTCATCACGTTTCATCTCATCAATGACAACCGCAACAGAGTGTGGAATTTCTTCACGTGTCAACTGAAGGACTTTTTCACGAATCATCTCCGATACCAAGAAACGCTCTGGGTGGTCGGTGATTTGGTCCGCTGGAAAATATTGGAACCCTTCCTCAAGGTTATCACTCAAGACATCCACAAGATGAGAAACATTGTTTCCTTGGAGGGCAGATATCGGAATAATCTCCTTGAAATCCATTTGTGTACGGAAATCCTCAATCTGCTCTAGGAGCTGATCTGGATGAACCTTGTCAATCTTATTGATTACCAAGATAACTGGAACCTTAGCTTGTTTAAGACGTTCGATAATCATATTGTCACCCTTACCACGGGGCTCGTCCGCTGGTACCATAAAGAGGACTGTATCCACTTCACGAAGGGTTGAATAAGCCGATTCCACCATGAAATCTCCAAGAGCCGTCTTAGGCTTGTGAATTCCTGGTGTATCGATAAAGACAATCTGTTCCTTATCAGTTGTGTAAATCCCCATAATTTTATTACGGGTTGTTTGAGCCTTATCACTCATGATAGCAATTTTTTGCCCCATAACATGGTTCAAAAACGTTGATTTTCCTACATTAGGACGGCCAAGAATAGCCACAAATCCTGATTTAAATGTCATATAACTTCTTTCCTATTTCCTTTTAATTGAAAATTAAGTGCCAAATTTTAGGTATAAAAACAATCATACCCGTAATGAGTGCATAACAAGAAACCACTAGAACAGCTCCTGCAGCCATATCCTTGGCATTTTTGGCTAGCATCGAAAAGTGATAATTACTGGCCAAATCGACAACATTTTCAATGGCAGAATTAACAATCTCTAGGGCAATTACGAGAAAAACTGCCATCAAAAGAAAGAGCCATTCTGTCGCAGACACACGAAAAATCAAGCCAGCCAATACCACCAAGATAGCTGAAACCAAGTGCTTGCGCATGTTGCGTTCTTCTTTAAAAGCTGTGATAATCCCTGTTAGAGCAAACTCAAAACTAGCTGTAAATTCTCTGTTTTTCCACTTTTTTTGTGGATTATTGTCGCGTAAGTCCATAAGCAGTCAAAATTTCTTCCTGTAATCCAAACATTTCCGCTTCTTCTTCTGGGGTGTAATGGTCGTAGCCATTGATGTGAAGAAAACCGTGAACAGCCAAGAAGCCCATCTCACGCTCAAAACTATGACCATAATCCTCAGCTTGCTCGTGAGCCTTATCAACAGAAATAAAGAGTTCACCGATATAACTATCAAACTCTCCCATCATTTCAGCTAATTCAGGATTTTCAGCCAACTCTTCCTCATCAAAGCTAATGTCTAATTCAGGCTTATACTCCAAACTAATAACATCAGTTGGACGGTCCGTATCACGATATTCCAGGTTTAGCTCGTGGCTACGTTCGTTGGTTACAAATGTAACCGCCATTTCCTTGTCTTCCTTGCCAAGTCTTTGTGCTGCAAAATCTAGCAACTCCAAGGTTTGTTCTTTTAATTTCTCAGAGACTTGTCCAGTCTCATCAATCATTTCAATATACATAAGATACTTTAGGAACGGCTATGCTCACTTCAAAGTATAGAACCGCTCGCTTCCTTTCACTAACTCATTAGCTTTTTTTATACAAATACTCAAATACATAGAATACTAGCCCAGAGTATTTTTGGTCTATTATTAATCACCTCATTATACCATAAGGACACAGAAAAAGCAGACTTAAGGCTAATTGTCTGCTTTTTGTAGGACGTCTCTGGGAATCACTTACTTATCTAAATTATCCTTAAGACGTTGAATATGAATGGTTAAAAAGACTTGTTCGTCTAAACTTAGTTCAAAGGCGTAGCTTGTCTTGATATAAGCAACAATCTTTTGGGTACAGATAAAGGACTCTGGATAATTTATCTTAACTTGTTCATATAGAAAAGCATCATTCTTGCCACCACTAACTCCACTCACAATACGCTGTGCTAGGTATTGGAGATGGGTCATAAAACGGTTATACGAGAAACTATCCTCCTCCAAATCATAACCAAAATGAAGACGGACAATGTCACTAATCCCAACCACAATTTGAGTCATCTGTCGGTCTTTTTCATAGAGACCCGCATCTTTTTATGCATTAACAAAATGTAAAGCGACAGAGGCAGCTTCATCATCTGCCAACTGGACTTCTAAATCCTTGGCAATCAAACGAAGGGCTTGTTTCCCAATTTCATACTCCCGAGGATAAAATTTTCGAACCTCCCAGGCCAAAGGATTCTGCAAAGAAACACCCTCTCTATTTCTTTCAATAGCATAATGGAGGTGATCGGCAAGGGCGATGAAAAATGAGGGATCAAACTTGGTTTGCAAGACAGCCTCAGCAAAAGTAAGGATATTCAAAAAGACCTGCATTTCACCATCAGGTAAATTGACGTAAACACGAGACCATTCCTCTACTGCCTCTGTATTTTCCAAAACAAAAGTCTTTTCAATTTTTTCCTTATCAACAAGGTCTCCGACCTTCTTTTGAAAACCTAGTCCCTTACCCATGACAATGTATTCCACATTATTATCCAAAGCTTGGACAACATTGTTGTTTAAAACCTTTTCAATCTTCATCATGATTCCTCGTTATAAAAGCGCTTACTTTATTTTACCAAATTTTTAATGAGAAACCTATTTACTACAAACAAAAAGCGCTGGACTGACCAACACTTTTTACTTATAGTTCTGTTCGATTTTCAATAGCTCTTAGCAAGGTCACTTCATCAGCATACTCAATGTCAGAACCGACGGCCAAACCACGCGCTAAACGAGTCACCTTGATTCCTGCAGGTTTAAGGACACGTGAAATATACATAGAGGTTGCCTCACCATCTGCTGTTGCATTAGTGGCGATGATAACCTCGTCAACCTCGCTGTCCATAAGGCGAGTAATCAAACTTTTCAGGTTAATATCGTCTGGTCCAACACCATTCATAGGGGAGATAAGTCCTTGAAGCACATGGTAGAGACCACGGTATTCCTGAATCTTTTCCATAGCTGAAACATCTTTGGAATCTTCAACAACCAAAATCTTAGTACGATCTCTGGTTTCATCGGTACAAATATTACATGGATCATCATCTGTCAAACGACCACAGACCGAACAATAAGTCAATTCACGTTTTGCTGCCAAGAGGTTTTTTGCGAAATCATTGACATCTTCATCAGACATGCTAATGGTATAAAAAGCTAGGCGTGTCGCTGTTTTAGCCCCAATTCCAGGGAGTTTTGAAAAACTATCAATCAGCTTCGCAATTGGAGTAGGATAAAGCATGAAAGCCTCCTGTTCTTTATATTTTTTATTCATCGCTCATCTTTTGTCACTTTCATGGATAAGCCTTTAGCCAAGAACAAATACTCAAACACTATATCACAGAAAAATCCCTCGTGCAAGGCACAAGAGACTTTAGATGTTTAGTGGGTATTTTGGTAAAGCTCCATAATAGCTTTGACCGCATTTTGATGGGCCTTACTCTTCCAATCTAGAGCGTGTGGGTACATAATCCCAACTGCCAACTTCGTACCTTCTTTAGCGGTCGCATAGGCAACGGCATTAAGATTAACCGTTGTTACAGAGTTACCAGAAGCATCCGTCGCATAGGTTTCGGCTGTCCCTGTTTTACCACTGATTGGAATGATAGAACTTGCCATAGCTTTACCAGTCGCAAGGCTAGATCCTGAATTAACGACATCATTAAAGCCTTGTTGGATAATCCCCATCTGCTCAGAATCAAGAGGTAAGGTATTTAACACACGTGTATCTACCGTTGAAGCTAGTGTTCCTAGACTACCATTAGATCCTGCATCGTAGATACCTCCAACGATATGAGGTGCTACACGTTTACCACCATTGGCAATTGAAGCAACATACTGAGCTAGCTGAATGGTTGTATAAGAGTCGTACTGACCAAAGGCCTCTGTCAAAACGTTGGCTACATTGTAATTCTTAGAAATGTAACCTTCTGATTCTCCAGGTAAATCAAGTCCTGTAGACACGCCCATACCAAAATCAGCATAGGTATCACGAAGCGTCGTCATGGCCTTATCCATATTGTCAGTCGACAAGGCCATACCTGGAACATACTGTTGGCCAAGTAGTTTAATTGCAATCTGCACCATATAGGTATTTGATGAGTATTCTAGAGCCTGTGTCGCGGTAATAGCACGGCTACCTTGGTCTGTAAACCAAGATGTGATAGGGGCTGAACCGGCAATGTTAATTGGTTGGTCAGTCAAGACCTGGTTCCCATAGATAGCACCTGAACGCCAACCAGCAGTTAAGGTTGCCCCCTTAACAACAGATCCCGGAATGAAGACATCAGTGATTGTGCCTAAGGCATTGGCCTTAAAATCTTGTGCTCCTTGCTCGTGTTTTTGCCCTGCCATAGCAAGTACAGCACCAGTGTCAGCATTCATAACCACTGCATACATTCCTTCAGAATAGGTTGCTTTATTCTCTGAAATCTCTGAAGAAAGCTGTTGACCTAGGATGTCTTCAACTCCTTTTTGGAAATCAAGGTCGATGGTCAACTGCAGATTGTTCCCCTTGCTGCCCTTTTGAGTAATTTTATCACTAGCAACTTCGCCTTCCTTGTCTACTGTAATCTCACGAACAGTATGTTTTCCTTGTAGTTTCTCCTCGTATTCTTTTTCTAGATAAGACGTTCCTACACGGTCATTAAGGGCATACCCTTTCTTGAGGTATTCCTTGGCATCTTCTTGTGGCAAACCTGCTTCTGAACTTGAGACTTTCCCGATGAGAGGAGACAAGGCTGAATCAACCGTATGACGCTCCCAATCCTTAGCAACCGTAATACCATTAAGTTCCTTCTGTTTAGCTGCTACAATCGCAATTTGTTCAGGCGTCAAGTCTCCTGTTTTCAATGTGACTGTTGAGAAATTAGAAACAGCATTCATCTGTGAGTAAATGTAGACAATCTTAAGCTCATCCTCAGTGTAATCCACTGCTTCATCAGGAACGGCATCAACAGCATTGTTGTAAATAGTAGCTTCAGCTAATTTATTACCAAACTTATCTGTTTTCTTGTCCTTTGGAAGGTCATTAACCACACGTTTGTAGGTGGCAGAATCCGCTAGATAGAAATCGCGTTTCTGGCGTGCTGTTACCTTCGTCTCCGTTAGTGTTACCATGGTCGCTAACTTTTCAGCGACCTTCTTCATAGTATCTGATGACACCAAATTGCTACGTGTAAAGGTAATAACGTCCTTACTCTGGTTGGTTGTAAGAGCAACCCCTTTAGCATCAAAGATTTGCCCACGCTCGCTTGCAATTCTAACCGTATACTTGGAGTTATCCTCTAATTTCTTAGTATAAAACGATTTGTTATAAACCTGCATATAGGTCAAACGTGCAAAAAGCAACAAAAAAAGGACAAAGACTACACCAAAAAGCAAGTAAACACGACGTGAAATGTTTACTGGCTTTCTAGGCTTATTCGCTCGTTTTTCTTTTTGTTTTTGGCGCCGTTTTTCCCATTTTTGACTGAGTTTTTTCGAAAATGATGTCACTTTTTTTCCTCTATGTTCTCATAAAAATTCTCTTTTATTTTATCACAAATAAGCTTTAGCAAACTTAAAAAAATGTCGAAATCTAAAAAAACTTGCCTCAATACAAGACACGTTTTTTAGATTATAATGACAACTTTTTTATCCAGCTAGGAATGGCTTTACTGATAAGAGTCGGCAAAACCACATAGGCATTTTTAGCCAGATCATCAGCGATAGCTGAGTGAAGCCAGGTAGCTACTGTAACAGCCTTATAGCGATCAATTGAAGCGAACTGGGCCAGAAAACCAGTAATCATACCAGCTAAGGTATCTCCCATTCCTCCTGTGGCTTGATAAGGCCCACCAACTTCTAAATGAGCTACTTTTTCACCCTGATAGACAGCCGTCTTATGACTCTTGGCAACCAGGATTGTCCCAGCTCGGAACTCTCCCAAGGCTTTTTGAGTGTTGGAAACTGTCTGCTCTGGAATCCTTAAACCAGATAAGCGTTCCCATTCTTTTTGATGTGGGGTGAGAGTAAGATGACAATCTGGTAGGTTCTTCTTATTTTTCTTAGCCAAAAGATTGAGAGCTGAACCATCAACAACCAAATTTTGATCTGCCCTAATATTTGCCAGAACCAAGCCCATAGCCTGACTAGCTGCACCATCTTCACCTAGGCCAGAACCGATTAATACCACATCAGCTGCCCTAAGATTCTCAAGAAATCTTTCAGTCTCTCTAAGGTCAAAAGCCATGGCTTCAGGGAGATGAGCATGAAGGGCTGTGATATTTTCACGATCCGTAGCCACTGTGACCAAGCCTGCCCCACTATTGACACAAGCTATGGCAGCCATAATGATGGCACCACCATAAGGATAAAGCCCACCAACTAAAAGCACTCGACCGTAAGAACCCTTGTGAGACTCTCTCAAGCGAGGTGTTATCACTTGCCTAGCTAAATCGTCATCAACTTTCATAAACTATCCTTTCGCACTACGAAGAGCAGCTTGATAGGTCTGTTCCATCAACATAGTAATAGTCATAGGGCCTACACCACCTGGAACAGGCGTGATCATGCCAACCTTATCTTTCACTTGATCAAAATCAACGTCACCACAAAGTTTGCCTTCTTCATCACGGTTGATTCCTACATCAATGACAACAGCACCCTCTTTGACATATTCTTCCGTTACAAATTTTGCACGTCCAATAGCTACAATCAAGACATCTGCCTTGCTACAAACCTTAGCCAAATGCGGTGTTCGTGAGTGGGTCAAGGTAACTGTAGCATTCTTTTCTAGAAGAAGCTGAGCCATAGGTTTACCAACAATATTACTACGTCCGATAATAACTGCTGTCTTACCTTCCAATTCAACATTGTACTCACGAAGGATTTCCATAATCCCAGCCGGTGTACAAGGCACCATTTGACGGCGACCATTCCAGAGATTACCAGTATTCATAGGATGAAAACCATCAACATCTTTTTTAGGATCAATAGCCAAAAGAATACGCATTTCATTAATATGATTAGGCAGTGGCAATTGAACCAAGATACCATGGAAAAGCGGATCCTGATTATAGCGCTCAATAACTTCAATCAACTCTTCCTCACTAATACTCTCAGAAAGATTGACCGTCTGACTATGGAAGCCAGCCTTTTTAGCAGCACGTTCCTTATTACGCACATAAACCTGACTGGCAGGGTTATCACCGACCATGATTACCACGAGTCCTGGCACAATCCATTCCTTTTCTTTTAGACGTGCTACCTTATCATGCAATTGATCCTGCATTTTAGCAGCTAGGGCCTTACCATCCATTATTATCGCCATGGGTGTTCTCCAATACATACTTTTTTTCAATTATACCATAGTGAGGACTCTTTGTGACTAAATTTTCTAAAATTTCAAAAAGACGTCTCAAATGAAAGCTAAAAAAGCTGGAATTGCCTTCCAACTTCTTTTGATTATGTTTCGTGACTAATCCACAAAACCATTTTGCTGACTCCAACCCTTAATAGCCTTCAAGGTCTTCTGCTGGTATTTGCCACTTTCATACATGTGATCTGCACCTGTTAAGGAAACGAGAACAGAATCACGGTAGTTCTTAGCTGTTCTTCTAGCAATATTAGGATGAGTCATCTTATCCTTGGTTCCTGAAATGACGAGAACAGGACATAAAATGTTACTAAAGTCCACATAAGCTGCCTTTGTCTTATCAAACCAATGAAGAGCCATCTGAGTATAAACTTTTCCTGATTCAGGAACCAGATTAGCAAAAACTTCCTCTTTCAAAGCTTCCTCTTGTTCATTCATGCAATACTTGAAAAACTCCTTTTTATAAGGGGGCATGGCTTTTTTCCAAAAACCCCAGCGTAAAAAGTGTTTGCCAAAACAAGCTAACATGGTTGGATAAAAGGCATAAATATCTGCTGTCGGAGCAGGTCCCATGAGAATCATACCAGCAACTTCTGTCTTTTCAGCAACCATTTGAGCCACCAGACAGCCTAAAGAGTGCCCTAAAATAAGTGGTGGTTGGTCTAGACTTTCAATCAAAGCCACTAAATCATCTCGATAGTCCTGCAAAGTAACAGTCCCAACTTTAGCTAGGCACTCTTGATAAGGTAGGTCATGGTAACGAAAGCTAGGTGTATGCACCTTGTATCCCATTTGACGTAGACCTGTCGCAAATTCTCCCCAAACATTGCCATCACACCAGGTCCCATGAATTAGGACAATCTCTCTGTTCAAAACCATTCCTTATACATCTCCCTTTTTTGTTAAAAAATTAGATTATTTATCTATCTTATAGTATCACACTTCCAACCTACATACCTTTATACATTTCTTACAATCGTAAGAAAATGGTCCCTTATTCATTTAAGAGACCATTTTTCTATATATTATTAGCGATTAGCCTTATGCATTTCTTCCTTAACCGGACAAGAACACTCACAATCGCCACAAGAACCTTTTCCTTTGATATAGTGACGGATGCCAAGACCAGCCAAAGCAAAAATAATGAAGGCAATGATAAATGTTGACATAACAATTCCTCCTAAACCTAAATATGGGCTTCTTGAAGATTATCCAAGCTAATGATTTGATCCTTAATCTGACATGGTTTACGAACCACAAAATAAATCATGGTCACTAACAGCAAGAAGGCAACAAAAGTCCAAATTGTCATTGACTTGCCGTATAGGATAACTTGGCCAAACTGATAAAGAATTAAACTCACACAATAAGCTAGGCCTGTTTGAAAACCGATAGCACCAACCGTCCATTTAAGATTGGCCATTTCACGCTTAATAGCTCCAATAGCCGCAAAACATGGGGCACAAAGTAAATTAAAGACTAAGAAGGAATAAGCTGCTAGGGAAGAATAATCTCCTCGCAGAGCCTCAGCTAAACCAGCTTCACTGCTATTATGATAGAGAATACCAAAGGTGGCAACAACAGTCTCCTTGGCAGCTAAGCCTGTAAGAGCCGCAACTGTTGCCTTCCAATTTCCAAATCCAAGCGGATCAAAAATCCAAGACAAACTCCTACCGAGAGTCGCCAAAATGCTGGCTTCCGTATCTACCGTATGTAGCGTAAAGTTGTAGTTAGACATAAACCAGATAAGAACTGTCAAACTGAAAATGATGGTTCCCGCACGTTTGACAAAACTCATAGCCTTACCAAAGGCATAGCGCAAAACTGACATGGCTTTAGGCCAATGGTAAGCAGGCAATTCCATTATAAACGGACTGGTTAGGCCACCCAAAAAACTCGTCTTTTTGAGGGCAATACCTGATAAGATAATGGCAGCCATCCCAATAAAATAAGTACTTGGTGCTACTAATGAGTTACTAGGGAAGAAAGCTCCAGCAATCAAGGCAATTATTTCCAACTTGGCCGAACAAGGCATGAAGGTTGCCGTCATAATGGTAATGCGACGGTCCCTTTCATTTTCAATCGTTCGACTAGACATAACCGCTGGAACCCCGCAGCCTGTCGAAATCAACATGGGAATAAAGGATTTTCCAGAAAGCCCAAAACGTCGGAAAATACGGTCCATAACAAAGGCAATACGACTCATATATCCAATGTCCTCAAGCACACCCAAACAGATAAAGAGCACAAAAATTTGAGGAAGGAATCCTAGTACCGTCCCAATCCCAGCGACGATACCATCAATAATCAAAGACTTAAGCCAGTCTTGAACTTGAAGAAAGTCAAGACCAGAAGTTACCAAATCTGGCACATACTTACCAAAAAGCACATCGTTAGCCCAGTCTGTCCACATGGTTCCAACAGTTTGGATAGATAAGAAATAAACCAAATACATAACTGCTGCGAAAATTGGTAAAGCCAAAATACGGTTGGTAACAATCCTATCAATCTTATCTGACAAGGTCAGGGCAAAATCTTCCGTATGACTTTGAGCCATCTGACAAACACGTTCAATAAGGGCATAACGCTCATTAATGACAATTGACTCCGCATCTTCTGTGAAAATTTCCTCAGTGATACGAATGATATCTTTGATTTCTTTTCGTTGGAATGGGGACAAGTCTAGCTCATCCTCAACTAAAGCATCGTGTTCAAAGAGTTTAATGGCATAAAAACGCGCAGACCTTTGTGGCACCGAATTTCCCAAGACTTCTAAAATTTGTGAGATGGCAGCTTCTAACTTATCGTCATAAATTGGAAAAGCAATGTCGGCAACTGTAGAGGTTGTCGTATGAGCCGCCTTCTTCACTACCTGATCAACACCAGTTTGCTTGAGAGCGCTAGTGGCTACTACTGGTACACCTAGATGATAAGATAATTTATCAACATTAATCTGCTTTCCCTGAGCCTCTAAAACATCACTCATGTTAAGCGCTAAAGTGACTGGAATACCTGTCTCAATCAACTGCGTTGTCAGATAAAGGTTACGCTCCAAATTTGTTGCATCGACTACATTTAAAATGCTGTCTGCCCTTTGGCTCAACAAATAGTCACGCGCCACCTTTTCTTCAGGGCTATAGGGTGACATTGAGTAAATCCCTGGTAAATCCTGGATTTCTAAATCCTTATTCTTTTTGACCAGACCACTTTTTCGTTCTACAGTAACACCCGGCCAGTTACCAACACGCTGATTGTTCCCTGTTATCAGGTTGAATAAACTGGTTTTACCACTATTAGGATTACCTATTAACGCAATTTCTGTCATTTTTCCACTCCCTCATCCAGCATGACCACACTAATCATTTGCGCTTCCGACTTGCGTAAGGTTAATTCATACCCTCTCAAGCTAATTTCTAGAGGATCTCCCAAAGGGGCTACCTTACGCAACAACACTCGAGTACGCTTTGTAATTCCCATATCCATAAGACGTCGTTTGGTTTCATTTGCTGAAAAAATATCAGTAACAATAGCCGAACGTCCAACTGGTAATTCAGAAAGAGGTATCTTTTCCTGATCTTCCTCCGCAGGTGCCAAATCAATCTTATCCAGAATCGACGCATCAAAGGCTAAGCGACTCCCTTTAACGATAATAATAGCACTGTTCTTGGTCTTAGTTACCACCTCAATCGTTTCACCGGCAGCCAACCCTAGGTTAGATAAGTGTAAAAGACTATCCTTAGGGAGGTTAATGCCAAGAATCCGGTAAGGCGTTTTTAAGGCCGCATCATATATGAGCATATTTCTTGACCTACTTTATTATTTTTGATATGGCATCATTATAGCATATTTATCCATCTTTTCCGCAATATTATCCTAAACAAGAATGATTCTAGAAAAGCAGAACACAAAAAGAAAAGGCCGGAAAAGTTCCAGCCTTCACAAACAATGTATACATACTTAATGAATATCTTACAAAACTTTACTCAAGAAATCCTTGGTACGATCTTCCTTAGTATTATCGAAGATCTCTTGTGGTGTGCCTTCTTCGACAATGACACCGCCATCCATAAAGATAACACGGTCAGCCACCTCACTGGCAAAGCCCATTTCATGGGTAACGATTGCCATTGTCATCCCTGATTTAGCAAGGTCCTGCATAACTGCAAGAACTTCACCAACCATTTCTGGGTCAAGGGCTGATGTTGGTTCGTCAAACAAGAGAACATCTGGATCCATAGCCAAACCACGTGCGATAGCAATACGTTGTTGCTGACCACCTGATAGACTTGTTGGGTAGGCATCTGCCTTATCTTTCAAGCCAACCTTTTCTAAAAGTTCCATAGCCTTTGCTTCTGCATCAGCTTTAGAAACACCCTTAGTCTTAATTGGTGACAAGGTGATATTTTCTTTAACTGTCATATTAGGGAAGAGGTTAAACTGTTGGAAAACCATTCCCATCTTCTCACGCATTTTGAAAATGTCGTTATTTTTATCTGTAATATCCACACCTTCAAAGGAGATAACACCTTTTGTAGGTTTCTCAAGCAAGTTCATTGAGCGTAGGAAGGTTGACTTTCCTGATCCTGAAGGACCAATGATAACCACTACTTCACCCTTTTTAATATCTAGATCAATCCCTTTGAGAACTTCGTTCTTACCAAAATACTTGTGAAGATTTTTAATCTCAATAATTGTTTCTGCCATTATTTACGTCCCTCCCCAAGTCGTTTTTCCATTTGTTTCAAGAGTGCCGTCATAGCTGTTGTCACAATCAAATAATAGAAGGCTGCGAACAAGAGCGGTGTCAAGGTCAAGTAGGTTGTTGTTGCAACAGTTTGTGCACCATTCCACAATTCCATAACCCCGATGGTTTGCAAGAGCGAACTATCCTTGATAATAGTAACAAACTCGTTACCCAAGGCAGGCAAGATATTTTTAATGGCTTGAGGCAAGACCACATAACGCATGGTATTCCATGGACGGATACCAAGTGAGTAGGCAGCTTCAACCTGACCTTTAGGAATAGACTCGATACCTGCACGCACACTCTCAGAAATATAAGCACCACTGTTCAAAGAAAGGACGATAATACCTGGAACGATACGTGATAAATCAAGGTTCAAAATGCCAAACTGCACAGTTGGAAGATTCATGTGGATGAGGTTAAAAGCAATCATAATCTGCACAACCATAGGAGTCCCACGGAAAACCCAAACATAAAGGCTCACCAACCACTCCAAAGGTTTGATTCCAGAACGCTTGGCCAAGGATACCAAAACCCCAAGGATGGTTCCGAAGAAGACCACGCAGACCGAAATCATAATTGTTACTAAGACACCATAGTTAAAGTAAGACCAAAACTGTGGTAGAAATGAAAAATTCATCTAGATACTCCTTACTAATATTCTTCAATATTATATCAGAAGACTGTATAATAATAAAGTATTTTCTTATAAATGCGATATTTCAGTATAAAAACTAAGTTATAGACCTAGCTAGCAAAACTCTTAAGCAATACACCTCATGTATTTCCAAGACGACACCACGCCAAAAGCTTTGCCAATGAGTTGAAACACTGACTGTTTTGACAAGCCATACAAGCATCACCCCATGCTTTCATCCTGATAAAAATGCCTGAAACTCGATAGTTTCAGGCATTCTGATTTTTGGAACCTTGTAAAGTTCCAAAATAATTTATTAGTAAAGCAAATCGTAGATTTCCATTGCAATCAAGTCGATACTATCAAATGAATAAGATTCACGTGCTTCAACGTCACGCAATGTGAAAACTGGACCATTTTCAGGATCGTTGCTAAATGATACTTCGGCAACAACCACTCCTTCACGTTCAAAATTACGTTTCAAATTACCACCATCAGCCGCCATCATTTCAAGACGGTTAATGATTCTCACCAAATGTGATTCCATGTTATTTCTCCTATTAATTGTGTATTTCTTACTTATTTTATCACACTTATGGGAAAAATGGGGGAATTTTAAATATTTTTCAAGGAATTGTACATAATGGCCTTGATAGAATGCATACGATTCTCAGCTTCTTGGAAGATGATATCACTGTATTTTTGGAAGACTTGATCGGTGATTTCTAACTCTGCCAAACCATATTTGTCATAGATTTCTTGCCCAATTTGGGTATTGAGATCATGAAAAGCTGGGAGACAGTGCATAACGATGACATCTGGATTTTCCGTCTTGGCAAGTAGGTCTGCATTAATTTGATAAGGCAGGAGTAAATCAATACGAGATTTAAAGTCTACTTCTTCACCCATAGATACCCAGACATCCGTATAAAGCATATCCACTCCCTTGACCTCTGAAATATCATCTGTAATGGTTAAATCGGCACCATTATTATGTTTCTGAGCTAGGGCTACAATCTCATCTTCGGGTTGCAGCACCTCTGGGGCAATAATCTTGACATTAACGCCTAAAATAGCCGAAGTGACCAAAAGTGAGTTGGCCGTATTATTTCTACCATCTCCAATATAGGCGATGGTCAAACCTTCCAAACTACCAAAACGCTCCTTCAAAGTCATGAAATCCGCAATCATTTGCGTTGGATGCCAGGTATCCGTCAAACCATTCCAGACCGGAACACCTGAGTACTTAGCCAACTCTTCGACATCTTCTTGCTTAAAACCACGGTATTCGATTCCATCAAACATAGAACCAAGCACCTTGGCTGTATCAACTACAGATTCTTTTTTACCTAACTGAATGTCTCCAGCACCAAGGTAGGTCACATTCATACCTAGGTCCTGACCAGCCACTGTAAAAGCTGAGCGAGTTCTTGTAGATGTTTTTTCAAAAATCAGGGCAATATTTAAGCCATCTAAATATTTATGCGGAATTCTTTCCTTCTTTAGCTGTTTAAATTTTATAGATAAATCGATTAACTCCTCAAGTTCCTGCTTGGTAAAGTCGATTTCTTTCAAAAATGATTTAGCTTGTGTCATAGGTATCTCTCTTTCGTTCTGAATAATATAAAAACATTATATAATATTTATACATTTTAAACAAGCGTTTTTGAATTAAAATTCAATGTTAGCACTCTTATTAATAGAGTGCCAAACCTAGATGCTTTTTACTTGCAATCTACCTTCCGCATGCTATAATGGAGTCATAGATTTGACCTTTTTTGACCAAGATTGTTTTCAATAAAGGTCTTTCCCAATTCAGATAGAAAAGAGGTACTGATATGCTCTGTCAAAACTGTAACCTTAATGAAGCTAGTATTCATTTGTATACCAATGTAAACGGTAATCAGCAACAAGTTGACCTCTGTCAAAATTGTTATAAAATCATGAAATCTGACCCAGAGAACCCCCTCAATCAATTCAATCAAACAGGAGGTTCAAACTTCTTCGATGATTTCTTCAGCGACCTAAATAACTTCCGTTCTTCTAACGGCGATCTTCCCAATACACCTCCAACACAAGAAGGTGGTAACCGAGGAAACGGTGGCAATACACAAGGGCCAGGCCGTCCAGGAGGACCACGCCAACAAGCTCCTCAACAGCCACAAGGTCTTCTTGAAGAGTTCGGCATTAACATCACTGACATCGCTCGTCGTGGAGACATTGATCCTGTTATTGGTCGTGACGAGGAAATCATTCGTGTCATCGAAATTCTTAACCGCCGTACCAAGAACAACCCCGTCCTCATCGGTGAACCCGGTGTCGGTAAGACTGCTGTTGTTGAAGGCCTAGCTCAAAAAATCGTTGACGGTAGCGTGCCACAAAAACTCCAAGGCAAACAAGTCATCCGTCTTGATGTGGTCAGCCTGGTTCAAGGGACTGGTATTCGTGGCCAATTTGAAGAACGCATGCAAAAACTCATGGAAGAAATTCGTCAACGTCAGGATGTTATCCTATTTATTGATGAAATCCATGAAATCGTAGGAGCTGGTAATGCTGGTGATGGCAATATGGATGCTGGAAACATCCTAAAACCTGCTCTTGCTCGTGGAGAACTTCAACTGGTCGGAGCAACAACACTCAACGAATACCGCATCATCGAAAAAGATGCCGCCCTAGAGCGTCGTATGCAACCAGTTAAGGTTGACGAACCAACGGTTGAGGAAACCATCACTATTTTGCGTGGTATTCAACCTAAATATCAGGACTACCACCACGTCAAATATACAGACGAAGCGATTACTGCAGCTGCAGAATTGTCCAACCGCTACATTCAAGACCGCTTCTTGCCAGACAAGGCCATCGACCTCCTCGATGAAGCTGGTTCGAAGATGAATTTGACCCTCAATTTTGTTGATCCTAAAGATATCGACAAACGTTTGATTGAGGCTGAAAACCTCAAGGCTCAAGCTACTCGTGACGAAGACTTTGAAAAAGCTGCCTATTTCCGTGATCAAATTGCCAAATACAAGGAAATGCAAAAACAAACCATCAAAGACCAAGATATGCCTGTCATCACAGAAAAACATATCGAAGCCATTGTGGAACAAAAAACCAATATTCCTGTCGGTGATTTGAAAGAAAAAGAACAATCACAACTTCTTAGTCTTGCTGATGATCTTAAATCACATGTTATTGGACAAGATGCCGCAGTTGATAAGATTGCCAAAGCCATCCGCCGTAATCGTGTTGGATTGGGTGCACCAAATCGCCCAATTGGTAGCTTCCTCTTCGTAGGTCCTACAGGAGTCGGTAAAACTGAACTCTCTAAACAATTGGCGATTGAACTCTTTGGTTCAGCTGACAGTATGATTCGTTTCGACATGTCAGAATACATGGAAAAACACGCCGTTGCCAAATTAGTCGGTGCCCCTCCAGGATATGTCGGTTACGACGAAGCTGGTCAGTTAACTGAAAAAGTCCGCCGTAATCCTTATTCACTCATTCTTCTAGATGAGGTTGAAAAAGCTCACCCAGACGTTCTTCACATGTTCCTCCAAGTTCTTGACGACGGTCGCTTGACTGATGGTCAAGGGCGAACTGTAAGTTTCAAGGATACCATCATCATCATGACTTCAAATGCTGGTACAGGTAAAGTTGAAGCTAGCGTCGGCTTTGGAGCTGCCCGTGAAAATCGTACCAATTCTGTTCTTAACCAGCTTGGAGATTTCTTCAGCCCTGAATTCATGAACCGTTTTGACGGTATTATCGAATTCTCTGCCCTTAGCAAGGAAAATCTCCTCACTATCGTGGACCTCATGCTTGATAATGTCAACCAACGCTTGGCTAATAACGGTATCTACCTCAGTGTAACTGAGAAAGTTAAGGAAAAATTGGTTGACCTTGGTTACGATCCTAAGATGGGTGCTCGACCACTACGTCGTACCATCCAAGATCATATTGAAGACGCTATTACTGACTTCTACCTTGAAAATCCAAATGAAAAAGATCTCAAGGCAGTCATGACTTCAAAAGGCCACATCACCATTAAGTCTGCTAAAAAAGCCGAAAAAGCTACTCAGAAAGCTGAAACAGCAAAAGAAACTGATTAAACAAAGAACCCAAGTCATTACGTCTTGGGTTCTTTATCTTTTCATTTCCTATTTTCAAATTTATCCCTAATTCTGCCTAAATCAATAGGAAAATGAGCAAAATTTTAGTATAATATAGGCAAATAAACGTAAGGAGCAACTCATGAATCCAACATTTGGTGACAAGGTTGAGGGAGCTCATTATCAAACACGTTACGGTGTTTATGCTGTGATTCCTAACCAAGAAAAGACAAAGATTATTTTAGTCCAGGCTCCTAACGGAGCTTGGTTTCTCCCAGGTGGAGAGATCGAAGCAGGCGAGGATCACTATAGCGCATTAGAACGCGAGTTAATTGAAGAACTTGGGTTTACAGCCACTTTAGGCCAGTACTATGGCCAGGCTGATGAATACTTCTATTCAAGCCACCGTGACACTTACTATTACAATCCAGCCTATATTTATGAAGTTGTAGATTTTTCAAAAATTGGCAAACCTCTCGAAGATTTCAATAACCTGGCCTGGTTTCCAATTGACGAAGCCATTGCTAAACTTAAACGTGGCAGTCATAAATGGGGAATCGAACAATGGAAAGAAACTAACACAACAACTGGCAAATCCTAGGAGGAAACTATGAAACTCATTAATACGACCCGTACACACCAAGAACTTGTTCAAAACCAACTTGACAACACGGATGCCTTTCTCGTAGAGACCTACTCTGCTGGGAATACTGATGTTGTCTTTACACAAGCACCTAAGCATTATGAACTCTTGATTTCAAATAAACACCGTGCTGTTAAAGACAATGAATTAGAAGTTATCCGTGAATTCTTCCTCAAACGAAAAATCGACAAGGATATCGTTTTGATGGACAAACTCAGAACAGTACACACTGACAAATTGATTGAGATCTCATTCCCAACAACTGTATAAGACAAAACAAGCAATGGCTAATACCACTGCTTGTTTTTTTGTATGTTACAAAGCTTTCGAAGCTTGATCCAGAACTTCCATAACCTGACGACTATGTTCCAACTGCTTGGCAACACTGTCAAAATCCTTGGTCGCCACCATCTTTTCAAAAGCCACAAATTCATCATGCATACGATGTTGTAGACTATTGAGATTGACGACTCTCTCTTTCTGACCATTGAGGGTGACGCCAATCTCAGGGAGAGTGTTGGTTGCACCAAAAATGGTAATAGCTCCCTTATCTCCTTGAATAGTTGAACGAATCTCGGCACTACAGTCTTTAGCTCCAATGGCAACAGCCTTAAAGTGACCATAGTCCAAAACTAGAATTCCTGACGTATCCACTCCTCGCTCCACATTAGGTAGATATTCCACACGATTAGGCTTACCAAAGAGACCAACCAGGAGATGGATATTATAGATATTAAGATCTCTAAGTGCTCCCCCACCCATTTCAGGGTTGAAGGCAGGAGCAATCTCTCCTCGCTTAAAGGCATCGTAACGTGAAGAATATTGAGAATAATTGATATTCACAATCTTAATATCTCCAATATCAGACAAGGCTTCCTTAATCGCTGTAAAATTAGCCAAATATTGATTGGTAATAGCCTCCATCAAGAGAAGCTCTTTTTCTTGAGCAAGCTTAGCTAGCTCTTCAAACTCTTCCAAATGTAAGGTGAAGGGTTTCTCACAGATAACATGCTTGCTAGCCAAAAGCGCTTTCTTAGCATAGTCATAGTGGGTATGGTTGGGAGTTCCCACATAAATCGTATCAACTTCTGGATTGGACAAAATTGCCTCATAATCACTAGTCGCCTGAGACAAACCATATTGCTTAGCTAGGGCTTCAGCCTTATCAAGTGAGCGTGGTGTCGACAAGATAGCTTCAAGCTCAATGCTCTCAATAGTCGTTAACACAGGAAGAACTTCTGTCACAATCATCCCTGTACCCAATAGTGCAAGTTTCATCAACTTACCTCCCTAATTTCTAATCTCTCTTTACTATGGTCCAAGCCCATATAGAGACTTATAATGAAAGAGGACTCAAATCGAAGTCCTCAAAAATTTAAGAACGTCCAAGCAGTTTCTTAACTCCTTGAATCGCTTTATGTTTAAGCGGTTGTGGATAATAACGGAAAGTTCCCATCTTACGAACGATATAACCATTAAAGTTTTGTTTAAATCGCAGAACTCCGTCTGAACCATCAAAGATTCCCATAATACCAAGGAAGTTATAGAACGTAATACCACGTTTAATGGCTTGGGTCATCACATACTCTTGTAAGAGTGCTGGCGCATAAAACTTATTAAACTCTGGATAAGACCCACTAAAAAGATAAACAGCTTCTTGAGGTGTATAGACAAAGAGACTTCCAGCCAGAACAATATCTTCCTGACCATACTTGTCAATAAAGGCAGTCGCTTCTCCCTTTCGAACATCAAAGGTCTCAAACTGACTTGATAACTCTCTTAATTGGTTTTGTTTTTTCTCAGATTTTGGATTAGCTTCTAAATCAGCTTGTAATTTGACAATTCTAGCCCCCAACTTCGCCTGATCACTTTCCAAATGGTCATAGTAATCCTGAAAATTCAAGGTAGCCACCATAAAATCAGCATTGTCACCAAAAGCATCATAAAAATCTTGATAATAATCTAGAGATTTGTCACTATACTCACGACGGTCAGAGGTCGCTGAAGTGATTTCTTTGAAAATAGATAACTCATCACGTTTCAATTTTTTCAACTTAATCCCAAAGGTTTTGGCTTTTTTAACCAGAGGTTTCCCTTTTTTACTGAAAGACTTGATAAGATCTTTTTCTTCAATCCCAGATAATTCCTTAACATAGTGCCAGTCAGGCTCACCACCAGGATAGCCTGTCTGTAGACCATCAAAGCTATAACCTAAATCAGTCAATTGACTAATCAGCTGCTTCTGCTCATCACTAGTTGGTTCACCATTACTATCAAAAGTTTGATAAGTATCATAAGGTTTGATTAATAGTTCAAGAGCACCATTTTCCTTAGCATAATCCTTCAAACCTTGGTAAAAGTCACTTAGATGAGCTGTATTTGAGTGAATCGGTCCACAATTCACCTCCATACGAAGCCCACCAGTCATAGGCATGCTGTAGACAATTGCTGAGACTTCTAGCTGGTTTCCTTCTTTCCAAGCGACATAGCTAATGCTAAATCCACGTTTTTCAAGAAGCTTTGCCATTTCCTCAGTTTGCATAAAAGAACGCTCAGATACTTGTTGAGCATGTGTGTTAAATTCTTCTTTAGTTACTTGAATGAAGCTCATTTTTTTCCTTCCTAAAATGAATAAAGTAAATGACGAGTGAGATAAAAAGCAAGATGGCAAGTACTGCCACTAATGGTATTCGAATCGGACGGACATTAAGCAACAAATCTCCACTAACTGCATAAACAATCGATACTGGCGCCACTCCAATAAGTGTCGCCAAAATCCTCGTCCTTGTGGGTAAATTCATTTGAACACAAGCATAATTGACCAGAGCTGAAGGTATAAAAGGAATAGAGAAGGCCAGTGAAATCCCAATAAAGCGATGCTTAAAGTTCTCAATATAGTTTAGAAGTTTCTCCATGCGTTTGGACTTCTCTGGCTTTTCAAGTCTTCTCAGAATTTCAAAACTAGTCAAATTCCCAAAAGTATTCCCAATAATATTCATCGGAATCGCAAGCAAAGGGCCACAGAGTAGCCCAACAAAAATACAAAAAATAGAACTTGAAACTCCAGGAATAGCTGATGACAGAATCATGAGACTAAGAAGGATCAGTGCATTTTGGAAATTAGCCTGCTTAAAAACTTCTCTTAAAAAGGCTTGATCATGCTTAGCGTTGGTCCATTCCTTGATTAAGGGGATGAAGTTATTTAAAAGAGGCCATAAGAATACCAGAATTAAACCTGCTATCCCTATAAAAAATAGTCTTTTTTTAGTCATTACATCTCCATAATTTTAATAGCTCCTTTTATTATAACAAAAAAATGCCTTCATTGATTTAGAAAGGCATCTTTTACTGCGATTACTTATTAATCAAATTCGCTTGTGACTTGTTTTCCAAGGCACCATTTTTAAAGTTAAGGGTAAGGCTACCTGTTTCACCCTTCTTAGCGACAAGGTTCGAAGACCAAAATGCTTGTGTCATTGTTGCATCTGAAGAGACAGCGATAGAATAAACATCCGGTGTACCAAGTGTTTTGACAGCATCGTCATAGCTAGTTCCATTTTTGAGATTTTCGTACATCTTCAGTGTGATTTTAGGATCACGGACGTAAGAAAAGTTTGAAATTGACTTAACCACAGTGCTATTGTTAAAGAGTTTCGCTGTAACAACAACATTGTCATACTGCCAATTATAAACATCAAGCTTAGCATCTCCTGCCTGCTCCTGACTCGTTGATGAAGGTTCACCAAACCAGCCCTTCAAGCTATCAAGATTTGAGCCTCCTGAAAATTCCTGAGAAGCATTTGCCATGGTAATCTTATCAAAGTTCTGGCGAACATTTCCATGCTTAACGGTTAAAATCTTTGAGGCTTCATTATCCAAAGATCCCTTCGTCTCTGTCTTGGACGAAGATTTTCCACAAGCAGCTAGAGTAAAAAGTGAGAGACCTAAAACGGTCAAAGACAAAAGTTTTTTCATAATAAATACCTATATATACAAATAAAAGGCTGACGCCTCTGGTTTTTATGGAGCCGGTGGGAGTCGAACCCACGTCCAAACACCTGCCAACATATTCGTCTACAACCATAGGTTATGTCTTTCATTTAACAGATAGACGACACATAACTCAAGCCTTCTATCTGCGAGCCTATAAATCTCTTTTCAACCAGCTAGGCAATGGTCAAACGTAGCTTATAAATCAATAAAACCTCTAAACAAACATAAGCAATCTGCTAGAAGTCACGCGAGCAGGTGTTTAGGCTGCTACAGCGTAAGAATTAGTATTTTTTGCAGTTATATTTAACTGAGCGTTTACGTCGCCACACGAGTCGCAGAATATGCCTCATAATGCCTGTCGAATCCGTAACGACCCCAATATGAGATACTGAGTATTATAGCAAATTTTTTAATAAATTGCAAAAGATTAGCCAAGCTGTCTCCCTAATATATCAACTATGGAGACGCTAATAGGTTAGTTTACTTTGATTTTAGGATAAGCTAATAACTTTTCTTCTGTAGCTCTACCTTTCCCTTCAACACTGAAAGATTTCACCTAATACTTTCACTAAAACTTACGGACTAAAAAACGTTGAGAGAACAATTCACTCAACGTCTTTCTTTTTGCACCCTAAGGGAATCGAACCCCTATCTCAAGAACCGGAATCTTACGTGATATCCATTACACTAAGGGTGCTAACAGTATACTATTATAGCATACTCTAAAATAGAAAAAAAGGG